>JANMSE010000551.1:0-4046 GCA_031389045.1 Deltaproteobacteria bacterium | reverse complement strand
CGATACAGTCCGAAAATGTCTTGATCGTATCCCAGAGGCGTAGCGACTTGTTGTTTCTCGCCGGTCTGAGTGATCGCGCGCAATTGATCGCGCAGCTTAGCCGCCTCTTCAAAGCGTAGGGCCTCCGCCGCCGTGTGCATGCGCGTGGTGATCTGCGTCACGACCTCGGTGTTTTTCCCTTCCAGCAGGAGCAGGGCGTTCTTCAGATGATGGCGATATTCTTCGGGATCGACTGGCAAGGTACAGGGACCCAGGCAGCGGTGCATTTGATATTCGAGGCAGGGGCGGGTGCGATTACGAAACACGGTATCGGAACAGGTGCGCAGCGGAAACGCCTTGCGAATGAGTTCGACGGTCTCTTGGACCGCGCTGCTGGAATGAAACGGGCCAAGGTACTTACTGCCATCCTTGCGAATCTGCCGCGTCAAGAAAATCCGTGGCCAGGGTTCGTGGGTGGTGACTTTGACATGCCAGTAGGATTTATCGTCCTTGAGGCGGATATTGTACCGGGGCCAGTGCTGTTTAATGAGCGTGTTTTCGAGCAGCAGCGCCTCTTTCTCACTGCTGGTCATCAGCACTTCGACATCGGCGAGCTGGACCAGCAGGAAGCGAATCTGCGCTCGTCCATCACCGCCACGGGCGTATTGCCGCACGCGGGCGCGCAGATTCTTCGCTTTGCCCACATAGATGATGGTGCCTTTGGCGTCCTTGAACAGGTAGACACCAGGCGTGGTGGGCAAGAGTCCCAGCTTTTCTTCGAAGGCAAGTGCGACGGTTTCAGTTTCCACAGCTCGACATATTAGCACTGCCGCGGATGGAGGCACGACAGCCCCACGCAATGTCCTTGCACCTAACACCTGTCCTTGTTTTCCTATTTTTACCTTTTACCTTTTACCTTTTACCTTTTGCCTTTTGCTTGTCGCGTTATGAGGAGGCGCAAAATCTCGCGCCTAGCATTGTTCGACATCAATGCTAGGAATATACGAGAATCACGTTGTTTCTTTGTCAGGAGGAAATTATGGATGTGACTGCTGTCCCTACGCCCGCTGAGGAGCAAGCAATTCGTACAGCAACAGCGACCGCTTCTCCTTATATTGCGCGGAATCCCGAGGTGTGTGGCGGGCAGCCCGTTCTAGCTGGCACCCGTACGTCCGTGAAAAGTATCGTCGGCTACTACAAAATGGGCATGAGCGTTGAGGAGATCATTGAAGGCCTGCCCCACTTAACTCCAGCGCAAGTGTTCGCCGCGTTGAGTTACTATCACGATCATCAGGCCGGCATCGAACAAGACATCGCGGACAGCCGTATGGAAAACCTCATTGCGCGGTACGGACTACACGCACGTGCCGACGGACGGCTGGTAGTGGAGAAGGACGGTGAGTGACGACGGCTCGCTCTTTATCCAGCTTTATCTCGACGAAGATGTCCATAAGCGAGTCGCAGCGGCCCTACGTCTGCGCCACTTCGACGTGCTCAGTGCGCATGAAATCCACCGCCTCGGCGTGGACGACGACACGCAGTTACGGTTCGCGGCGGAACACGGTCGCGCACTTTTGACTTTCAATACGACGGACTATCTTCACCTTCACCACGTTTGGCTGCAAGAAAACAAGGCGCATGCGGGTCTCATCGTGTCCGACCAGCTTCCGGTCGGCGAAACCATCCGCCGCCTGCTCAATCTGCTGAATCACGTCACCGCCGACGAAATTCGTAATCAATTATACTGGCTGCAAAGTTTCAGGTGACCGCGCCATAGTTGTCTACCTTTGACAGCGAATTATGGCTCGGCTACGGTGCTTCCCTGTTAATAACAAGAGATCACCCCTTCTTTCTTTCGCAACTGACACACCATTGTTCTTCTCACCAGACCGTTTTCTTTCCAAAGGAACCCCTATCATGTTGTTACGCTCTCGTTTTGCTGTGAGTACGCTGTGCGCGTTGTGCGCTGCCATGCTTTGTTCGTCCAGAGCCGATGCTCGCACCATGTTTCTTGACAACCCAATCCGACTCCCGTTCTCAGGATTCGCCTCTTCGCTCGCGATTGTGGGAGATATTGATAGTGATGGGGCCCCTGATTTCCTCGTGGGGGCGTACAACCACCGCTGGAACAATAATGACCGGCAAGGACGCGCCTTTGTGTTTAGTGGCGCCACCGGCAAGCTCCTCTTCACGATTGACAATCCGGCACCACAAGTGGAAGCCGCATTCGGGTTTTCGGTTGCCGCCGCGGGGGATGTCAATAAAGACGGAACCCCCGATTTGTTGATCGGCGCGCTTGGCCAAGAAGAACGAGGCAAAGCCTTTGTCTTCAGTGGCAAGGATGGCAAGCTGGTGTACTCCCTCCAAGCGCCGAATCTCGACAACGGCGCCGGATTTGGGTGGGCGTCGGTCTCAGTCGGCGACATCACCAGCGATGGGGTTCCTGATATGGCGATTGGGGCTTTTGCGCAAAAGAACATCGGCTACGTCTATCTGTTCAATGGGAGCGACGGCAAAATCCTGCGCACCATTGCTCCTCCGTCGGGCAGCCTCTCTTTTGGCTGGTCGCTGCACCCTTCTGGGGATATGAACAAGGATGGTATTCCCGACCTGATTATTGGTGCCCCCTACACGACGGTCGGCGAGAACACGGTGCAGGGGCGCGCCTTTGTGTTCAGTGGGAAAGACGATGCCCTCCTGCTGACCCTGGAGCACCCGCAACCAATGGCTGGAGGCGTGTTTGGTTGGCACGTGGTCGGGGTTGGAGATCAGGACAAGGATGGGGTGCCGGACTTTCTCATTGGGGCTCCCTATCAAGATGTGAACAATGTGATCTCCCAGGGGTCCGCCTATGTCCTCAGCGGAGCGACTGGCAAATCATTGTTCACCTTGAAGAATCCACTCCCCCGCCCCTATTCCGTTTTTGGCTACACCGTCGCCGCGGGGCCCGATGTGAACCAAGATGGCGTCCCCGAACTGCTAGTTGGTGCCCCCTACCAATCGGTTGACCAATTTCACATTCAAGGCGAGGTTTTCCTCTTTAACGGGCGCGATGGACGGCATCTGACGACGTTCGACAATCCCTATCCGCATCAAGGGTCGAGCTTTGGGTACACCATCGCGTCTCCTGGAGATATCAACGGCGACAAGATTCCCGACTTCGCGTTCGGCGCGTCCGGCCAAGGTATCATGGACAAACCGTCGGTTGGCCGTGTGATGATCTTCCTCTCGCAACAATAGGGTGTATACCTACACCGTAACGGCTGAAGGGGTGCGACCCGCGCCTACCCCCACGGCTCGTCCACATATTAAGGAGGCGGACATGGGATCAACCAAGTCGGTACTCACCATTTCTCACCAATACGGCAGTGGTGGCAGTCTGATTGCCCGTGAACTCGGTCGGCGTTTAGGCTGGTCGGTCTGGGAAAAAGAGATCGTTCGCAAAATCGCCACCCAGTATAAGGTTTCGGAAGAGTACATCGACGCGAAAGATGAACGGGTGGACTCGTTCATTGAACGGATGGTCGGACTCTTTGGCATGGGTGGGTTTGAGTCCACGTACGAGATTCCCCCGCCATTGTGGTTGACCGACGCGCAACTGGCGCGCATGACTCGCACGATCATGGAAGAGGTCGCCACCGCCGGTAACGCGATTATCGTCGGTCGTGGCGGCAATCTCGTGTTAGCCAATCATCCACGAGCCCTTCATGTGTTCCTATGGGCCCCGCTAGAATCGCGCATTGCGAAGGTGATGGAAGCCGAAAAGCTCTCCCACCATGACGCGGAACGCCGCATCGCCGGGATGGATAAATTGCGCACGGACTACGTCCACACCTTCTACCACACCGAGTGGAACGATCTGACCCACTACCAGTTAGTCGTTGATGCTGGCGTCTGGGGTGAAGATGGTACGACGGACTTATTGGCGTGGGCGTTGGAACATACGGCGTGAAAAAATTGCGGATTGGGGATTGCGGACTTGGAGGGTATTTCCTTTTGGAATCCGTAATCCCCAATCCCCAATCCGCAATTGAGACGCTTGTCACTCGGTATTATGCGGAGCATAA
>JANMSE010000362.1:0-2277 GCA_031389045.1 Deltaproteobacteria bacterium | reverse complement strand
GGCACTCCCAGGACTGATCGCATACAACTGAAAACCGCTATAAATTCCCCCTATAGCCTCAAGCCTGCGGCTGGATCTAACGCGTATCGCCATAATGCGTTCGCAACCGTGAGGTGGAACCTCCAAAGAAATGACACAACCGTAACACCCACATCTTCACAATCGTGCGCGCGATGCCGTCCCGTTGCCACCGACGAGCCGAGGTCGTCACGCGGGCCCGTAAACAGGCGATGCGCCCTTCCCGTTTGAGCCTCCGGCTGAACTCAATATCTTCCATCAACTCCAGCTCAGGATAGCCACCCATCTTTTGGAACACCGCGCGGCGCACAAAGATCGCTTGATCGCCGGTTGAAATTTTTGTCAATCGAGAACGAGCGTTCATCAGCGTCTCCACCATGCGGAACGCCCATCCTTCCGCGTCCAGCCGCGCATCGAAACGTCCGCCAACAACTCCCGGATCATTCAGCGCGTCGGTCAGTGATTGAAGAAACCCACGCGGCAGATCGGTATCAGCATGGAGAAACAGGAGCACCTCGCCTTCCGCCACTTGGCCTCCAGTGTTCATTTGCCGTGCACGACCACGTGGGGAGGACAGCACCACATCCGCGTGCACGCGAGCGAGCGACACCGTGTCATCGTCGCTTCCCCCATCGACGACAATGCTCTGCCACACCCCTGCCTGGCGAAGTTGCAATAACGTCCGCTCAATACTCGCGGCCTCGTTCAAGACTGGAATCACCACCGACACGCGCATACGTTCAACTGTTCCTTCTCATCCCCCCGCGCGCAGGAATGCGAGTGTCACGTGCCGCTGAAAAGGGTCCCAATCCTGGGGAGCAATAGTGGTGAGCGACGTGATCGTCAGCATGGTGCGGTGCACGATAATCAGCGGACTGAAGGGACTACGATGCGAAGGGAGCGGCTTCACTACCAGTGCTAAAATTCCAGATGGGAGCGTGACGGAGAAGTCCGTTTCGCCATCCCGATCCGCGCGCGCATAGATATAGCCGCGCGTGACACACATCTTCTCCAACCCTTCGACCACTTCGGCGAACGCGAAGCCGAGGTTCCACTCAAGCAGGGGTGTCGTCACGCCGCCCTCCAGGTATAGCGGCGTTCAAACACGACACTTGCGATCACCATCTTTGCCCATCTCTTCATCTCGTCATTTGCTCCTTATCCCAATTTGCTCACGCGGAGACGCAGAGGCGCGGAGAGCAAAAGCATTCCCAATTCTTCATTCTTCATTCTTCCTCCACGGTCCTGGTCGTCGCCATAAATACGGCAGGTCTTGAATCATCCCCGGCGTCCGCATCTCCGTCAACGCCCGAAGCGCATCACGCAAGACCCAGCGTTGTTGAGCGATATTGAACGGCTCGCCGAGCGGGTGGCCAAACGGCCAGCGGAGGAACACGGCTCGTGGAGGTCGGGTCTTTTCGGTCAACTCACGTTGGATGCTGATTGACACGGTGGGGATCCCATATCGTTCAATTTCTCTGGCAATCAGTCCCACGGACCGATTACACAGTCCTCACGCGGGGGTAAGAACAACGGCATCCACCCGCGCCTGTTTCAACTGTCGGGCCACCTGTGGAGCGGTCACCGCCAACAACACAGGAATATGCGGACCATCAATATGCCCCATGAAACTATAATGTCGCGGGGCCACGTTCCCGATCTCCCGCTCCCGCGCGCACTCTTCGAGCCGCTCAAGCGGAAGCACGATGTTCACATCCTTGTCCGCATCGCGGTGGTCATAATAATCGTGCGTGATGATGAGCCGCTGTTGTGGTGTTCCACGCGGAATGACCCGATAGCTCGGATCACCATCCTGGTTCGCCATGTTGAATGGCGGGTCCTCTTGCAGATGCACCCCGGCGGTCGTCACCAAAGCCACGGTACAGTCGGCCAAGGGCTTACTCAACGGTGCCCACGGCGGGGGACCGTAATCATCCAATCGCTGTTTCTTCAGCCACTTTGTCGTCAGGCTGGGAAAGCGCCTGAACAGCAAGGCAAAGAACTGATTCCGTAGACGGTGCAAATCCATTGTGACTCCCAAATGCCAGCCATTCCCGCACGCATAGTGCGTAGAACGGTACATACTCCACCAGATCACCCAGCGAAAAGTTCCCGGTGTCCGGTAGTATATGAAGTAAAAGGTCGGCACGACATCATAATGCGCGGAGTTCACTGACTCTTTCAGCACGATGGTGGTCAAAACAGCAAAACAAGGCACGCCACAAAAAAACAGGGGCGTATCGCGATACGCCCCTGCCC
>JANMSE010000510.1:0-1602 GCA_031389045.1 Deltaproteobacteria bacterium | reverse complement strand
GGGCAAAAAACCGAACCGAACCGGTATGGACTGGTCCTGAGCGGTTACAACGGGAAGAAACAGAAAGAGCAGACCGAGGAAGGGACAGGACCGTAGAGACGACGCGCCTAACCCACCGCTGCACCGCATCGCCGCCCGGTGGCGGCTCTGCATAAGCCGAAGGGGCACGGTGGGGCGGCTCGCGGTGAGCGCTGGGCGTTAGATGCCTGGCGACAGCATCGTTATTCTTGAACACCTGAAACTGAGCTTGATGAAACGAACGTTTAGCCGACGAGAATTTATCAGGTTGAGTGCTCTCTCGGCAGGGGCGCTTGCGCTCCGACCGGTTCCGCTCCTTGCCCTGCGCAACCATCCATTGCCTCGGAAAGGCTCACGGAAGAAGGTCCTTGTGGTCGGAGCTGGACTGGCGGGACTCTCGGCAGCGTTCGAACTGGTACGAGCGGGCCATGACGTGACGGTGTTGGAAGCACAGATGCGAGCAGGTGGGCGCGTCCAGACCTTGCGAGCGCCCTTTTCAGAGGGACTCTACGCGGAGGCAGGTGCTGGCCGCATCCCGGACAATCACTACCTGACGCTACAATACGTCAAGGAGTTTGGTCTACAGCTGGCTCCGTTTTATCCGGCGAAAGGTGAATTCATAAACCTCCTACGGGGCCAACGGATCAGGCAGAAGCCAGGAAAGAGCATGGACCTATCCGAGTTGTCCCTCAATCTTAAGAGTGAGGAAGGGGCCAGTGGCTTGTTCGCGATAGTAGCGCAGCAACTCGGCCCTGTGATCCACGAGGTAGGGGATCCTTCGGCGCCCGGTTGGCCGCCAGCGTCCCTGCTTCGCTATGACCAGATGTCGGCGCTAGACCTGTTGCGGCAGCGGGGTCTCTCAGATGACGCGATTGCCGCAGTACTCCTGGGGGTGGCGGATCAAGAGCTTCTGCAATCGCTTTCCGCTCTCTGGCTGCTGCAGGCGCTGGCAAACGAGCAGACTGAGAAAATCAAGTACAAGATCAGGGGAGGGAATGATCTGCTTCCCCTTGCGTTTGCGAAACGCATAGCCGAACACATCCACTACGGTGCCCCGGTCGTCCGCATCGCTCGGGATGCAGAGAGCGTGCGCGTGGTGTATCGCCAGCATGGAACCGAACACACTGCGGCGGCTGCGTACCTCGTTTGTGCGCTCCCCTTCCCGGTGCTCCGCCGCCTGGAGGTGGTGCCACCGTTCTCGCCGCAGAAGCAACGGGCCATTCAGGAACTGCACTACGACTCGGTGACACGCGCCTTTGTACAAGTTAAAGAGCGGTACTGGGAGGCGAGTGGCGCGAACGGCTTTGGCCTCACCGATGACCCGACTGAGATATGGCATGGGACCTGGGATCAGCCCGGTCGGCGCGGTCTGCTGATCTCCTACATGCACAATGGAACCGCCCGGCGTGTCGCAGCCCTGGGAGCGGAGCAACGCACCCAAGCCGTCCTTGACCAGATAAACAAGGTGCACCCCGGACTCCGTGACCACGCTGAGGGCGTTATTATGAAGATTTGGGACGAGGATGAGTGGGCGGGGGGGGCCTACGCTTTACACAAGCCAGGGCAGATGGAGGCCCTCCTTTC
>JANMSE010000441.1:0-2820 GCA_031389045.1 Deltaproteobacteria bacterium | reverse complement strand
CCACTGGGAGACGCTGACGCGGTTTTTGACGGTCCCCGGCGCACCGCTCGACACCAACGTGGCGGAGAGGGCGCTCAAACTGTGCATTCGCCAGCGCAAGAACTCCTTGTTCTATGCCACCGAGCATAGTGCCTAGTGTGCCCAGCATGGGCCAAAACTTGTGACCTGAAAGGAGGTCACCGGAAAGAGTGACGACAACCGTAGCGAAGCGCAAGGGGGACGCCGTGAGGCCAGCCTGAAAGAAGCGTGGAGCAAAGGCACGAGCGTAGGAACACGAACGGACAGCGAGGCCGCGTGCGGGCGATGAGCGTGCTAGGGAACGCGAAATCCAACCGTCACCGAAAGTCGCACGAGGTAGAGTCCGGCGCTGCGGGCCGAAAGTTTTGGCACCTTACCTGGGGAGCCCTCTGGCGCGAGAGCGACAGAGGAGTCAGCAGAGGCCGTAGGAGCGAAGAAGCGGGGGAAACTCCGTGGAGCAAAGGGCCGAAGGACCACGAAACCAGCCATTCTAACCATTTCCGCGCGCGGGCGCGCAGGTATCTGAAACGCGGCGAACGTGGCAACTGCGGCAACCATTCGGGCGGTGGTCAAGCGGAGAGCCAGTGGAGTCTGGCAGGAAGCGCGACTGCGGAGACCGAGTCCGGGGGCGGGCAAAGGAGGAAGTCAGAAGGTGAGGAATGAAGAGCTGAGGGCAAAAGTAGGAGACCCGGAGAACGTGAGACGGGCCTAGGAGCAGGTGAAACGCAATGGCGGAGCGGCGGGGGTCGACGGGATGAGCGTGGAGGCATACGCCGCCCACGCGGCCCGTCACTGGCCGGGGATTGCGGCGAAGCTCCGGGAGGGCCACTACCAGCCCGGAGCGGTGCGCGCCGTGAGCATCCCGAAAGCGCAGGGAGGGGAGCGGCAGTTAGGCATTCCGAATGTACAGGATCGCGTCATCCAGCAAGCGCTCTTGCAAGTGCTGGGGCCACTGCTGGACGCGGACTTCAGCCCCCACAGTTATGGCTACCGACCCGGACGCAGTGCCCATGACGCGATCCACGCGGCACGGGCCTACGTGGCAGGAGGGAAGACCTGGGTAATCGACTTGGACATCAGCGCCTTCTTCGATGAAGTCAACCATGACCGATTGATGGCCCGACTGGGTCGCACAGTGCGCGACCCGCAGGTCCTGCGCGTAATCGGCGCGTATTTGCGCGCGCCAATGCGGAGCGCAGGACGAGACGAAAAGCGGAGCCAAGGGACTCCGCAAGGATCGCCGCTGAGTCCGCGGCTGGCGAACCTCTACCTGGACGCGCTGGACCAAGAACTGGCCCAGCGCGGGGTGAGCTTCTGCCGGTATGCGGACGATGTCGTGATCTTTGTGGGGAGTCAGCGAAGTGGGGAGCGCATTCTGGCCAGCCTGACGGCCTGGATTGCCACGCATCGGCGCCTGCGAGTGAACACCAGTAAAAGTGGCGTGGGCCGCCCTTGGCACGGCCAATTTCTGGGATTGCGGATCACCGAGGACGGACAAAGTGCTCCGGCTCCGCGGAGCATGGAGCGCCTCAAGGAGAAAGTGCGCGAGATAGGGAACGCCCGCGGGAGTATCACGCTGGAAGAACGTATCCACCACTGGCAACGGTACATCCGGGGCTGGTGGAACTACTTCCGCGTGTGCGACCAGCGACGGGACATAGACCGGCGGGAAGGCTGGATGCGTCGCCACATGCGGAAATACTTCTGGCAACGCTGGCACAACCGCAAGGGACGGCTGAACGCGCTCCGACGACTGAAAGCCCAGCCGTACCATCTGCACCAAGCAAGCGGGTCCGTAGGCACAGGGCGCAAGGCCCGCAGTCCGATGCTGCAAACCCTCCTGAACAACGCCCGACTCAAGCGCTGGGGTCTCTATGTGCCCTCTGATCTTGTGGCGACCTGAGCCACTGGGTTCAACCGCCGGATGCGGAAGACCGCATGTCCGGTGGTGGGGGAGGGGTAACGGGCGCAATCCCGTTACCTCGACCCGATCAGTGAAACCCCGGCGATCAATCGCCGGGCTACAGCACAACGCCTCATAAATGGGGCTCGGAAGCCGGATTAATCCGGCGCCGTTACGTAGCGTGGGCATTGATGCCCGCGCGGAATAGCGCGATTCGTACCTGCGCGCAGTACAGTAACCCGTAACGTCCGCCATTTTCAGGCGGTCCCTGGTCTCCGAGTTGTAAATTGGGTTGACCGCTGATTCAGCAAAGGTACAGAATAGGAGCCATGCGAGACCAAATCTTCATCAGCTATGCCCACGCAGACAATAAAAGCTCCGATCCAAGCCAGCGTTGGCTTGACCGGCTTCAGAACATGCTCAAACCCCTCGTGCGGAAAAATGCGATTAGCCCTTGGGATGACACAAAGATCAAAGCAGGTGCCCAATGGCGAGATGAGATCAACAAAGCACTGGCATCGGCCAAAGTCGCGGTTTTGCTGGTGAGTCCTGATTTTCTCGGCTCTGACTTTATTGCGGAGCATGAGCTGCCACCCCTGCTGGAAGCTGCCAACTCGCGGGGCCTCGGAACTCGGGCCAGCACTGTCCACCGTGCTTGCTCACGCAGAAGGCGATCCCCTTATCCTTGATGAGATACTCGAACCGCTCACCCGCTACTCGTTGATCCGTCGGAATCTTGCGGCACGGACCTACGACATTCACCGTCTTGTCCAAGAAGTGATCAAAGACGGGATGACCGAAGCAACGCAACGTCAGTGGGCGGAACGAATGGTGCGGGCACTCAACCATGTTTTTCCTGACGTTGAATTCTCACAATGGCCTCTCTGCGAGCGGCTCCT
>JANMSE010000438.1:0-1720 GCA_031389045.1 Deltaproteobacteria bacterium | reverse complement strand
CGCATACGACATGGCAAGGGAAGATGGTGCGCTTGTACGAATGTCGGTTGGAGAAAGGGTTGGCATCGGCTCAAGCGGGACAGGTCGTGGCCATTGACGGTGAAACGCTGAGCATTGCTGCTCCAGGAGGCACGATCATCGCCAAGAAAGCGCGGAGTGAGGGTGGCAAAGTGTCGGCGGCTGAGTTCGCGCAACAAGCGGGGTTGGCGGTGGGTGGGCGGTTTGTGTAGCAGAGACAGGGGGTCCATTGGCCCGTAGAGACGCTCCGCTGGGGCGTCTCTACCAGTCTGGTGAGGTATCACACGGTCAAGACGGTATTCTCCAGAGTCAGGAGGTTCCTCATGCATAACGAATTCACGGCGATCATCGAACGCGATGAAGATTGGTATGTGGCGTATTGCCCGGAGATTCCCGGAGCAAATGGACAGGGCAGGACCACTGAAGAGGCGCGGGGAAGTTTGGGCCTGGCGATTGCCCTGATTCTTGAAGATCGGCGCGCGGATGCCCTGCGCGGTCTTCCCCCTGAGGCGATTCAGGACACGGTGGTGGTTGAGTGAAGCGCAGTACCTTCCTCCGACACTTACGGCGGCATGGCTGCTATCTCAAACGGGAAGGGAGCGAACACTCCTTATGGAGTAATCCGGCCACTGGAGCGGTTGAAGCCGTGCCTCGGCATCAGGAGATTCCGAATAATCTGACCAAGAAGATTTGCCGTAATCTTTCGATCCCGCGAGTCGGCGAGGAATGAGACCCCACCACTGATCCAATCGCCGTCATTTGAACTTCCCTCCACCATCGTGGTATGACCCTCGGAGATGGAAGAGATCGTTGATAATTCCGTTTGCATGAGGTGGAAAAGCTGAGAGTCTGTGAAAAAATCAGAGTCCTTCACAATATATTGTATGTGAATTTATAAAATCCTACGGCTAATAGTGTAGTGACTTGATTTTTTCACAAACTCTGAGTCCTCATACTTGTGCCTTTCGTCCACCTCGCCGCCGCCATTTTCTCTTGACCCTCGTTCTCGCAAGGAGGCGAAGAGGTCATGTGCGGGTTAAGTTTCCTACCTTCGTGCCGATGGCCTCAGCAAGACGAAAAATTTGTTCGCGCAATGGGCCAGTACCCGGCTTTTTGCTGGTGCTTAGGGCAGAGTTATGCGCACGCGTCTTTGGAAGAAAAGCGGAGTGATAATGAACCTTTTGCACTCAACTGAGCAGGCACTGACCCCCAACCATACCCGGCACTCCCACAAACACCGCGGCACCCTCCCGCCTCTCTGGGCCCGCGTTCGTCCCTGCCTCGTGCTCCTCTTGACACTCCTGCTGACCAGCGGCTTATCCTTTCCGTCTTCCGTCTTCCTCAGTACAGCCCACGCCGGTGACGTCCAGTACGTCTACGATGATCTCGGTCGTCTGAGTGCGGTGGTCGATAGCACGACCAACGAGGCGGCGCTCTATCAGTATGATGCGGTGGGCAATCTGCTGGGCATCACGCGTCAGCCCGCGAGTGCTCTCGGGATTCTGAACTTCACCCCCAAGAGCGGGCCGGTCGGCACTACGGTGACCGTATCGGGAATAGGCTTCAACCCCACGGCGAGTCAGAACACCGTGACCTTCAACGGGACCCCAGCGACGGTCTCTGCGGCGACGGCGACCCAACTGATGGTGATAGTTCCCTCTGGCGCGACGACTGGTCCGATTGCGGTCACGACGCCCAGTGG
>JANMSE010000432.1:0-3353 GCA_031389045.1 Deltaproteobacteria bacterium | reverse complement strand
GGCGGCTACGATTTTTTCACCAAGCCCCCGGATCGCCAAATCTTACTCGCCCAGATTCAGAATGCGGTCTCGATGAAACAGACCGTAGACCGTAAACTCAAACGCTACGGGTCGCCTGACCAGACCTTTCACCAGGAAGGCGAGTACTGGACCCTCACCTACCAGGGGAAGGTCGTCCGTGTGAAAGACAGCACGGGTTTGCACTATCTGGCCTATCTGCTCCGGTATCCCCACCGGCAAATCCACGTCCTTGAAGTAGTCGCCGCTCTCGAAGGCCCGCCTGAAGGTATCATTGAGCAGAGAACCGTCGCAGCCCAAGGAGATCTCCATATCCGGGTTGGATTAGGTGACGCGGGAGAGTTCCTCGATCCCCAAGCGAAAGCCGCCTATAGAATGCGCCTCAAGGAATTAGGGGAAGACTTAGAGGATGCGCAGGCGGGCAACGACGTAGGACGTATCGCCAAGGCGCAAGAAGAGATGGAATTTTTGACCCACGAACTCCTGCGGGCCCTGCGGTTAGGAGGAAAAAACCGACGCGCCGCATCTTCGACGGAACGGGCACGCATAAACGTCCAACGGTCGATTAAAGCTACTTTGGAGAGATTGGCTGACTATCATCCGACTCTGGGAGATTATCTTGCCACCACCATCACCACGGGCATCCATTGTTCCTATAGCCCCGATGTCCGCATCCCCAGCCCCTGGCAGTTCTGATTTTTTCAGCTCTTTTGCAATTGTTCAGTCGGAATGAACAATTTGTTCACTTCTTTTTTACGCTTTGAGTGAAGAATGATCCGCAGGGGCGGACATGCGCGGAATTGTCCAAGACGTCCGGAGTGAGTCGCCCTGTCCTTAGTAGCAGTGACAAAGGGAGGAGAGAAGATGGAGCAGGATATTGTCAAAACCGCCCGCGCCCGAGTGGCCAACCTGTTCGGGGAAAAGCTGGCGGACAAAGCGAGTGAAGCGTTCTGCCTTGCTCTTGGTCAGCCATCACCGCGTTTCGCCGGTCTGGAAACCACGGCTGAAAGCCTTAAGCCGCAATCCATTGTTCTCGAGTTCACGCTCCAACCCGCGGTGTCCGCGGAAGTCAATAAAGCGGTCGAAGAAGTACGCAAGACAAAGGCGTGGGCGAGTATCCGCGGCACGCTGAAAAAAATCGAGATGGCCGCTGTCACAAAGGGCGTGATGACCGAGGTCATGGAGGCCGGGCGGTCCGAGCCGGAGCTTCTGCCGGTGCAGGCTGCACGCCTCCTGCGGTACGTGAAGGTCATGTCCATACGCGATAACTTCTTGAAAATCGCCGGGGCTATCACTGATGAAATCGAGAGGGGCTCGCGGGGGTTCTTCCGTGCGGGTCCTGAAGCAGCAGCCTCACCGCAGTTTCCTTCTTCTGTCACGCAGGTCTGCTGGCTCAACCGCACCGTCCGCTCGTGGGCTCACCCGAGTACATTAGCCGAGGTGGCGGCGGATGCCTCCATTGAGCGCATCGACCTGCCCCACCGCCTCCAGGCCGAGATTCAGGTCAGTGCGAGCACGGTCGGGACACCCCAGTTCCGCAAGAAGTTCAAACGTACGGGTAAGGGCATCATTGTGGCGGTTATTGACTCAGAAGTGGCACTCGCTCATCCGGCACTCAAAGGCAGAGTCGTGCATAGGCAGAATTTCACCGCCGAACTCTGGGGGAATCCCGACGCGCACGGCACGGCGGTGGCAGGGATCATTGCCTCCAACCACGATGAGTTCCCCGGCATGGCCCCGGAGGCAACAGTCTATAACTACAAAGTGTTAGCGACCTCACCTGCCCTTCACGGCGATGATTTCGATGGCGCGTTGGCTATTCAGCAAGCGCTCGAAGACGGGGCGCACATCGCCAACTGCTCCTGGGGGTCAGGTCCTGCAAGCGATGGCACATCGCGCGAAGCCACGGCTTGTAACGAAGCGTGGGCGCTCGGCCTCGCCATCGTCAAAAGCGCCGGGAACAGAGGCCCCGGCTCCCAGACCTTGACGACACCAGCGGATGCCGATGGAGTCATCGTTGTCGGCGCCACTGAGAGAGAGGGAACCGCCGTCCAGGGGTACAGCAGTCGTGGTCCTGCCGAGGCGAAAATCCGCCCCCACCTCATTGCACCTGGCGGTATTCATGGCGGAGTAGGCATTACCAGCTGTCTCGTAGGAGGAGGGTTTGGGGACTGTGGGGCCGGCACGAGTTTCGCCGCTCCCCACGTTTCCGGCATGCTCGCGCTGCTGCTCGAACGCGATCCGAACTTAACGCCAGACGGATTGAGAGAGCTACTGCTCACTGCAAGTGCTCTCTTTGACGGAGTCGATCCGAACACGCAGGGACACGGGCTGGTCTCACTGGCGCGTGTGACTTAGCCGAAGTCGGACTTGAGGGAGTGGGGGGTATCCAGGGCTGCAACCTTCTCGTGTTTGGATAATTCCTGCACCCCCTGAACCGGCACACGCGCGCGTACCACCTGGTTAATCCATGCGAGCCCGGTTATTTCGCCTCCCACTTTGCGGACCGCCTCCTCGACCGAGGCCACATTGCGGCTGAAGGCTTCTTTTTTCGCGGCTATCTTACTACTCCGGGACTGCGCTCCCGGCGCCGCTGCTGCCTCTGATTCCGCTTGCGGGTACAACTCTAGAATGATTTCTAACAGATCAGACGCATTCGCCTTTTTCATCCGCGCAGCCAGGTTCGCCCTGAGTTTCTCCGGCATCGTCAGACTCCCTTCACATTTGCGGGCTGCAAGTGGATACCACTTGCCCCGTCATCCGTTGGAGGTGTTATACCACCTTTCGGGAACGACCACACGGCTCTTGTGTCCACGTGCTGGGCGGCTTCCGCTAACCCTTGACACCGGCAGGCCTCTTTTAGTAGGGACTCAGTGGGGGATAGCACTATGATAAAGGGTCCTTCCGCGAAAATTTTGATCGTCGATGACGAACCGCTCAACGTCGATATCCTGGAGCAGGAGCTGGAAGACCTCGGCTACCAAACGATGAGTGCGGCCAACGGACACGACGCACTTACAAAAGCCGCTGCCGAAGCTCCAGACCTGATCCTCTTGGATGTTATGATGCCGCCAGGCATGGACGGGTTTACTGTGTGTCGCCTCCTGAAGGAAAAAGAGGGAACCCAACTGATCCCAGTCATATTCATGACCGCCCTGGGAGAAAAAGAACATCGCATCAGCGGCATCAAAGCCGGCGGCTACGATTTTTTCACCAAGCCCCCGGATCGCCAAATCTTACTCGCCCAGATTCAGAATGCGGTCTCGATGAAACAGACCGTAGACCGTAAACTCAAACGCTACGGGTCGCCTGACCAGACCTTTCACCAGGAAGGC
>JANMSE010000425.1:0-12007 GCA_031389045.1 Deltaproteobacteria bacterium | reverse complement strand
TGCACTATGGGTTCGTCCCGTGCGCTATCTGCACGTGTCCCATGCTGAACCGTGGGACCTCGCGGGACGCTTCGGGCCGATGTTCAGTTCCATGTTTCTGCACGGCGGCCTGTTGCATCTCCTGGGGCGCATGTGGGAGGCTTCATCGCGGGCGCGGCGGTGATGTTGTTCCTCCGACCTCGGCAGTCGCGACGCTCACGTTCCCGCTATGACATCGAATAAGGAGTGCAAAACAATGGACAGTCTGACGATGAACAGGAAAGTCTTGAGGTGGGGACGCGTGTTGTCACTGCTGGTGCTCGCGGTCGGTCTCCCGTGGAACGCGAATGGACAGGACACCGCGCGAATCGAGGAACGACTACGACAAGGGGAGACTCTGATCGGCGCAGGAAAATGGGATGAGGCGATCACGGAGCTGACGGCGGTGGTCAAACTCGACGCCAAGCGAGCGGGCGCGCAAGCGCTCCTGGCCACGGCGTATTATTTCAAAGGCAATGCGACAGCAGCCGTCCCAGCGTTCCGAGCCGCTCTGCAACTTGACCCCGCTCGTGTTGATGCGGCCCACGGGTTAGGACTCGCGCTCTATGACATGCGCGATCTCGACGGCGCGCTCGCGGCTTTTCGGACCGCGAGTCAGCTCAACCCCACCGCGAACTATAACCTTGGTAATATCCTGGAGCAAAAAGGGGACAAAGCTGGCGCGTTCGATGCCTACAAGCGATATTTGGCCGTGTCTCCTGAAGCGCCCGAAGCCGCGCTCTTGAGTGCCGCGGTTGAGAAAGCGGCCTTTCCCACGCCCGCTGGTGGCACCGCCGAGGATCATTTCCGGCGTGGCCACACGTTTCTCACCAACAGGGATGGCAAGCGCGCGCAGATTGAATTACTCGCCGCCCTTCGTCTCAAACCTAACTATGTCGAAGCCTGTAACACGCTCGGCCTCGCTTTTCGCGCCACTGGCGATATGGAGCAGGCGATTGGTGGCTATCAGATGGCTATACACTTGGACGCGAAATCTAGTCCCGCGTACCGCAATCTCGCGCAGGCGTTCGAGGAGATCGGCGACCTGTCCAAAGCGGCGCAATTGTACGATCAGTATCTGTTGATCGCTCCCAGTGTTCCTGATGCCGCGCAAATCCGAGAGAAGATCGCGGAGTTGCGGGCCGCGCTGCAATAAGCACGCGATGAACGGTGCGCGCCTACTCGTGTGATCCAGCGATCTGCCCGACCCGCCACAATGCCTCTCCGAGCTGGCGGCGTTCCGCCGTGGAAAGCACACTCGCGGTGATTTCCTCTTCGGTCAGACGAAGCAGCGACTCTCGCTCCTTGAGAGCGGGAGTCGCACGAGCAAGTTCCGCGACGATGCGAGTACCGAGTTCGAGCAACGCCGGACGGATGTCCGTGGTCAGATCGAGTCCTTGCGCCCACGCCGGGAAAACGAATCGTCCCGGTTGCTCTCCCAGAAAGGCGCGCTGCACCTGTTTGGCAAGCTCAATCTGCACCCGGAACAACCGTTGCACTTGCTGTTCATCCAACTTCGCCTCTCGTGCGTGCGCGGCCACTTGTTGCAAGACGGCGTGTTCCTGTTCCTCATCGGTCACCGGCATATTGAAACGGCGCTTGTAATCGGCGACGGCGGGCATCAGTGCGAGCCGGAGATCAAGACACGCGAACAACGCCGACAGTGGCGATGGCGTCGCGTGCGTCGCTCCTCCGAACCAGTGGGTACGCAGTGTCGGGAGAAATCCATCGTCCTCACGCGCCACAAGCCACGTGTCGAGCCATTCACGCAAGGTCGTATCGGAACGACGGAGCAGATATACTTTGCGGTCGCGACCAAAGCCAGGCAATGCGGACAACGTTGGGTGGGCGGCAAGAAAGTGTGGGGCTTCAAGAGAGTCGGTGACTAAGGCGTCCGCCTGTTTGGTCACCACCAAATCAGGTAACGAGAGGTTCTTGGCCGTGGGTTGCACGGTTGCGGTCTGGAAATGGGCGCGCGCCACTTGTTCGAGATGTCCTCCCGCATTCACCGCCACCCGGACTCCAGTTTGCTCAACCGCGGCAAGTGAAGGAAACCGCTCCCGGTCAGCGACAAGAACGACCGCTTGGGCAACGGTATACGGACGCGTGAACGTCGCGGTCAGGGTGCGCTCTGGGCGCAGAGTGACCCCACTCATCGCGACATCGAACTTTCCCGCGCTTACATCCGCCCGTAGCTCCGGCCACCGAAAGCGCACCAGTTCAAGGCGCGCCCCTAAATCCGTCGCCACTCGTTGGGCGACATCGACATCAAAGCCGCGACAATCAGTGAACTGCTCTGAACATAAGCTAAAAGGCTGGTAATCCCCACTGATGCCAACACGCAGGACGCCTCGTGAGCGGACGGTCTCCAGGTCATCGGCATGCACAGCAGGTGACAGACGAATCATCACAAAAAGGAGTGGGACGAGAAGAACACGAAGGGATAGTGACATTGGATGCCTTTCTCTTGACGGCTGAATGCTTCCGATTAGCTGTCCGCGGACTGTGGTGCGAGGCCAATATACCGAGCACGCGGACGAATGAGTTGGTCGAGTTGATATTGTTCAATGGCCTGACCGATCCACCCAATCGTGCGACCCAGGGCGAAAAGCGCGAGCGCCGATCCGGGAGGCAGATGTAAGGCATTTGCCAATATCGCCAAGGCGAAATCAATGGTCGGCCGCTGACCAATGGCCCGCTGTATTTGAGTGGCGACTGCCTTCCCCAGTGTGATCGCCGCCTCCTTTGGACACGTTTTCGCCGTCAACGCCAATAATGCCGTGGCGCGAGGGTCTCCGTCTGGATAGAGCTGATGACCAAATCCCGGCACTCGCTCCCCTCGCTTCAAGCGCTGCGTGATGACCGTGACCGCGCGCTCTGGTGTCGCCACTTCGGCCATGAACGCTTCGACTTGATCGGTATACCCCCCGTGTTTCGCGCCTTGGAGCGCGGCGAGGCCGGCGATGACGACCGCGTAGGGTGTCGCGTTCGCTGAGGCTACACAGCGCGCGGTGAACGCGGACACGTTCAATTCGTGGTCAGCACACAAGATCAGTGCCGCTCGGAGCAGCGAGGCCGCCGCCGGATTGTCTGGCACCCATCCTTCTTGCAGAGTGCGAACCACGTCATGCCCGCTGCTGTTGCGCCCCACGGCAATCAGCGTCAATAGCCGCAGAATACGAGCGCCAGTGTGCGCCACCGCGGAGGATTGGAGATCGTACGCCGCCACATCTTCCGTCGCGGCCATCGGCAGGATCAACTGAAAGCGCTCAATAGGGGATAAGTCCGTGAGCAGTTCGGAGAGACGACGCTGCATCGCGGAGCAGCGTGAAGGGAGTTTCTGCTCCGCTGTACCAAACAGGGTCGCGGTGTTCGCGTCAATGTGCCCAAGCCAGAGCAGTGCCGCGACTTGCTCAACGCTCTGTGTGGTCGCCAGGCTCACCGCATCATAGCCACGATAATACAGATGCCCGTCGGCAATGAGAGTAATCGCCGAATCGAGCACGGGCATGCCTAAATGCAAGGCCTTGGCCGCCGCCGTGGCGGGGTTGCGCCGCAGCTCTTTGCGCTCGCCAAGTCGTTCGACATCTTCACGGAAGTAGCGACGCGCACGTTTGCTGCCCTCTATCGGCTCCGAGCGAATCAGCCCACGACTGACATACGCGTACAGCGTTGGCGCGCTGACGCTGAGAGCCTCGGCTGCTTCCTGAGCCGTCAAGTACTGCTTTTCCGCCATAACCTATGTCCCCTTTCCCGAAACCTGAAACCCAAAACCCGAAACCTGAAACCCGAAAGGAAATATATTTTATATTGATTATAAAATCAACGTTGACACTACATTATTAAATTTTACAATGATCGCAGAACCAAGCAAGGAGGACTGCCATGACGATGTGGAATGCGAGCAAGCGACGATTGATGACGACCAATGGAACCACGTACCGCGGAACCACGTACCGCTATGAGTTACAGGATGTGTCCGAACCCAACTTGTTACGCGAGATTTTTCCGTATGACGCGGTGCCGAAAGTGGTGTTCGATGGGGTGACGGAAGAACTCGACCCGGCCCCGGAGTTTTATATCACCGATACAACCTTTCGTGATGGGCAACAGGCACGCCCACCCTATACGGTGGGGCAGATTGTTGATCTTTATACGTTGCTCCATCGCCTCGGCGGGCCAAAGGGGATCATTCGCCAGGCGGAGTTTTTTCTCTATGCCGAGGCCGATCGTGAAGCGGTCCGCCGCTGCCTCGCTCTCGGGTATCGGTTCCCCGAGGTCACGGGCTGGATTCGCGCGGTGAAATCCGACTTCACGCTCGTCAAGGAAATGGGGCTCAAGGAAACCGGGATTTTGACCTCGTGTTCGGACTATCACATCTTCCTCAAACTCAAGCGGACGCGACGCCAAGCTTACGAAGAGTATCTAAGCGTGGTCAAGGATGCCCTGGCCGCGGGGATTCACATTCGCTGCCATCTCGAAGACGCGACGCGAGCGGACTTTTACGGCTTTGTCGTGCCTTTCGTCAGTGAACTCATGCGTCTGCGCGAAGAGAGTGGCATTCCGATTAAAATTCGCGTGTGCGACACGATGGGATTTGGGGTGCCATTTCCTGGCGCGGCGTTGCCTCGTAGCGTACCGAAGTTGATTCAGGGCTTGCGGCGCGAGTGCGGGGTGCCACCGGAATGTCTTGAATGGCACGGCCATAACGATTTTCACAAGGTGTTAGTCAATGCGTCCACCGCCTGGCTCCACGGCTGCATGTATGCCAACGGCACGTTGCTGGGGTACGGTGAGCGCACCGGCAATCCACCGCTAGAAGGGCTGGTCATGGAGTATGTCTCGCTCACCGGGGAGACTAACGGGATGGATACGACCGTGATCAGCGAAATCGCCCAGTATTTTGAGCATGAGATCAAGTATCAGATTCCGCCCAACTATCCATTTGTCGGGCGCGATTTTAATGTGACGCGCGCCGGGATTCACGCGGACGGTCTGCTGAAAGACGAGGAGATTTACAACATCTTCGACACGACGAAAATTCTCGGGCGCCCGCCGCGGGTGGCGGTGGACAAGACCTCGGGGATGGCGGGTGTCTCGTGGTGGATCAATACCTGCCTCAATCTACCCCTTGCTCAGCGTGTGGATAAAAAAGCGGAGAGCGTACGGAAGATCACGGAGTGGGTGGATGCGCAGTACAACCAGGGACGCACGACTTCCATTTCGGATGAAGAGCTGTTGGTCCAGGTGCGACGTTATTTGCCGACACTGGTGCCCGCGGTGGAAGAGCGCGTGTGAGGGTGCGTTGCCATGGCGGACTCGTAACGACTTTCTCCTGTACCGCTCGGACGCCTCCGGGACTCGCGTGAGACCTGTCCGAGACTGGTCCGGGCTTTGTTCCCGATTTCCCCTGACTTGCAAAGTGCCAGGGCAGTGCAGATAATACGGCGGTCCGAAGAATCCACACCGGACGACGAAAAAGGGGAAGTTCCTATGCCAATCGAGAAAAGTGTGACCGAGCGTATTTTGCATGTCCTGCGTCCATACGCGGCGCATTGGGGTGGGACCTTGGGGCGCGGGGACCTCGTCATTCCGCAACGCGAGATTCCTCGCGTTATCCATGACATCGTGGACGCGGTGCGCGAAGCCACCGAAGGCCGACGCGAAGCCTCCGACCTCGACCTTTTTCAAGTGCTCAAGGAGAGCCGCCATCTCGCTTCAATCCAAGAGCAAATGGAACGGCTGCACGAGCACTTTGTCATCCTCAAACGACAAGCGTGAGCGCGGACGGCTGATGGCCGACCGCTGACTGCCTTGACGCCGACGGATTCTCCCGGTCTGCTACCGCCATGAATCCAGCTTTCAATGCCCGTCTCGTCAACGGTCCTTTTGGCGACCCCGGCTTATACATTCATCTGCGCCTCGAAGGGCGGGCGCTGCTCTTCGACCTTGGCTACAATAACTCCCTGCCCGCCGCCGACCTGTTTCGCGTCAGTCATGTGTTCGTCTCGCACTGTCACATGGACCACTTCATCGGGTTCGATCACGTCCTGCGCCTCTTGCTCGCGCGTGACAAGACGCTTTATCTCTTTGGTCCACCAGGCATTCGTGAATGTGTGGAAGGCAAACTGCGTGGCTACACCTGGAATCTCGTGGACAACTACGAGTTCGCCATTGAAGTCGCCGAGGTCGCGCCAGACCACATCCAGCGCACGCTCTTTCCCGCCGCGACTGGATTTAAGCCGCAACCCCTCGCGAGCGAGCCGTTTACTGGCACGTTACTGGACGAGCCGAAGTTTCGCGTGCGCACCGCGCATCTCGATCATCGCATTCATTCGCTGGGATTCGCCCTCGAAGAGAAGACCCATCTGAATGTAGACACGGAGGTGCTGGAGCGCATGCATCTCAAGGGTGGCCCGTGGTTATCCGAATTGAAACGGGCATTGCAGCAGCACGCACCAGACGAGACACACATTACCGCGCGCTGGCGAGAGCAGGGGCAAGACGTGAGCCATACGCTCTCGCTTGGTGAGTTGAGGGAAACGCTGGTCAAGGAAACGCGCGGGCAAAAAATCGCCTACGTGGTGGACACCATTTTCACTCCAGAGAACGCCGCGCGTATCGCCGCGCTCGCGCAGGGGGCCGATCTGTTTTTCTGTGAGTCGCCGTTCCTCAATGAAGATGAAGACCAAGCTACGCGCCGTTATCACTTGACTGCTCGCCAAGCGGGGCTCTTGGGGCGCATGGCGCGGGCGGAGAAACTCGCGGTGTTTCATTTCTCGCCACGCTATTCCGGCCAGGCGGATCGGTTGTATCGGGAAGCGCAGGAGACGTTTTATGGGAAGGATGAGCCGGGAAATGAGGATAAGGAAGAGCGCACTCAATCCCTCTTACCCTAGCCATTGCCCAGCCGGCAGAGGGACCCTGAAGAAGGAGCCATAATCGTGAAAATCTCCGCGGCAGTGCAGCATTTCATTCACTCTCACGTCGTGGCCCGCTTAGCGACTGCTGGCGAAGACGGGCAGCCGCATGTCATTCCCTTTTGTTACGCCTTTGATGGAGCCTCCTTCTATTTCGTGGTCGATGAGAAGCCGAAACGACAGACCGGCAAGCCGCTCAAGCGCATCCGCAATATGTTAGAGAATCCGCACGTGGCATTGGTCATCGATGACTATGCGGATGACTGGTCACAACTGGCGTATGTGATGGTGCGTGGCGAAGCTGCGGTGGTTGCGGACGAAGAGGAGTATCAGCGGGCGCTTGGCTTATTGCGGGAACGGTATCACCAGTATCACCACATGACACTGACGTTTCCGCATAATGCCATGATCCGTATCACACCGCGGAAGGTGAATGCGTGGGGGAGGATTGAGGAGAGTACGGGGGAATGACAGCCGGGGAATTGAGCCCGGCACGTGGGCAGTGGCATGCGTGGGGAGGTTCCGAAAGTTCCCTCTCCCGGCTGGGAGAGGGCTAGGGTGAGGGGGATCAAATGACCCTTTCCTTTGATCCCCTCGCGCGAGGTCTTATTTGTAACGCGGGATGATGTGTTTGCCGTAGGTTTCGACCTGCCGCTTCACTTCATCAATGGGCAGGAACCCTTGATCGCCCTGCCACACCAGCCATTCGGGATTCACGTTTTCCACCATCGCATCCATGCTGCGCTTGATGTCATCAGGACTCCCTAAATAGGTGAAATCCGCGCGTTCCATCCGCGAAATGGTGCATTCGTCCGCCGGCAACATGCCTTTCGCGCTCGGATACTTCACTTCATCCGCCGGCTCGCGCCAGGCTTCGAAGAACCCAAAGTGATAGAAAAATTTGCGGAACGCGACGCCGCAAATGCCCTGGTCCGCGAGGAGGCGGGCCTTCTCCTTGTTCTCGGCGAAATAGAAGGCACGCAACACGCCCACGCTCTCACCCAGTTTCACCGTCCGTCCCGCTTTCTCCGCCTCTTCCTTGTAGGCTTCCACCAGTTTGCGCACCTGCGGTGGTTGCGAAATCAGAATCGTCGGCGTGATGCCTTCGCGCGCGCACCAGCGCACGGTCTCTTCACTAATGGAGAAGGCTTGGAACAGCGGCGGATGTGGGCGCTGATACGGCTTCGGCACGACATTGATCATCTGGATACGCCCTTGGTCATCGACCTCGCCAGGGAACCCGTATTCGCGGGTCCACTCGTGCGCGGCCCACGGGGTGCCTTCTTGTGGATACGGATATTCGTAGTGCTTGCCCTTGAAGCGAAACGGCTCATCGCCCCAGGCCAGTTTAAGGAAGCGGAATACTTCCTCGAACGCCTCGCGATTGACGCGGTCGCCTTCGCTTTTGTCACTGGCGGTGGCACCGACATGAATCTTCTGCGCCATCTGGTTGAGCCAGCGCGTCTGATAGCCGCGCGCGAACCCCACGAACGTCCGACCTTTGGTCAACTGGTCAAGCCAGGCGATTTCGAGGGCGAGGCGGAGCGGGTTCCACCCTGGGAGCACATAGCCAATCGGGCCAACCTTGATGCGTTTGGTATTGTGAATCACGTGCTGGGTGAGCACCGGCAGACTACCGATTTCGATCCCTTCGCTGTGGAGGTGATGTTCGGGAAAACAGACGGCGTCAAAGCCGACCTCTTCCGCCAGTTGACTGACTTCCACGACCTCCTGGATCATACGCTGCCAGCGTTCGGGATCATTGGCGATGGGACGCAGGGTGCGTCGTTCTTCCATCGTCGCTGGTAACGTGGGGAGAAAGAAAAACATGCTTTTCATAGAAACTCCTGAGATTGACCCGATGGGGATAGATGCGGAGAAGCCGCGGTCGAGAGGCTGATGTTCGACCGCGGCTTCTCCGGGTGCTGCGTTGAGTTGATGAGAGGTCTTTGTTGACTACGCCGCCACGCGCTTCGCCTCGTCCGCCGCGGTTGGAGCCGAGACTTTATAAAGCTTCTGCCCGTTCCCCCACAGAATTTTCCGGCGCACCGACTCCTCACAGTCCGAGAGTCCGCCCAGGATGCGTGCGTGCACTTCTTCGCCATACAGCGAAGTCGGATGGGGAAAATCGGTCTCGAAGAGGATGTTGTCCACCCCCACCTTGTCGATCAGACGGCGCGGAGCGATCTGCTCGAACCAGTAGCAGGCATAGATGTTGCGCGCGAAATACTCCGATGGCAGCAAGTCGAATTCCGGGTGCTCTTCCGCCACATCGTTGCCACGGAATTGATAATCAAGGGCCTCAAGGGTGAAGGGAATCCAGCCAATGCCACTCTCCACCGAGATGAACTTAATCTTCGGGTGGCGCGCCAACACGCCGGACATGATCAAATCATTCATCTGGATGCCGTTGCGCAGGAAAATGTTCACCGACAGCTCAGTGAACGCCGCCATCTTGCCGTACGCGGCAATCTTGGTTTGTAACAGCCCCATTTCCATATTGCCTGACCCGATGTGAAAACTGATCGGCAAGTCCAATTCGACCGCGACCTCCCACAGCGGCGTCCATTGCGGATCGCCGAGTAACGGCTGGCCGAGGGATTGCGGCTCGCCGGTGAACAAGATGCCTTTGTGGCCTTTAGCCGCGCAGCGTCGTACTTCCTTGACCGCCGCCGCGACATCCCAGAATGGCAGTGAGGTGATCGGCAGCAAGCGGCGGGAGTCCGCCGACGCCCACTCGGTCTGCCAGTCATTGTAAATCTGCACGCAGGTGAGCATCAGTTCCGGGTCATTCAGCTTCAAGAACTCCTGGGCGCCGAACCCGCCGACATTGGGATACATGACCATGGCCCATATCCCCATCCGGTCCATGTACTTCAACCGTGCGTGGGCGTCATACGCGCCGGGGTGCATCTCTTCGTAGTTTTTAGGTGGGTTCTTGAAATTCCCCACACCCGCGGTCGCGGTGAGCCCTGGGCTCGCCAGCATCGGGGTGCCGCCGATGATCCACGCCAAGCTGCCATCACTCTTGGTCTCAATGCGTGGCACTGAATCCTTCATCCTGGCCGGCGCGCGGCTCGTCCACAGGTCCGGGCTTTCGGTCACGTGCGTATCAACGTCAATGATTGTGTAACCACTCATAATGTAGTCCTCCTTTCTGTTTCTTGTAGACGGTCGGGAATGAAAAGGAAATGGTAGCCCACGGGTCTAAGCACGAGCGACGGACTCTTTCTTTCCGTCACCAGAGAATGGTAGAGAGAGGGCTGCACACTGCTCCACTATGAAAGGAAAGGAGAACGTTATGGCTCAGGATACGGAAGCACGGCTTCAGGCGCTCGAGGCACAAATCGTTGAATTACAGGATCGGGAGGCGTTGCGCCTCCTGCGCTATCGCTACCACGAATGTGTGAATGAGGGAAAACTCACCGAGATTCCTGATCTGTTCACGGCAGAGGGGACGTTAGACTTCGGTTACCTTGGAAAGGCTAAGGGCAAAGCCGAGTTGAAGAAATTTTTTGATGCGCTCCCCCGCTTGTTGGAGTTCGTCAAACAGTTCGTTCATAACCATGTCGTCCAGGTCCAAGGAAACACCGGCACGGGGTTCAGCTATCTTGAAGCGAGAACGGTCTCAAAAGGCGAGAGCTATATGGTGGCGGCTCGCTATGATGACGCCTACGTCAAAGAGAACGGGCAATGGAAGTTCACCCAGATGAACCTGACGCCCTATTTTGCCGTGCCGCTACGTGAAGGCTGGGCGCAAGCGGATCGCTTGAAAATGGGCCGGTAGCAACCGCTCTACGACCGACGTTAACCAGCTCGCAAGGAGGAGAACATTATGAAATTGTACGATTGTAAAATGGCCCCCAACCCACGGCGCGTCCGTATCTTTATCGCGGAAAAAGGGCTCGACATCCCGAAAGTCGAGGTCAGCATTCTCGATGGCGAGAACCTCAAGCCTGACTATCTCCGTGTGAACCCGCGCGGACTCTTGCCGGTGCTGGAGCTCGCGGACGGCACGCGAATTGATGAAACAATCGCGATTTGTCGCTTTCTCGAAGAGGCGAATCCCGACCCGAATCTGATGGGAAGAAGCCCCTTGGAAAAAGCGACGATTGAGTCCTGGCAACGCCACATGGAGTTTGATGGCATGACCGCCGTGAGTGAGGTCGTGCGCAATTCAATTCCGGTTTTTAGTACGCGTGGGTTGCCTGGGGTGACGCAACCCGTGGCGGCGATTCCCGCGCTGGTGGAGCGCGGGACGCAGAGCTTGAAACGGTTCTACGAGCGACTCGAACAACGCCTCGGCGAATCCGAGTATGTGGGCGGCAATCGCTTTACCATCGCCGACATCACCGCACTGTGCGCAGTCGATGCCGCGACCAATCGCGCGAACCTGCCCATTCCGGCAGGCAATACCAACAGCCAACGCTGGTATGCCGCGGTGTCCGCGCGTCCGAGCGCCAAGGCATAAGCAGGCACGAAGGGCGCAAGCCGCTTATGTGAGGGTGGTGGGATGCGGGAATCGGACTGGGAGGGTGACGGTGAACGTTGAGCCCTTTTCTGGCTCACTGATGACCGTGACCGTCCCATGCAAGAGCCCCACAAGTTGCTTGACAATGGCGAGACCCAACCCTATACCGCCATGTTTACGATTCGCCGAGCCATCGACTTGATGAAACTCGTTAAAAATGAAGGGGAGCTTGTCGCTTGGAATCCCAATCCCCGTATCCACGACCTCAAAGACCATGATCTCTTGCGCGTTCTCGGTCCGGACGCGGACGACAATCTCGCCTTGCATAGTGAACTTGAAGGCATTCGTGAGCAAGTTCGCGAGAATCTGTTCTAGCCGCGACGCATCAGTTTCGATGTCGGGCAAGGTAGCTGGGATGTCCCAGGTCACGACAATATCTTTTTCCTGCCGCAAGCGCTGAGCGAGAGCGACCAAGGTCTCACACACATGCGAGACCCGGACCGCGTTAATCCGTAGGATGGTTTTTCCAGAGCTGATCCCAGCAAGTGTCATCAGGTCGGAGAGCAAATGAAACAATTGCTCGGATTTGACTTTGATG
>JANMSE010000413.1:0-3994 GCA_031389045.1 Deltaproteobacteria bacterium | reverse complement strand
CATTGCCGATGATGGCCACCAGAATGACACCGACAAACACCTCGGTCATGCCAAAAATGTGCGCCGTATGTTCGACGGCGCCAACCAAGAACTCGCTCATCAGCGCGACAAAGGCTGTCGCTCCCAAGAGGACGGAGCCCGATTTCTTGGTACTCCACCCCGTCACTCCGAGTGCTTCATCGACATCGTGCGCTTGCGCTTCACTCGGAGTTCCCGAATAGAGATGCTTATGCGTATGGAGGGCGAACACCAGACTGAGGATGTAGGTGATGAACAGGACAATGGCGATTTCGAGGCTGAGTTCCCGTTCATGCGCGGCGGGATTCCCACGCACCACGAAATGAAACAGCGCTGGCACGATGAGGCCAATCGCGCTCAACACCAGCGCGGTCGCGCCCAGACCAGCGGCGGTGCGGTTGAATGCTTGGCGCTCGAATTTCAGGCCACCCATCAACGCGCTCAATCCCAGCACTAACAGAATGTTGCCGATGATCGACCCGGTGATCGACGCTTTGACAACGTCGAGGAGCCCGGCCCGTAAGGCGATCACCGCGATGATGAGTTCAGCGGCATTGCCAAACGTGGCATTGAGTAGGCCGCCGAGTCCGGCTCCCATGTGCTCGGACAGATGCTCTGTGGCTTTGCCCATCAAACCCGCCAGGGGAATGATCGCCAACGCCGCCGTGACAAAAATCCAGACCGGATCCGCGTGCACGAACTCACAGACAATCGCCACCGGCACGAAGACTAACAACAAGAGTAACGGCTCAACCGTGAATTCACCTATGCGCATACGCCTCCCTCCGAATTGACGGACCCCCCTTTTTTGTTCTTAATGCCACGGAAAGCAAGGAGGGGCGACATGTCACACTCAGGAAACGAAACGTTCGATGTCGTGGTCGTTGGCGCGGGCAACGCGGCTTTGACGGCGGCGCTCGCCGCGCGTGCCGCTGGTGCGCGAGTCGCAGTGCTGGAAAAAGCACCGCTGAAATTACGCGGCGGGAATACGCGGTTCAGCGGTGGCGTCTTCCGCTGCACCTATAGCACTCTCGCGGATTTGGAACCTATTGTCCGCCAACATGATAGCCCGGAGACGGTCGTTGCGGATCCATACCTTCCCGCCACGTATCGCAAGGACATTGACCGCGTGACCGGCGGACGAGCGGACCCTGAGTTGACCGCGGTCTTGATTGATCGCTCGTATGACACGGTACGGTGGATGGCCGATCTTGGCGTGCCGTGGGAGTTCAATCGCGCGGTGGGCGCGGTGACGATTCCTGGGGCCTCCAAAGTGAAACTGCCACTGGGTGGTGCACTCCGAGTGAAGGGCGAAGGTGTGATCCTTTCGACGACCCTCTTTCGTCTCGTCGAAGAAGCGGACATTCCCACGCTCTACGAAACCCAAGCCCAACGGATCGTCATGGCGGCGGACGGTCGCGTCACGGGCGTCGAAGTGCGTGGACCCACCGGGCTTCAGGTGCTCGCTTGTCGCGCGTTAATCCTTGGCAGCGGCGGATTCCAAGCCAATCCAGAAATGCGCACGGCGTATCTCGGACCAGCGTGGAGCTTGGTCAAGGTCCGCGGCACGCGGTTCGACACCGGCGACATGTTGCGCGCCGCGTTCGACTCCGGGGCGCAGAGCTATGGCGAATGGGCGGGATGTCATGCGACACCAATTGACGCCGACGCACCGACATACGGCGAGTTGCGCCTCACCGATAAGACGAATCGCTTGTCCTATCCGTTCTCGGTCATGGTCAACCTCGATGGTGAGCGGTTTGTCGATGAAGGGGAAGATTTCAATTTGTACACCTACGCCAAGATGGGCCGGCGGATTCTCCAGGAACGCGGGGCGGTGACATTTCAGATTTTCGACCGCAAGACGACTCCACTGCTGGAGACTCGCTACAACACCGGCACCCCAGTCACGGCGAACACCTTGGCGGAATTAGTGGACCGCATCGAAGAGCGCTATCGTGCGCTGGGTATTCGCAAAGCCGTCATGCGCAAAACCTTGGAAGACTACAACGCCGCCGTGCAGGATGGGGTGTTCAACCCCGATATACTGGACGGCAAGCGCACCAGCGGCTTGCGCCCAGAGAAAACCAATTGGGCGACCCGCCTGGATGAGCCACCGTTTCTCGCTTATCCCGTCTCGCTCGGCATTACCTTCACGTTTGGTGGTCTACGGATTAACACCAATGCCGAGGTTGTCGATTATCTCGAACGCCCGATTCCCGGCCTCTTCGCCACCGGTGAGATCACGGGAGGTTTCTTTTATCTCAATTACCCGGCTGGCGCGGGGCTCATGCGCGGCGCCGTCTTTGGACGGATCGCGGGCACCCAGGCGGCACGGTTTGTACGGAACCAGCCATAAGGAAACATAATGCGCGCTACTGAAGAACTTTGCCGGATTATCACCCAGACCACATTTCCCATGCTTCCAGCACCCGTCGTTGAGGTCGCGAAACGCATCATCCTCGACGGCATCGCCGTCGCCGTGGCGGGTGCCGGAGAAGAGGGCCCACGAATTGTCGCCGAGCACCTCAAGAGTTTGGGCGCGAAAGAAGTGTCCACGGTCCTGGGGCAGGGCTTCAAGACCTCCCCGGTGTCCGCCGCCTACGTCAACGGCATTGCCATGCATGTGCTCGATTATGAACCGATGTGGAGCCCACCGACCCACGCCACCTCCCCTACTCTTCCGGCGGTGCTCGCCCTCGCCGAAACCGAAAAGGCAACTGGATCAGACGTCATCGCGGCGTTCGTCAAAGGTTGCGAAGTGCAAGGGCGGATTCGATTGGCATCACAGCAATACGAGCCGGGGCATCTGAAGTATCATCCGCCTGGAGTGGTGGGGGTCATGGGGTCAACCGTTGCCGTGGCGCATCTCCTCAAGCTCGATCAGCTACAACTACAAAATGCACTTGGCATTGCCGCTTCTCGTGCCGGGGGCGTCATGGCCAACGTCGGCACCATGACCAAAGCCACGCATTGTGGCTGGGCGGGATCAGCGGGACTCGATGCGGCGTTGTTGGCGAAACGGGGATTCACGGGGAACACGGAAATTTTCGAAGCACCGAATGGCTACGTCGATGTTTTTTTTGGCGCGGCCTTTGATTATCCAGCGCTGTTGGCATTTGGCGAACCGTATCGCCTGGTCGATCCCGGATTCGCGATCAAACTGTTCCCGAGTCAGTATGCGACGCATTTCGCGATCACGGCGGCATTAGACCTACACCGACAAATCGGTGACCCAACGATCATTCACGCGGTGCAGATCACGACCCCGGTCATGCCATACGTGGACCGGCCATCGCCTCACACCGGACTCGACGGCAAATTTAGTTTTCAGTACACCACCGCCGCCGCGTTACTTGATGGCGCGGTCACAGTCCCCACGTTCTCGGAAGAGCGCCGTACTCGCGCGGACATGGTCGCCCTGCTCTCTCGCATCACGCTCGTGCAGTCCCCCTCGATTCCCGGTGAAATGGAAAAGATGTGGGTGGACATGGCCGTTGAACTCTCGGATGGGCGCCGCGCCACGGTACGCTGCCGTGGTCCCAGAGGGTTCTGGGGGACACCGCTCACCCGCGATGAACACTTGGTGAAGGTCCGGGATTGTCTTGGCATGCGGCTCAGCAAAGCGGACTGTGAACGCTGCATTCAACTCGTTGACGGTCTGGACCGCTTGGATCACAACGGAGTCCAGGAACTCATAACGATTGCGAGCGCTACCGGCTCGGGAATGTAAGCTTTGGACTTTAGACTTTGGACCTTGGACCTTGGACCTTAGATCTTGGACTTTGGACCTTGGACTTTAGACTTCATAAGGAGGTGAACCATGCCTATCACGCTCGATTGGCAGTGTGTGGCTTTGTTCCGGTCTCCCATCACGATGCGCACCACCACGACTCCCCCGCCAAAAGGTGCAATGGCATTAAGTTAAGGGAGTTTTTGTCATGCTGAAAGCTGCCCCCTCGCCGCCATTCGCCAG
>JANMSE010000403.1:0-13749 GCA_031389045.1 Deltaproteobacteria bacterium | reverse complement strand
GAGCAGCTTGGCAAGGTTGGGCCTGACAGCCAAGGGGCCGTGTATCTCTTGGAGAAAGTGGGGTTCCATTTTCTGCGGCACATCGATCCTTTCGATGGGGGGCCGTACTATGGCGCCAAAGTCGAGGACCTCATGCTCGTGCAACGGTTTCGTCGGTATCGTCTTGTGGCCGACCGTTCTGGTGGCACCCTGACCGCGCAGCACGAACTCTTGATCGGCTGGGAAGGCGCGAAAGGGTTCCGGGCGGCCCAAGTGATGGCTGAACCGGAAGCCTCGGTCTTGTTCTGTTCAGCGGAAGTCTTGAAGGCGCTTGATCTCAAGGAAGGGATGGAGGTCGGCGCGATTCCCTTCTTGTGAATATGACTATGGCGACGCGCGTAGTGCTGATGGGTGACCCGACCTACTTCTCGATTCGCGCCGGGGCGAATCCGCATACGCGCACGGTGTGGGGCCGACGGAAAAGCGTTGATCGGCACCAAGCGATTCGCCAATGGCACGCCTTCGCGCGTTTGTTGTGCCGCTTCGGGATACGTGTGTTGGTCGTTCCCCCAGACCCGACGCTCACGGGTTTAGTGTACCCCGCCAATGCCGGTTTTTACTATCCACTTGATGCGGCGCTGCGCAGCCAAGAAAAAGTATTTTATCTGGCGAATCTACTACCGAGCCGGGCGGGAGAACAATCAGTCTATAAAGAGTTTCTCGAGAACTGTGGCTTCCGCCCAGCCCGCGTGAACGCACGATTTGAGGGCGAAGCGGATTTTTTTCCTGTCGGTGACCGGTATATCTTCACTTACGGACGGGTGGAAACCCAGCGGTTCCGTCTACGGTTGGGACTCCCGCCATACAAGCGGGTCTATGGGTTTCGCTCGGATCTTGGTGCACTCGCGGAATTACAACAGATTGTGACCGGCACAGAGGTCATTCCGCTCGAACTGTGCGACGAAGCCTATTATCATGGGGACACTGTCCTTTGCGCGTTTGGACCTGAGCGTCGGTTCTTGCTCGCATATCGTGAAGCGCTCATGCCGCCAGCAAGCCAACGCCTCCGAGAACTCTGGAGAGATGACGTGATTCCGCTGAGCGCCGCTGATGCAGCGCTGTACGCAGCCAACTCTTTTACGTTGGTGCAAAATAGAAAATACCTGCTCTTCATGCCAAGAGGAGTGAGTGAACGATTACAGGATCAAATTCGTGAACGTGGCGTAGAGCCCACCACGATTGATGTCTCTGAGTTTTTGCGGAAAGGTGGCGGGGCGGTGAAATGTATGATTGGGGATTTAGGGCCGGAGGAGGAAAGCGGGCTGACGTCAGAGCAACTCGTGTTTCGCCACGCCCGAGACTATCGGGCACTTTTTCCCTCAGCGGAAGCCAAGGTATAATACCCCACGGATGGGAGGACAGAATGCCGATCTATGAATATCAGTGCAACAAATGCAACAAGCGCGTCTCCGTACTGACCCTACGGGTGAGCGAAGAGGTCCAGCCTGAATGTGATCGCTGTGGCAGCAAGAAACTGTCACGACTGATGTCACGGTTCGCGATGGTGAAATCCGAAGAGGCGCGACTTGATGCGCTCGCTGATCCGAGTAACTTTTCCGGGTTGGATGAAAACGACCCCAAGAGCATGGCTAAACTGATGCGCAAAATGGGCAAGGAAATGGGCGAGGAGATGGCCGGTGAAGACTTCGACCAGATGGTGGAGGACTTGGAGGCAGGGAAAATGCCGGAGGAGGATGGGGCGGGTGGTGGGGACTTGGACTAAGACTCCCTGTCCAAGGTCCAAGGTCTAAAGTCCAAGGTTAAAAAAGTTTCGAGTTTCGGGTTTCGAGTTCTCAACTCAGTCCTCAGCCTTTTTTACACTTTTGACTTTTGCGCTTTGACTTTTGACTTTTCCTCACCAACACCCCACCGACAACGCTAGGTGCCCGATTCCAGCAAAACGACCGCTTCCGCCATCATCCCTTCTTCCCGTCCCACAAATCCCATCTTTTCACCAGTCGTGGCTTTGATGTTCACATCGCGCGGATCGACTTCGAGCACGGCGGCTAACTGTTCCTGCATGGCTTCGCGATACGGACCAAGTTTCGGTTTCTCCGCGAGAATCGTCAGGTCCGCATTGCCGACTCGAAAGCCACGCGCTTTGACGAGGTCCATCACCACGCGCAGCAGGGCGATACTGGATGCCCCTTTGTAGCGGGGATCGGAATCCGGAAAATGTCGGCCAATGTCGCCCTCGCCAATCGCACCCAGTAAGGCGTTACTCAGGGCGTGACACACCACATCGGCATCCGAGTGTCCCAGCAGCCCTTTCTCCCACAGGATTTCTACTCCGCCAAGAATCAACTTGCGGTCCGGCACAAGCTGATGAATATCCACGCCCTGGCCAATACGCACACTCACTGTGATTCCTCCGCGAATGCTTCGATGTTGAACATAAGGGTTTCTCCTTGTTAGCTCGCGTTTTCGCCGATTTTGTTCTATGAGGGCAATGGTCGGCAACATACCACTTGCATAATGAGAAAGGGAGGGACGGTTATGATTCACGGTATTCATCATACGGCGATTTCGACGAGTGACATGCAACGCGCGTTGCGGTTTTACCGAGACCTGATTGGTTTTCAGGAGGAGTGGTCCTCGACCTGGAAGGTGGGGACAGAGGTCGTCGATAAAATCGTTGGACTCAAGGATTCCTCTGCTCAGGTGGTGATGCTGAAGCTGGGGGATGCGCACATCGAGTTGTTTCAGTACGCGACGCCGCACCCGAAACCGGGGGAATCGAATCGCCCAGTCTGCGATCATGGCATCACGCATCTGTGCCTACGGGTGACGGATATTGATACTGAATACGAACGGCTCAAGGGGGCAGGCATGGTGTTCCACTGCCCACCGCAAGAGGCGGGTAACGGCTTCCGCGCGACCTATGGGCGCGACCCGGATGGGAATGTGGTCGAATTGCTTCAGGTCAAAGACGGAGCTGGAGCGCCGGCGCTTGAGAGATAGGCGCATTGGGAACGAGGGAGGGCGCATGAGAGATTGCGCTCTGACCAATGCGCAGCCTCATAATCGTTCCGCGCCGTCAAGTTTACTCAGTTCTCGGTCAAACGTGCCGAGCGGGACATGTCCAGCCTTGCGTGCCACTTCCAGGACTAAGCAATCGGAAAATCCGAGTTTGGGGCGTTTGCGAAAATGGGCAAGTGCCGCGGCAACCACATCCGCATCTTGCAAGGATAGGTCGCGATGATTGAGGAGCATCTCGACCGCGGTCGCAATGGCGGCTGGGCCAAGGTTGTAGACCGAGGCTAATACCCACATCGCCTCGGCGAGTACGATATGGGAGACCCACGCTCCTGGTGAGATGAACGCTTCCGCCGCCGCCACCTGTTTGGCGTCGTCTCGGGTGACGAGCCGTGCCAAAACGTTCGTATCAACGGCGCGCATATCGGCCTTTCATGTAGTGCCGTATGCCTTCTTTCATGTCGTCGAGCGTCCGTGGCGGTGGTGATTGGGGGAAGAGGGCTTTGTGCATCTCCTCCGAGCTGTAGCGGCCCACGCGCCGAACAATGATCTGGCCATCGTCTTCGTCCCATTCCAGCATCGAACCGGGGCTGACGCCGAGTCTGCGCCGGACTTCAACGGGGACGGAGATTTGTCCTTGGGCCGTGAGTTTGGAGTGCGCGATTGTCATAATAGCATGGCAATTACCACGGTAAGACATGGGAGGCAATCCGCGTTAGGGATTGCGCTTCCGTGGCGGGGCGATCATCGTGCCACGACACGTGCGACTGCCGCACCGACACTGATAGGCGATGTCATCTTTCTTCGTGCGGCGCGCGCCGAGTGAGAGGTGATAGTCGTAGGTCAGCTCCGTGCCTGGCTCGATACGGCGAATGGCTTCAATAAAAATGTGGCTCTCCTCGTCCACCGCTTCGCAGTTCGGCGCGCAGGCGTGATTGATGAACCGCGCGTCATTGCCATCGACCGCGGCGTCGATCACGACTTTGCGATTCACGCTAAACAACAAAATGATGCGCTTGGGGTCCGGGTCGCCGGTGTAGCGGAGCGCGGCTTCCGCGTGCGAGATGCGCTCGCCCACATACTCGATAATGCGAGTCCCTTTGGGGATCACGGTCGCGGCGAACACGCCACGGCCATGAATCACGGACTTTTTCACAACATGGAGACGCGGGGGACGACGAGGAGTGGATGGCATAGTACGGGTTCCTAATGGAAATTTTTCGGCCCTCCTTTTTTCATCCCGTGAGGTTTGCGCAAGGCCCCTTGTTCGGAAAAGTCAAAAGTCAAAGTTCAAAAGGCAAAAGTGAAAAAAAGACTGAGGGCCGAGTTTGGAACTCGAAACCTAAAACCCGAAACTCTCGGACTGTAGTCGCGCCGGTCGGAACTTGATAGTGAGAGAGCAACATACAGGAGGTGAACACTATGGGAGTTTTGTCAGGCTATAAAATTGTCGAGTTCGCGGGTATTGGTCCGGCCCCGATGTGCGCGATGCTGCTCTCCGACATGGGAGCGGAAGTCCTGCGCATTGATCGCGCCGAGGACGCCAATCTGGGAATTCCAACCGAAGCGAAGTACGGGGTGCTCAATCGCGGGCGGCGGTCGGTGGCGATTGATCTCAAGAAGAAGGAAGGGGCGGAAGTCGCGCTCAAGTTAATTGAAAAAGCCGATGCACTGATTGAGGGGTTCCGCCCCAAGGTCATGGAACGGTTGGGACTGGGGCCGGACGTGTGTCTGGCGCGTAATCCGAAACTGGTGTTTGGCCGCATGACCGGGTGGGGCCAAGATGGGCCTCTCGCGCATGCCGCTGGCCATGACATCAATTACATCGCGTTGACCGGCGCGCTGCATTCGATTGGTCGCAAGGGCGAGGCCCCGGTGCCACCGCTCAATCTGGTCGGGGATTTCGGTGGTGGTGGGGTGTATCTCGCGTTGGGCGTGGTGGCGGGGATACTAGAGGCGCAGAAGTCCGGCAAAGGTCAGGTGATTGATGTGGCCATGACCGATGGAGCGTCTTCCCTGATGGCGGCGATTTACGGGTTGCGGGCCGCTGGGCGCTGGAGCGATGAGCGCGGCGAAAACATTCTTGACACCGGCTCTCATTACTATGACGTGTACGAGACCAGTGACAAGAAATACATTTCCATCGGTTCGATTGAGCCGAAGTTCTACGCCGATCTGTTGCGGTTGAGTGGGCTCCAACACGAAGAGTTGCCGCGCCAGCAGGATCGCCAGGCGTGGCCCGCGTTGAAGGAGCGGGTTGCCAAGATTTTCAAGACCAAGACGCGCGAGGAATGGTGCACGATCATGGAAGGGAGCGATGTGTGTTTCGCGCCGGTGCTGAACATGCAAGAAGCGCCCAATCACCCTCATAATCGCGAACGCGGCACCTTTGTGGAGATCGACGGCGTGATTCAGCCCGCCCCGGCCCCGCGCTTTGCCCGTACCCCCAGCGCGATTCAGCGCCCCCCGGCGGCACCGGGTGAGCATACGGATGAAGCCTTACGCGATTGGGGCTTGAGCACCACGGAACTCGCGCAATTGCACAGCAACGGCGCGATTGGCACGCGGGGGTAGAAGGCGGAAAATCAAAAGGCAAAAGGCAAAAATCAAAAGGCAAAAGTAAGCACAGACGGGGGCGCGGCGCGTCCCCTACAACTCTTCACCATGGAGCGTGCTATGGCTCGTATTGAAATTGGACGGTATCTCGCGACGGATACGCGTGTCTGTCGGGGACGATTGGTTTTCAGAGGGTCCCGTATCCTGGTATCCGATGTGCTTGAACTCCTGCGTACGGGCTTGACTCCTGAGCAGGTCAGTCAGGAATATCGTGACGTGATCTCGGCTGAAGCGGTCCGCGAGGCCGTCGCCTTCAGTCGCAAAGGAATCGTGCGGGAAGTCCTCTCCACCACAAAGACCGCGGCATGATTCTGCTCGATCATAATATTCCAGAGCAGCAAGTGGAGATTCTCCGGCAAGCCCGCCTTCGTCCCCAGTAGGTCGGGCGAGAGGTGGGACGGCCAGAATGGCTGGATTTTGGGGAAATCTTGCGTTATTTTCACCAGCGCAAGTTCGTGACGTTTCTGACCCGTGATGATGACTTCTTTCGTCGGCGGTGGTGCCATGCCAATTACAGTAATGAGCTGTTGCTTTCCGTGGTATTGCCCGTGTCGTGCTGCAGCGAGACGCTACATCCGTGGGCATTCGGAAAGGCAAGGGGGCTGTGAGTGGGGAGCACCCTCGATCTCTCGGATGCGGGCCTCAGGTTTCCCAGAGTTCAGCTAAGGTCTTGGCCTCCAAAAGCCGCTCACCCCATATAAGCAGAGTGTCAGCGTTAGCTTCAGCTATTCGTCGTTGAGTGTCCGCGGACAGAGGGCCAAAGCGGCGCTCTAATTGGCGCAGCAATAAGGTCGCTTCACCTTCGACACGTCCTTCGACACGTCCTTCGACACGCCCTTCGTTGACCGCCTGTTGATAGAACCGAGTCCGTTTCAATTCGATATCGTTGAAGCCAAACATCTCTTGAATCTCCTCACGGGTAAAATGCGGTAATTTATAGACCAACACCGTTTCTAACAATTCCAACCAATCAATCCCCTCGTTGGGGTGCTGTTGTCGATGGGTTTGGACACGATTGACGATCTCCGTCACTTTGCTTTCCTCCGCCAGAATCAGGGCAATGAGCCACAGCTTCGGATTTGGACTTGCCAACAACGGCAACTCCGAGAGCACAATCCGGTGCAGATTGGGGAAGGCGAGCAACGGGCGAGTGAGGTGGTTGAGCCGTTCAATTGCCGGGGTGGGATACAACACCACCGCATGCCATGGATGGATCGGCTGATATTGCCGCAGATAGAGCAGCAGTTCGCTGAAGAAGCGCAAGTAAAAGCCCTCGTCCGGCTGAAATTGCACTTCGACGAACACGACGGGTGCCTGAGGTTGGTCGGCGAGTGGCTCGAGTACGCCATCCAAGCGGAAGGCGGGTTGTTTGATTTCTTGCGAGCCGAAGCGATAGCGTCTCGGTTCAGCGACCTCAAGCCCGGCGAGGTCTAGCACCAAGGCCGGGTCCGTCTGAAACAAGTGGTAAAATAAACTGTCGGTTTTCATAATTTCAAGAACTCGCTCCCGGGGTCGCTATGCACCCTGCTTTCTGACACCCAACCCCTAACTCCCAGCCTCTGTGTCAGGAATTCTTACGCCCGACCCCGCCTCACCCCCATACACCCGTTGATACGTCCGATAGTTCTTCAGCACCTGTTTGACGTAATTGCGCGTCTCGCGGTAGCTGATGTGTTCCACGAATTCATCCTCCGCCAGACCCGGATACCGCTTGAGCCAGCGATCCACCGCGTGCTCCCCACCATTGTACGCCGCGACGGCTTGGACCGTGTTGCTGTCGTACCGATCCAATAGTTGTCGGAGATACGAGGTCCCCGTCTCAATGTTGAATTGCGGGTCCGTCAGCGGCAGTGGGGTCCCGGCCTCTACCCCGGCGACCTTGGCCGCCGTGCTGGGCAGGAGCTGCATGAGCCCGTAGGCTTGCGCGGGTGACAGCGCCTCGGGGTCGAACACGCTCTCTTGTCGCATTAGGGCCAGCACTAGGTACGGGTCCATACGTTTGGCGCGGGCTTGCGCGCTGACCGTGCTCCAGTACGCGCGCGGGTACAGGTAGCGGGTCCAGTTCCCCCCGTCGCGGGCGAGACTCTGCGCGAACCGCAACGCCGCGTGATGCCCTTCGACTTGGTCATACTCATTCAGAAAGAAGCGGTTGTAGGCCGGTCCCCGCGCGGTGCTGTCGCGGACCACATCCAGCTCCCGGCGCGCGAATCCCGACAGGCCAATCGCCCGTAAGGCGAGGCTGCGTTGATAATGTGTCGCCACCGTGGCGGACATGGGGGGGGCCGCCGCGCTGACCTCGCTGTCACTGCCGGGGAGAGGTGATGGCTTCAGACCTAACCGTTGCTCGGCCAATAACGCATAATAGCTATCCGGGTACCGTTGGATGATGGTGCGGTACGAGGCGACGGCTTCATCCGTTTGCCCTTGCTTTTCCAAGGTGCGCGCGTGCCAATAGATCGCGCTTTCGCCCTCGGCGGTGCCACCCGCCGAACGTGCCAGGGTGGCGAAGCGTTGACTCGCGTCCGCGAAATCCTCGCGCCGGTACGCCATCCAGGCTTGTCGCCACCGGCCTTCACGCGCGAGCTGGGAGTTGGGGAAGAGGGTAGCTAATCGTTCATACGCCGCGGTGGCTTCGTCATCCTCCTTGCGTTCTTGATGAATCCGGCCAATCGCATACCAGGCGTCGGCGGCTTGCGCTTGCCGGGGGTATTTTTCGGTGATGCGTTCGAAGAGCAGGAAGGCTTCATCATTGCGATCCATATTCCACAACTGCGTGGCGGCACGGGAGAGCGCACTCACACCGGCGGTGGGGTCGGTGTGGCGCGCGGCGGCGATCGCTTGCCAGAGCCGAATCGCTTCCTCGCGATTGCCCTGCCGCTTGTAGGTGTCGGCGAGCAACGTCATGGCTTCCGTGGTGGATGCGCTGCCGGGAAAGCGTTCGTCAAATTGTTGCGCTAGCGCGGCGACCCCCACCATGTCTCCTTCTTGCGCGCGGAGGCGGATTTCCGCGAGGTGCTGTTCTTCACTATGGAGCGCGAACCGATCGGAGTCCGCCGCGCGGAGCGCCTTCACGCGCTCCTTCGCGGTTTTCGCGGCGTGTGAATGTGGGGCCGCGTGGCGCACTTCTTGGTATTCCTGATGAGCGGTGAGGAGGTCCCCCTGACCTTCGTGGGCTTGGGCGATAATGACGGCGGCATTGTGACGGACGGATGCCTGTTTGGTCGCGCCACTGCGGGCCTGCTGGGCGTAACGAATGGCGTCGTCCCACTGCTGGTCCGCCAACGCCAGCGCCGCGAGTTCGAGCGCCGCTTGATTCGCCCATGTCGTGTCTGGATGTTCCACGAGCAAGCGGGAGAACAGGGCTTGGGCATCGCGCCGTTGCCCCGCGGTTTTCTGAATGAGCGCGAGATAATAGAGGCTGTAGTCGGCGAGGACGGGATACACTTCGAGCGCACGGGCGAAAAAGACGCGGGCGGCGAGGTGCTCTTTTTTCTGAAAATGCTGGTAGCCAAGACGAAAAATTTCGCGCTGTTTCTCGACCGTGTCGCCGCGCAGGACCGCTTGGTATGTGATTCGTACGTCTTGTGCGGCGGGAGATTCCGCTGGTGCGGGTCTGGACGTCGGAGCTGGGACTGGAGTTGGCGGACGTTGCGTCGCGCAGGAATCGGAGAGGAAGGCGATACTCAGCACGATGCCCAGGAGCCGAAAATTTCTGTACCCTCTGTGCCGCACTGAAAATTTTTGTCGTTGATGTCTTGTTCCGCCCAGCATGTTTCCACCTCACTATGAGGCAAGTCTAAAGCAAGTCCCAGGCAAGTCTAGGGCAAGTCCCAGACTTGCCGGAGACTGGTCTGAGACTGGCCTGAGACTTTTTAGTGTGCTAAGGCCCGCAGAGGCAGAAAGGAATTGATGTGATGACTGATGGGATGTCCGGGGTATCAAATGTGGAAAAACTCTCTTTACTCTTTGAACTAAGCCGCGCCTTTACTGCTCAGATCGAATTGCAAGAACTCTTGCCCTTAATCATGGCGCAAACGCAAGCGGCGCTGGGAGCCGAAAATTGCTCGCTATTATTGCTGGATGAGGCAAAACACGAACTCTTTTTCCCGGTGACCAGTGATGTGAGTCCCGACGTCGGGGCGCAGCTTCAAGAGATTCGCTTCCCGGCTCATCGTGGGATTGCCGGATGGGTCTTGCAACATGGCGAAGCCGCTTTAGTGCCCGACGTGACTCAAGATGCCCGCTTTTATCCAGAGGTGGACAAACAAAGCGGCGCCCACACGCGCGACCTATTGTATGCCCCGCTGCGGACACGCTCTGGGAGTATCGGCGTCATTGGGCTGCGCAACAAACGGACCGGGTCGTTTACCCAAGAGGACCTGGCGTTTCTCAATGCGCTGGCGGGAACCGTGGCGATCGCCATTGAGAATGCCCGCCTCTACCAACGGGTGAAACAGTCGGAGTCGCACCTCAAGGAGGAGGTCGTGATCCTCACCCGCGAGCGGGTGCGTCAGGACCGATTTCCCGAAATCGTGGGGCTGAGCGAGGCGATGCGTCGGGTGTTCGCCAAGATGGAAAGTGCGATCGCGCCCTCTTTTCCCGTCCTCTTGGAAGGAGAAACGGGAACCGGCAAGGAACTCCTCGCGCGGGCGCTCCACTATAACGGACCGCGCAAGGAGCGCCCGTTTATCGCGGTGAATTGCGGTGCGTTGCCGGAAGCGCTGGTTGAGAGCGAATTGTTTGGTCACAAGAAAGGGGCCTTTTCTGGGGCGATTTCCGATAAACTCGGCCTGATTGAAGCCGCCAATGGCGGGACCTTGTTTCTCGACGAAATCGGCGAGATGCCGCTCACGACCCAAGTGAAGCTGCTCCGGGCGTTGCAGGAAGGGGAAATTCGCCGCGTGGGAGAGACGCAAGACCGCCAAGTGGATGTCCGTTTGATCTCCGCGACGAACAAAGACCTCGCTCAAGAAGTACAGGGGAAACGGTTTCGCGAGGATCTCTATTATCGCATCAATGTGTTTCCGATTACCGTCCCGCTGTTACGAGAGCGGCCCGAAGACATTCCTCTCTTGGTCTCGCATTTTGTCCGTAAGTGCAGTGCGAAACAGCACAAGCATGTCGAAGAGATTACTCAAGGCGTGTTAGCGCTGTTCTCGCAATATGCGTGGCCCGGGAATGTCCGCGAGTTGGAGAATGAAATTGAGCGGGCCGTCGCCCTGACGCCCGATGGGCGGCCGATTCTGCCCGAGGTGCTCTCTGACCGCATCGTCAATCAGCAGTTCTTACGGGTCCCGTTGCCAGTGGTGAATAATTCGCTGAAAGAGGCACGCTCGGCTTTTGAGCGGGAATATATCGCCGACTTGCTGTTCAAGAATCAAGGGAACGCCGCCAAAACCGCGAAACTCCTGGGCTTGAGTCGCCAGATGCTTCAGAAGCGGATCAAAGAGTTTGGATTACGGGGGCGACAGAGCGAGAATGCGTGAATGTGAAAGGAAAGGGCAAGGCAAAAAGAATCATGCGGAAACAGAAAAGTAAATGGATTGCGGTTGTCGTCAGTATGGCGCTGGGACTGCCGTGGCTCTCTCGTGGACTCGCGCAGTCGTCCACTCTTGAGCTTGCGGAACTCCGCTTCGCCGGAGCGGGCACTGAAAAAACCCTGACCTTGCGGTTTTCTCAACCACCCACGTCCGTGCAGTCGTCCGTGCTGACCTCACCGACCCGCCTTGTGCTTGACGTGACTGGGCCGGTTGGGACGACCTCACCGGGCACGATCTCGGTCCAGGATTCCCTCCTGGCGCGTGTGCGGACGGGAACGCATAGCCAGCGTTTACGCCTCGTGTTGGATTTGCACACAAAAGGAGCGCCCAAGTTTTCCGTTCAACAACAGCAGGAGCTGGTGACCGTTGCGCTGACCGCCTCTGGTGGCGAGTCGAGCGCACCGTTCTCTCGTGTCCTCTTTACACTACCAGAGCACACGGTTTCGGCCCAAAGTCAGCCTCCCGTGGCAGCGCCATCCCCCGCGATACCCCCAGTCCAGGAGGCGAAGACCCGCGTGCCAGTGGAACCCCCGGCCCGCCCAAAGACTGTCGAGCCCGCGAAGACTGGGGAGCAGGAGGTTCTGCTGGTGGACCAGGTCAAGGCTCAAGAAAAGCCCAGCCCGTTACCCCAACCCATCCCGGTGAGCAAACCGGCTGCTGAAAAAAAGCCGAGTGCTCCAGAAGAGCAGCGGGCTGCACCACCTGCTCCAGCGGAACCGACGCCGGTCGCCAAAAAATCGGAGCCTCGTGAGCCAGTGTTAGCTGAGCCGGAGCCTAGCAAGCCAGTCCCGCGAGAGCAGAAGATTCCGGCCGTGGCGGAGAAGGGTCAGGCCCCAGCCCAAGACAATCAAGCCGCATCACCCATGGAAGAAGGCAAGGACTCTTTCGAGCGTGGGCAAGCCCTCTATGCCAGAGGTAAGGTCGATGCGGCGATCGCGCAGTGGCAAGACGCGCTCCGTGTGACGCCAAAGAACGCGAAGGCGCATCACCTCCTGGGGGTGGCGCTCCAACTCAGTGGAAAAACGGCGGAAGCAATTCCCGCTCTTCAGGAAGCGGTGCGTTTGACTCCGGGCGATGCCGTGGCGCATATCCATCTTGGGCAGGCGTTGGAAGCAAAGGGCGATCTTGAGGCGGCACGGGCCGCGTATCAAAAAGCGCAACAATTGGTGCCAACCTCCGCGTATGTCTATGCCCGACTCGGCCATCTCAGCGCCGCGCAGGAGAAGTGGGGGGAAACGGTGTACGCCTGGGGAGAGACCGTGCGTCTCCGACCACAGTCCGCGTCCGCGCATGCCAACTTAGGCGAGGCGTTGGCGAAAGTAGGGAAGCGAAAAGAAGCGCTCGCGGAGTATGAACAAGCGCTCCAGATTGATCCACGGATGGCGCTGGCGGATCACATTCGTCAGCGCATGACCCACCTGCGTACTGCCGCACCGTGAATCTGCGTGAATCTGCGTGAATCTGGTTGGCGGGAGCGACCGAAGTCTTCCTCTCCATGCGGGCAAAGCCCTCACGCCGTGATGCGTGGTCTGAATTTGGGGAGCGTGACTTCACTGCTCACGGGATCGAACCACAATTCGACTGGCATGCCGATGTGGAGATCGTCGGGGGAGATGCCGGTGACCCAGGTGGTGAGGCGAGGGCCTTCGTCCAATTCGACCACCACCGCGGCATACGGGACTGCCTGAGCAAAGGCGGGGTCGAGGGCTTGATACACGGTGGTCCAGCAATAGACCTTGCCTTTTCCCTGGGTAGCGGCCCATTCCCATTGCAGCGAGTGGCACCTGTTGCACATCGGTCGTGGGGGATGTCGCCAGGTCCCGCACTGCTGACAGCGCTGAAACCGCAACTCGTGTTGGTGACACCAGTCGTAAAATTCCTTCGTGTATCCGTGCAGGATCGGGAGTCGCACAGGCGGTGTTGTGTTTTCCGTGCTCATGTCGTGCCCCTCTCAGCGTCGAAGAATAGCGATTGATCCATGTCCGTGCCCGCCCCAGCCCGTGACCACGCCGATCTCGGCGTCTTGCACTTGTCGGGCGTCCGCCTCGTGGCGGAGCTGCGCGACGGCCTCGACCAAGTGGTTCATGCCGGTGTTATGCGCCTGCGACAGCAAGCCGCCGTGCGTATTCACGGGAAGGGCACCGCCGAGTTCGATGCGGCCATTCTCGACGAACGGGCCACCTTCCCCTTTCTTGCAAAAGCCCGCGGCTTCAATCTGTAAGATCGTCTGGCCGGTGAAGCAGTCGTATATTTCGGCGAAATCAACATCGCCAGGTGTCACCCCCGCCATGTCGTAGGCGCGTGGCGCGCAGAAGTCGAGTCCGATTTTCAGAATGTCAGGGCGATTGGGAATATCGTGCGGCGGGAACGGATGTCCAGACGTCACACCCATCACATACACCGGTGGCTTGCGCAGGTCCTTGGCGCGCTCAGCGGTGGTCATCAGTAAGGCCGCCGCACCATCAGTTTCCAGGCAACAGTCCAAGAGTCGGTAGGGGTAACTCACCCAGCGTGACGACAGGTAGTCGTCGAGCGTCATGGGTGCCCGTTTCATCAGCGCATTGGGATGCAAGTGCGC
>JANMSE010000373.1:0-1817 GCA_031389045.1 Deltaproteobacteria bacterium | reverse complement strand
CGGGCAGCGTCGTCCAACCACGGGATGCAGCGGACCAACGGCCGCCGCTGCCCGTGCGCTCGCTCCGTTACGTCTTGCGGTTCGGGAAGAGCCGGAGTAGGCTGCCTTCGCTGCCGTTGGCCGCTGATCCTAAGACGTTAGGCGGCACATTTTTGTCGAATCAACCCTGAACTGAGGAGGGAGGCGTATGGCCGGACAGGTAGCAGGGAGAATCGTGCTCGTCACTGGCGGTGGCTCAGGCATTGGCCGGGCCGCAGCTCTGACCTTTGCTCGCGAAGGTGGGAGGGTGGTTGTCTCTGACATTGTTGTGGAGGGTGGGGAAGAAACCGTGCGAATGATTAAAGCGGCCAACGGCGAAGCGCTGTTTGTAAAGACCGATGTGTCAAAGGCCGCCGAGGTCGAGGTGCTGATCCAGACGGTCATCGACACCTATGGCCGGCTGGATTGTGCTTTTAACAATGCGGGTATCGAAGGAGCGCTAGGCCCCACCGCGGACTATCCCGAAGCGGAGTGGGATCGCACGATGGCCATCAACCTGAAAGGCGTCTGGCTCTGCCTGAAGTACGAGATTCCCCAGATGCTCAAACAGGGGGGCGGCGCCATCGTCAATACCGCCTCGGTCGGAGGGCTGGTGGGCACGGCCATGATATCCGCCTATGTGGCGAGCAAACACGGGGTAGTGGGCTTAACGAAAACGGCAGCGCTGGAGTACGCCAAGGCCGGGATTCGGGTCAACGCGGTGTGTCCGGGCGTGATCCTCACCCCCATGGTGCAACGCCTTCCAGAGCTGATCGAAGCGTTCACTGCGGCCGAACCGATTGGGCGGCTGGGCAAGCCGGAGGAAATTGCTGAGGCAGTCGTCTGGTTGTGTTCGGACGCCGCGTCGTTTGTCACTGGCCATGCCATGGCGGTGGATGGCGGGTATGTGGCCCAATAAGCGAGGGACAGTAGGACGGAGGGAAGTAGCCACCTAACAACCCAGTCCACCGCATCGCTGCCTGGTTGCGGTTCCGAATGAACGTGAAAGGCCGCATGTGGGCAGCTCGCGGTGACCGGGACCGTTAGCTGGCACCTGAACGGGGTGCCAATGACACTCACAGAGATTAGCATAAAAGCAGGGTGGAGAGCACAGGAGAAAATACAGATGGAAGAAGGACGCCCGAGTTCTACGGCCATGGGGGCAGCGATGGCGCGTGCGGCGCATTTGCTCTTAGATGGCGAGCCCAAAATTCTCAGGGATGACCTGGCGTTAGGTCTCAGCGGATTTGGGAACGAAGCTGCACTACAGGACGCTCTGCAAACCATCCAAACCGAACTCGCCCAGCGCTCGACTCCGGAACTTGCCACCGTCGTGTTCCGGAACGTGCGCGCCTTGACGACAGTGCGGAGTCGGTATGCTGAGGACGAACTGAGTAAGGCGATTGGGCGCGGCGTCGCGCAGTATGTGATTCTGGGGGCGGGTCTTGATTCCTTCGCGTATCGCAGGCGCGACTTGGCGGAGGTCGTACACGTCTTTGAGGTAGACTACCCCGCTACGCAGGCCTGGAAACAAGCGCGGCTGCGTACGTTAGGGGTTGAACTCCCGTTTAATCTCACCTTCATTCCCGTCGATTTCGAGAAACAATCCTTAGCGGATGCCCTGCGGGCGGGGGGATATCGCGCCGAGAAACCTGCGTTTTTCTCCTGGCTGGGGGTCACAGAGTATTTGACAGAGGAAGCTATTTTTACGACTTTGCAAGTGGTTGCGGCCATGGCCCCAGGGAGTGAGATTGTCTTTGGGTATTCGGTGCTAGAAACGCTGTTGGACGAGGAGAACC
>JANMSE010000348.1:0-1721 GCA_031389045.1 Deltaproteobacteria bacterium | reverse complement strand
CGAAGTCGCTGATGCGCATGCCCAGGACATCGCGGTAGAAATGCAGACTACGGTCGAGATCATCGACGAAAAGGACAAAGTGGCCCATCCCCTGGTCCGAGGTCTTGAACCCGCTAATCGGGCGTGGCGATTGAAAGGGCTTCTCAAAAGTCACCAACGGACCATAGAAGATTTCCGAAGCGATCCCACTGGGATCATCATACCTGATGAGTCCGGCGACCCGGCGTGCCGCGGCCTCCTCTGGGGTACCTGGTTGGACCGTGACACCGGCGGCGGTCAGTTGGGCCGCCATCGCTTGCAGTGCTTCCTCGGTCGGAACTTCCCAGCCAATGTAGGCGAGATCATCCTTGCCCGTGGGGTGGACGATGAAGCGGTGATGATACTCATCGATCCGCAGAAACAGAGAGCCATCGGCATCTCGGCCATTGGCCTGTAACCCGAGAATCTGGCCCGCGAACCGCTCCCATTCATCGACGTTGCTCACACTCAACCCCAGGTATCCTAACTGCGCGACACTTGTCATAGAAACCTCCCTTGCTCAGAAAATGTGAAAAATAAACCGCAAAGCGTAACACGTCAGAAGGCCTTCATTTCGCGTCGTATTCTGCCTGCGTTTTACGTTTTCCGTGCTCCGTCATTTGGCTGAAACGTTCTGCTCGTCCGCGACTCCCCGTCCGATGACCGTCGGCTGCCGCCGCTTTGTATTTAACTTTTCTCCCGCCACCTTGGTCTCCAGCATGGCGAGCACCAACGGCTGTAAGAATGCGATGTATTCCTCGATCGATTCCATCTCTCCAGCAAATGCCCACCGCCGGGTCGCCCACGCATGAGCCAGGACCATGATGGTGTGAGCTTTGAGGGCGATGTTATCCGCGGCGAAGCGCCCCTGCTCCGCGCCATAGGTGATCGCCTCGCCAATCAACGCCTGGAGTCGTCGCTCACGCGCCACCAATGCCTGACGCGTCTCGGTGTTCAGCGATTTCGTCTCCTGGTACGCAAGCAAGATGAAGCGCCGCATCGTATCAACCGCGCGTAAGAAAGTGGCAAACACACTGTTAAAGACCTCCTCGGGATCGGCGCCGGTACGCGTCGCTTCGGCGATGTGTTGACTTAACGTGCTCAGCAACTGCTCTCCGGCGCGATCTTGTTCTTGGCTGACGATATGAAAGAGGATGTCTTCCTTATCCTTGAAATAGGTGAATGGCGCGCCAGCGCTGACTCCCGCTCGGCGCGCGATGTCGCGCGATGTCGCGCGTGGTGGTGCGATGGAACCCCTCCTTGAGAAACAACTCAAAAGCCGCTTCGGCCACCGCTTCCCGTTTCTGCTGGAGCAGGTCTCGGTCACGGATGAGCAGCCTCGGCTTCTTCACCGACCGAAGAATCTTGCGCGCCATTAATGTGTCCTTACTCGACTATCAATGATTGAGCGCTTGCTCATCGCTGCTTACAATGTGGCCACTCCGCCTGTCAAGGTCGTCGTGGGCGCGGGGGCACGTGGGAACATCCGCGCCCGCGGTGCGTTTTCCCCGATGGCAGGGCTTCCGGGGGATAGATACGCCCGTATAATGCGGGCAGTTATTTTTGTTTCTTCGAGGAACCTTACATTATGAAAATTCTTGTTGCGGAAACTGCGGGCTTTTGTTGGGGCGTGCGCCGAGCGCTCGATCAAGCCGTTGACCTCGCCAAAAAAATTGACGGTCCGGTGCAAACCTTCGGTCCGC
>JANMSE010000341.1:0-3442 GCA_031389045.1 Deltaproteobacteria bacterium | reverse complement strand
TACAATGCTGACATGCGCTACTTCCGCCAAGGATACGATTTGCCGATTGCCACGACCTTGTCCGATCTGCACACGCTCGGTACCGCTGCGTTAGCCGATAAATTTCACGCCTTGCACGAACAACTCTATAGTTTCCGGTTGGATGCTGACTGTGAGATTGTCAATCTGCGTGCGGTGGCCCTCGGCCAGGGGGCGTCATTGAAATTGCCAGAAGCCGAGATGGCGGGGACCTCCCCCAAACCGGCACAGGTGGATGAACACAACATCTATTTCGACGGCAAGTTTCTTTCCACGCCAATTTATGATCGCGCCAAGCTACAACCCGGCAACCGCACAACAGGTCCAGCCATTGTGACGGAAATGGATGCGACAACCGTGGTATTGCCGGGGTTTACCGGTGAGGTCGATCGATACTTTAACATCCTGATTCGGCCGGGAGCGTAAAAATATGGGCGGATTGCAAGAGGTTGAAAAGCTTCTGCCGACACTCACTCGTACGGAAAAGGCCCAACTGCTTCAGCAAGTAGCGCGTGAGCTAGGAGATGCAATTCTAGGGATCGAAAACACTGTGGACGTCTGCGGTGGCGTTCCCTGTATTGTGCGTACTCGGATTCCAGTCTGGGTGTTAGAGCAGTATCGACAGCAAGGGGCAACGGAAGCTGAGTTGCTCCATGCCTATCCCGCACTCCGCACGGAGGATTTGGTCAATGCGTGGGCTTATGTCCATTCTCATCAGGAGGAAATCGCTCGGCAGATCCAAGAGAACGAGGCAGCATAGAGCATGGTGCGGTTGTATGCCGACGAAAATTTCCCTCATCCTGTTGTCATAGAACTCCGTCGGCTAGGGCATGACGTGGTCACCATTCAGGAAGCTGGAAAGGCGGGACAGCGAGTGTCGGACGAGATGGTACTAACAGATGCAACCAGAGATGGACGAGCTGTGTTGACGCATAATCGCAAACATTTTATCCATCTGCACAATAGCCACCCTCACCACGAGGGGATTATTGTGTGTACAATCGATCTCGATTTTGCCGGCTTGGCTCATCGAATAGATGTGGCTGTGAAAACACAGCCACAACAACTGACTGGTCAACTTATTCGGGTCAATCGTTCCTCGCCAGCAAGCAGTTAATCTCGCCAACGAGCTTCACTCTCGAAAGGAGCCGACTATGCCTATGAAGACAAAACTGACGCTTCTCTACTGGAAGTCTACTCACTTTTGGCTCGGAAAGCTCCTCGAATATCCGGAGATCATGACACAAGGAGAGACCCTTGAGGAGCTGGAGGAAAATATCAGGGATGCGTACCGTCTCATGGTGCTGAAAGATGTACCTGCGGACCATCAGACGAAAACCATCACTCATTGAAGTCTTGCTTTTTGTAATTCTTCATTCTTAATTTTTCATTCTTCATTCCTGATAAGGAGCCCTCATGCGTGACGTCAAAATCGCCAAAATCCCGCGGATCGAAGTCGATCCAGTCACACTCGACATCATCGAAAGTGCGCTGAAGAACTATCGCTACGAAATGGACGCGGTGTTGTATCGTACTGCCATGTCCCCGGTGATTCGCGAGCAGCATGACGAGTTCCCAATGATCTGTGACCCCACTGGCCGCATGGTGGTCGGGCAGTTCGGCTCGTACATCCGCGAGATGATGGACAGCTTTGATCGTCCACTCTATCCGGGAGATGTCATTCTCTTGAATGACCCCTATCTCTGCGGCGGTGCGATTTCCCATATCAATGACTTCCTCGTGCTGATGCCGGTGTTCGATGGCGACGAACTGATTGGTTGGGTGTCGATGTTCGGCCATCAGATGGATGTGGGTGGCCCCCTCCCCGGATCGTTTCCCACCAATGCGACCTCCATCTTCGGTGAAGGTCTGCGCATTCCTCCGGTCAAATTGTTTGAACAGGGGAAACTCAACGACGATGTCTTGAACCTCATTCTCAATAACGTGCGGATTCCGGTAATGAACCGTTCCGACCTCATGGGCATTGTCGCTGGCTGTCGCACCGCCGAACAACGCGTGATGGAGTTGTGCCAACGCTTTGGCCGCGATACCTACCTCGCCGCGTGTCAGGCACTCCTCGACCGCACCTACCGCGCCGTGCGGACGCTCATTCAACGCAACATCTCCACCGAGCCCCAATCCTTTGAGGACTATGTCGATGACGACGGTTTGGGCAACGGCCCGTTCAAGATGAAACTGACGATATGGCGAGAGGGTGAAAAGGCGGTGTTCAACTGGACCGGCACTGACCCCCAAGCAGTCGGGCCGATCAACTTCTACCTGAACGAAGGCATGTTCAAGATGTTTATCGGGGTCTACCTCATCATGGTCTACGACCCACAGATTTTGTTCAACGACGGCTTCTATCCATTGATTGAAGCGCGACTCCCGGATGGTTCACTGCTGCATCCGAAATTTCCCGCCCCACTCGGCTGCCGCACGCATGCGCTCGCACGGCTGTTCGATGTGATGAGCGGCTGCCTGGGACAAAAAAGCCCAGAATTGACCACGGCGGCTGGCTACGGCACGAGCCCGCACTTGCTCTACAGTGGCACGGATAAGCACGGCAAGTTCTTTTTCATCATGGAGATTAGCTACGGCGGCATTCCTGGTCGTCCGATTGGCGATGGCATGGATGGGCATTCGTGGTGGCCGTTATTCACCAACATTCCGACGGAGTATCTGGAGAACTTCTGTCCGATGCGGGTTGATCGGTATGCCACGGTCATCGACTCCGGCGGCGCGGGCCTCCATCGCGGCGGCAACGGGATCGACAAATGGTACACCTTCCTCGAATCAGGAGAAGTCGCCATCCATGATGATCGCTGGCTCACGCCACCGTGGGGCATTCTCGGTGGCAAACCCGCGATGCGCTCCACCAAAATTCTCATCCGTACAGACGGCACGCGCACGGTCCTGCCCTCGAAATGTGACCAAGTCAAAGTCGAGCCTGGGGACCAGCTCATTTTCCAAACCGCGGGAGGCGGAGGTTGGGGCGACCCCTTACAACGAGACGCGGAAAAAGTGCGCCTTGATGTTGCTCGCGAACTCGTATCGCTAGAAAAAGCGCGGCGTGATTACGGTGTAGTGATCAACCCCCAGACAGAGCAAGTTGATGAAGCGGCCACCAAAGAGCTACGTGAGCAACTGGCGAAAGCGCGCGGCACGATTCAGACGTTTGACTTTGGCCCACCGCTCGAGCAACTCCTCGCTCGTTGCAAAGAAGAAACCGGGTTGGAACCGCCAGTGCCGCCCAAACTGCCAGCGGGGTGGGCGATGAATGGCGTGAAGAAGCAGGCGGCTTAAGGGCAGTCTGGGACTTCTTCGTGACTGGTCCGAGACTCTCATAACCGCAATGGGCTTCGGCGGCATGTTCCGGCGTTTCTTTGATCGCCCGTTGATACTCCGCCATTGCCGGTCCATA
>JANMSE010000315.1:0-3860 GCA_031389045.1 Deltaproteobacteria bacterium | reverse complement strand
TCCGAGTTCAAGCCGCTTGGTGAAGAGATCAAGCGTTTTCTGAAACGACGCGGTGGTGCGCTTGGCGATCTCCAGTTCGAGGTCCAACTCGCGCAACTCGAAATATGCTTGAGCAACATCGCTCACGAGCGAGAGGACCACCCCGCGACGGAACTCGGCACTGGCGAATAGCTCAGCCAGCGCGGCTTCGTTGGAGCGACGAATGCGCCCCCACACGTCGATTTCCCAGGCCAGTTCGAGAAGGCCGGAAAAGATGTTGTCCTCTATCCCGCTCGGAATCCCCACAAAGCCTTGTGAGGCCCCACGGGAACGTCCGACCGCGCCGCGATGGCCGATTTGCGGAAAGAACTCCGCATGCGCGCCCCCCGCGCGGGCACGCGCCTGTTCAATCCGGGTCGTGGCGATACGGAGATCGTAGTTCGTGGTGACCGCTTCCTCGACCAGCGTCTTCAAGGCAGCATCCTGAAACACGTCCCACCACGGCAGGTCCGCGAACGAGGTGGCTTCGGGTGCCGTCATCTGACTGCGGTACGTCTCCGGGGGAGTGAGCGGCGGGCGTTGATAGGTGGGACCAATCGCCGCGCAGCCAGTGAGAAAACAAAAAAACGAAAAGACAAAGAGTCGCGTATTGTACATAATGGAAGACCGTGTAGAGCCCGCAGACAAAATACCTTCTCCACCACCAAGTCAAGGAGGCGGCGTCATCGCGAGCGGTCCACGGCGTGGGGTCCACGGCATGGGGTTCGGTCCTTTACCACATCACCGATCCACCATCGATGTTGAGGGACTGGCCAGTGATATAGGACGCGTCGGGGGTACAGAGATACGCGATGAATTTGCCGATCTCGTCGTCGGTCCCGGCCCGACGCAATGGCACCATTTGCTCAATCGACTTGTTCCACGCGTCGCCACGTCCAACCACATCCATCCGAGCCGTATCGATAATGCCCGGACAGACGGCATTCACGCGAATCCGGTGCGGCGCGACTTCCATCGCCAGCGCTTGCGTGAATCCTTGAATACCGAAATTGGACGTGCAATACGCGGTCGTGTTCGGAAAGCCACGTTTCCCAGCGATCGAGGAGATGTTGATAATCGCCCCGCCCTGCCCGTGTTGCGTCATCGCCGGCAGCACTTCCTTGCTCATCAGAAAACTACCAGTGAGCTTAATTTCCAGAACCTGATGCCAGAGTTCTTCCGATAGCTCCAAGAGAGGAACTCGGTCGGCGCCACGTGCGAAGGCGGAGTTGTTGATGAGGAAATCCACCCGACCAAATTCCTTCACCACCGCCGCCACGGCACGTTTGACATCGGCGCTCTTCACCACATCAGCGACAAGGGGCAGGCTGCGCCGTCCGCGTTCACGCACCTGCGCCGCCGTGCTTTCAATATCACGCCAGCCCACCGCCTTTTCGTCAGGGGGATACTTGTCGGGGTCACGTCCGGTTCCGGTGACAGCAATATCCGCCCCTAATTCCGCCAGCGCGAGCGCCGCGGCCCGACCGATTCCTCGCAACCGACCCGCACCAGTCACAATCGCTACTTTTCCATCCAGAACACCCATAGACACCTCTTTTTCAGTACGCGCTCAGCTATCAGCTTTCAGTAGTCAGCCAGAAAAACAGAAAAGCGGTTGTCTGAATTTTGCTGAAAGCTGACGGCTGAACGCTGAATGCTGAATGCTTATTTCAATTCTTCGGCGAACAACTTCTTCACTCGTGTCCACGCATCGTCAGCCGAGGCTTTGTCATACGACGCGCGTTGGTCACAGAAAAACCCGTGGTCCGCGTTGGGGTACACCACCACCTCGTGACGAATCTTGTGCTTTTCGAGTTCCGCGCGCACGGCATCGACTTGCGTCAGCGGAATGTGGGCATCCTTCGCGCCGTACAGGCAGATAATTTTGCCACCAATCTGGCTTGTCCGACCGATAGTGGACGGTTGACCACCGAAGCCCTGCGCGCCAGCGATCCCGCCCCCATAGAAACTCGCGGCGGCCTTCACACCGAGTTCACATGCGGTGAGGTACGTCACGTGCCCGCCCACGCAAAAGCCCATGGCTCCGATCGTGTCACCGCGCGCGAAATTCTGCCGCTTGAGAAATGACATGGCCGCGCGCCCGTCGGCGACGATTTCGTCGGCCTTTAATTGCCCCAACAACTTAATGCCCTCGGTCATCCCGGTTTGGTCGTAGCCATATTCCACTCCAGGCCCGGTCCGATGAAAAAAATCAGGTGCCAGTGCCACATAGCCCTCACGGGCCACCCGGTCCGCCACATCGCGGATGTGAGCGTTCACCCCAAAGATTTCCATATACACCAGCACCCCTGGGCGCGGAGGACCGTCGGCTGGGCGCGCCATGTACGCCCCCATCGTTTTGCCATCCACACTCACGTGCACACGCTCTGTTTTAATATCCATACTGAACCTCCTTTTGAGTCGTTGAAATCGGCTCCTCTTCTCACACACGCTCTTGCCTACTGTCAAGGCAGTCTCGTCCGGTCCCCTCTCCGCGCCTCCGCGGCTCCGCGTGCGTCTTTCTTCTGAGCGTCGCAACCCATGAGCAGGCATTGAAAACCGCCGGATTTCAGCAGGTGACATGGCACGACCCCGAACTGTCACCGGAGATCGCGGGAGACGCCGCACGTCACTACTGGTCCGCTTTTCTCGCCCACCCGCCCGTGGTGTTTCTTGACTGTGTGAAATAATCGGCCCGTGAGATTGCATCTGAAAGGAGAAAGTCGTCATGCCCAAGTCGTCAGAGTTCCCCCGCACCCAACGCATCGGCATTTTAGTGTTCAAGAATTTTGAGCCGCTTGTTGACGGAGATGAGACTACGCGCGGGCAGAGATTGCGGGTATGCCGAACGCCCGGAGCACCCCGGCGATCAATCGCCGGGCTACAAGAAAGAGGGATTGGCGCTTTGCGATATCCAGCTCGGTAAGTCGTTTATACATGTATAAACGACTTGGCACCTCGGATTTTCATGGGCAACTCATGGCGGAGAGTCAGAGCACCCTCTGGCTCTGTTCGTGCGCGGGATGGTACAAGGGGGCGGTCGTTGCCCCGGGTCATCCATTCCCCAATGTGGAAGTCAGCACAACAAGCCAACCCATGAGTCTTCACCTTTTATGAATCCGCTCTTCGTCCTCGCCGTGGCGATTTTTTGCACCATGCTGGGAAACGGCGTCGTCATGCCGTTTGTCCCTCTCTATGCTCAACAGTTTGGCGCGGCCAGTTTTGGGGCGGGTCTCCTGTTTAGCGCTCATTCCGCACCGCGCACATTTCTACTGCCATTGATCGGCAGAGCGTCGGATCGTATAGGCCGACGGGCTTTTCTGCTGGCCGGCGTCTTTTTGTATGCGTTGTCATCCGTCGCGTTTTTGCTGGCCGACAGCCTGGGCCTGCTGCTCCTGATCATGGGGGTGCAAGGGGTCGCCACAGCTATGGTGCAACCCGTGACCCTGGCCTACGTAGGCGACCTCACACCGAAGGGGAAAGAAGGCACCTATGCAGGCTATATCAACACCGCTTTTCTCGGTGGTGTGGCCTGTGGGCCGATTCTCGGCGGCGTGCTGAAAGACGCGATCAACATGGAAGCGAGCTTCGTCGCGCTCGGTCTGTTCAGTCTCTTCGCGTTCGTGTTGATGTACTTCTGGTTGCCCGATCCCCCAAAGCATAAGACAGCGGCGAATGCCGTGGTGCCCCCGTTTCGGGAAGTGTTTTCCTGTCGCCCGGTGCTCGGCGTCGCCTGTTATCGCCTGGGGTATGCCTTCGCGAGCACGATCACGTGGGTGTTCGTGCCCTTGTTGGCGGCGCAAATGTTACCGCTAAAAACCTCACAGATCGGCGCGTTGATC
>JANMSE010000308.1:0-4683 GCA_031389045.1 Deltaproteobacteria bacterium | reverse complement strand
CACAATTGAACCACACAGTAACCATGAGCGCATAAGGAACCTCCTTTTGGGGAACAAAATTTCGCTGTGAAACACGATATTGTGTCTGCGTAACATCGCACTGAACAAAATGTTCATTTGCTGTGAACAACGACAATCTTTTCTCTAGCAAACTGGAATTTTTCGTTGAACATCCTCCTTTCCCGACTGTTCCTGACCACCCCAATGTCGGGTGTGTCGAATGACAAAAGAAGAAACGACCAATGCCGGCTTCATACACCAACAGAGCAGCATAAGAGAAGAGGTGAAACGTTGAATTTCTCGGCTCCGAGCGTTGAATTTTTCTTCAACGCCGTGGTATAGCCTCACGACATGAGCACCCCCGATACCTACGTGTTTCCTCCCTATCGCTTGGACGCAGACAATGGCGTGCTGTGGCGTGAGACGACCCTCGTCCCGTTACGCCCGAAAACCTTTGCCGTGCTGCATCATCTGCTTGCCCATGCGGGCCAGGTCGTCACACGAAATGAGTTACGGGAAACCATCTGGGGCAAAACCAAAGTCAGTGCCCAGGTGCTGCGCGCGAGTCTGTGGGAACTGCGCCACGCTCTGGACGACAACGCTGCGCAGCCTCGGTTCATCGAGACCGTGCCGGGGAGCGGGTGGCGGTTCATTGGGCAAGTAGTCAGTAGTCAGCATTCAGTAGTCAGTAGGGAAGAAGAAAATCAAAAGGCAAAAGGCAAAAAGCAAAAGGCAAAGATAGAACCGTCCTTCCCAGCCCCGAGTCCCCAACCCCCAGCCCCCCTCCTCGTCGGTCGTGAGGCGGAACTGACGCAACTCCACGGCTGGCTGGACAAGGCGCTGAGCGGTGAGCGGCAGATCGTCTTCGTGACCGGCGAGCCGGGCATTGGCAAGACCACTCTTATTGATGCCGTTGTCGCTCAGCTTGAGGCTAATCCGAACGTGTGGATCGGTCGCGGGCAATGCATCGAACAGTTCGGCGAAGGTGAAGCGTACTTGCCCATTTTGGAAGCGCTTGGACGGATCGGGCGAAAAGCGGGAAATGAGCAATTCAGCGCATTTTTGGGACGTTATGCGCCAACGTGGCTAGCGCAGCTCCCCACGCTTATTGACGAGGAAAAACAAGAAACCTTACAACAACGTGTGCAGGGAACCACCAGGGCGCGCATGCTCCGGGAACTCGTTGAGGCGGTTGAGATATTTACCGCAGATGGGTCAAACGTCGAGCCTCCACTTTTAGTTTTGGTTCTGGAAGATTTGCAGTGGAGTGATTATTCCACGCTTGACCTGCTTGCGTCTCTCGCTCGACGAGAAGAGCTAGCGCGATTGTTGATATTCGGAACCTATCGACCGGCGGAAGGTTTGACGGAGGGTCATCCCCTGAGAGCCGTCCTCCAAGAACTCCAAAGTCACGCAAAATGTAAGGAACTGGCCCTGCCGCCCCTTGACGCCGAAGCGGTCAAAGACTACGTAGATCGCCGCTTTCCCAACAGTACGCTGCCAGCCCTCCTCGCCCAGGTACTCCACCGTGTTACCGACGGGCTTCCATTTTTTCTCTGCGCTTTTATTGATGATCTCGTCGAGCGTAATCTTATGACACATGCCGCTGACGGCTGGCAACTACAAGGTGGGATCTCCGCCATCGCCGCAGTCGTGCCTGACAACATCCGCCAGCTTATCGAACGGCAGATTGACCGCGTGGAAGCACGCGAGCGAAAAATTCTCGAGGCCGCTAGCATAGTGGGTGTCGAATTCCCTACGGCTGCGATCGCAGCTTCTCTCTCTACCTCTGAAGAGGAAGTCGAAGAGGCCAGCGCCCAAATGGCCGCGCGGAGCGCGTTTTTACAACCCGCCGGAGTCATGGAATGGCCAGACGGAACAGTCTCTGCACGCTATCGCTTCCGCCACGCACTATATCAACAGCTCTGGCACGAGCGCGTTGGAATAGCCCGACGCCAGCGTCTCAATCTCCGTATCGCTGAACGAGTCGAGGCGGCGTATGGAGATCGCGTCGATGAGGTCGCCACCGAACTAGCGGTGTACTTCGAGCAAGGGCGCAATTTTGCCCGAGCTGTTTACTACTACGCACGAGCAGCGGAGAAAGCGATCCGGCGTTGCGCCTATCAAGAAGCGGTCCTCCATTTGGGAAAAGGTTTAGACCTGCTTGCGACCCTCCCTGACAAATCAACCCACGCCCAACAGGAATTCGTCTTACGCCTTACCTTAGGGATCTCACTGCAGGCGATCCGTGGCTACGGCGACGTGGAGGTCGAGCGAGCGTATGCCTCGGCACAAGGACTCTCGCAACAAACTCACGACCCAGAGCAACTATTTCGTATCCTCTTCGGCCTGTGGCAATTTCACGTCGTACGCGCCGAATACCGTAGGGCTCAAGAACTCAGCACCCAACTGCTCAACCTTGCGGACACAAGTCGTGATGTAGGGCTCCTCGTCGAAGCACATGGCGCGGTCGGCGTTACGCTCTTCCATCTCGGCGAGATCGTCTCCGCCTATGATCATTTTGAACGGAGCACCAGTCTGTACGACCCCGAGAAGCATCGCACTCACGTCCGCATTTACAATCAGGACCCGTGGGTCGCCTGTCGCTCGTACTCCGGTCAAGCGTTGTGGCTCCTCGGCTATGTTGATCAAGCGTTACAAAGAACGCGCGAAGCGTGGGAGTATGCCCGAGCCTTGGCACATCCGTTCAGCCAAGCGTTTGCGCTCTCCGATATGATCTTGATCTATTTGCTGCAAGGAGACGTGGAGAAGGTCCAAGAGGAAGCGCAAGCGCTGTTAGCACTCTCACAGGAGTACAACTTTCCCATGTGGCGGATGACAGCCATGGAACGGCAAGCTTGGGCGCAAGCAGAAATAGGCCACGCGGAAAATGGGCTAGAGATCATGCAACAAGCGATTGGCATGCGCCAAGGCATCAGCGCCAAAATCCGCATTCCTTATCACAAAACTCGACTCGCCGAGTTGTACAACAAAGCTGGACAACCTGCTCAAGGCCTCGCGCAGATGCAAGAAGCGTTTGCTTTAGCCGAAGCCACCGAAGAGCACTGGTGGGAAGCGGAAATGTATAGAGTCAAAGGCGAACTGTTGCTGCAGCAACTGACACTAACGACGTGAAGAAGGAGGTCCTTTGTATGGCGGAAATCTTTTACAATTGGAACAAATCAGCGGAGAGTAAACCGACCAAAGTCAAAAACGCGCGCAACCTCGCTGAACTTGTTGCGATCGTGCGCACTCCCGCAACCTGTCCATTGCCCATCCGCGTAGCGGGCAATCTCCATTCCACAACCGAATGTTTCGTGACAACAGGCACTCAAGTGTTCCTTGATGGGGAATTTGACACAAAATGTGAGTTACACTCAACGAAAAAGACTGTCACTGTGGGCGCGGGCGTCAGGATGCTCGACATCGCGCGCTTTTTGGAGTTGCACGAGGTCCAGCTTGCTGTCATGCCGGAGATCGGCAATGCCACTGCTGGTTCCGTTGCCTGTTGTGGCACCAAAGACTCCTCGTTTGATAGTGGCCCCAGTCAGATCAGTTCCACGGTAATAGCAGTCAAGATGGTGAAAGCGGATGGCGAAGTCGAAAGCGTTGATGAGCAGAGTAATCCCGAAAGAATGCGCTTGATTCGCTCCAGCTATGGGCTGCTCGGCATTATTTATGAGGTCACGTTCAAGACTGAACCCTTAGCCCTCGCGCGTTACACGTATGACATACTCTCGCTGAACCCATTACCGTCGCTTGCTGACCTTCGTGACGGAGCCAACGCTGTGCTGGGGTTCATGCAACCGTATGACAACCAAATCCTGGTGGAACGCCGCACCTTAGTTGATCCGAGCACCACGGGTCCCCTCTCGCTCGGAGAATTGGCAAAATACAAAGCTCGCCGTTGGATATGGAGATCCGCGGCAGCGGAAATTGCCGGTTCTACAAGTGGAGCCGTGGAGAAAGTCTCTTCGGTGAAATCAAAAATTTTGGCCTCTGTGGCAACCTCAGAGATAGAAACGCACTTCAGAGATTTCACCTCCTCTGCATCTGCCGCAGTGCTCCATGCCACGCGGGTCGCGATGGTAAAGAGTGTGGAAAAGGGGTTGAATGATTTCCGTGGCAGCCGGGCGGACTGCATGATCGAGTTCAGTGAGGGCGGGCCTTACTTCGATTTCACCTTTTGGGCCTTTCCCGCCAGCAAATGGGAGAAAATCGTCCCCAAATACTTGGAGTTTGTCCATCAATACGAGGAAGAAACCGGATTTCAGAAATCGCTGTTCACGGAGGTCTATCTCATCTCCAAAGATAACGCTTCCTTCCTCACTTTTTCACCCGACGAAGATGTTTTCACGCTCGATATGGTGCATCACGACGCTAAGGATGAGCGGTGGAAAGCAATGAATCGGCAATACAATGCCTTTGCGGCTGAGCATGGTGGGCTTCCTCTTTTGAATCAGACTAAGGAATTGACGACATCACCGACGGTTAATGGGAAAAGCGTGGTGCGGGCTACCCTCGGAGATCGTTGGGAGAAGTTTCTAGACATCGTGAGGTGGGCGCTGACCTGGCCGGGCGGCAACTGCGCCTTCACCGTGCCGGCCAGCAACTGCACGGAGACGTCCTCCAGGCCCAGGTCTGCGGCAAGCTGTGTTTGCAGGTCATGCAGCGCCTCCTGCA
>JANMSE010000271.1:0-37339 GCA_031389045.1 Deltaproteobacteria bacterium | reverse complement strand
TGTCCACTCTGACGTACCGGCCCTGGTGCTTGTCGGCCAGACTCAAGGCCACTTTGCGATTGGTCTTGAGAGGGCAGATAAAGTCCCGTTTTTGTTTCTGTTTGATGAAGACCATGGTGTCCGCCGAGGCAAACCACACATCGAAGAGCACGAAGCGAAAGGGGATCAGGTTGGTCACCGCTTGCTTGATGATCTCCTGACACACGGCATTCTTCGAGACCGGACTGCGCCGCTTCTCCTTCTGCGTCTTGGGGTCGGTATACTTCTCGGTCTTGGCCACCACGTGGAACCCCACCGGCACATTGACTCCCTTGCTGCGATACAACCCCGTGAGGAAGTTGATGCCTTTGAGCATCCGATCCTTGGAGTGATCGTAATGCCAGCAGATAATATCGTTCTCGTCGGTATACGGCTTCTCCTCGATCGAGTCGTCAATAATCAAGACCCCCGCCTCGGATTGGACCTCCCGCACCACCGGCTTGACGGTCTGCCACAGGTCGGCCGCCGTTTTCTTCGTGCCCGCCAAGTACCGGGTCACTTGGTCATGGCTGACTTCCCCTTCCAGCAGTTCGCTCAGCCCCGTCGCCGTGGTCGCCCCAAACGAAGCCAACAAGTAATCGGAATACAAATCTGCTATCGGGTGTGCTTTCATATCGGCGATTCTACACCTTTTTTGTCTCTGCCGCGTAAGGTGAGTTCCAAACAATCACCTACGAGCCGAGTTGGCTCCACGAAGGCAGCTTCCGTTTCGAGAAACATTATTTCGGGCCGAAGCCGGGTGAGTTACGAGAAAAAACATCCACAGGGAGCCTCACGGAAGAATTCCGCTGTGCCCAATTCCTCGACGGATTGCCAGCCGTGCGGTTCTGGGTACGGAATCTCTCGCGGAAATCCACTTCGTTCCGACTGCAAACCTCAACGGATTGGTTTTACCCCGATTTTCTCTGTCAACTGACCGACGGACGGGTGCTGGTCGTGGAATACAAAGGGAAGCATCTCTACGCGGACGCGGAGGAAAAGCGCGCCGTGGGCGCGGTGTGGGCCTCGCGCAGTAACGGCCACTGCCTGTTCGTGATGCCGACCGAAGGAGATTTTTCGGGTATACAAAAATTAGTCCAGTAAAGATTTTTCGCCCCTATTTCCGCTTCTCCTCAAGCTCAGCCCAGCGGGCGTAGAGCGTATCCACCGCCCCACGAGCCACCTCCAGTGCCGCGTAGCGCTCCTGCAAAGCCACTGGGTCCGACGCTATCGTCGGATCGTCCACCGCGCGCTGACATGCCGCCAGCCGTTCTTCGGCCTCTAGAATGCGCCCTTCCATCTCCTCCCACTCTCGCTTCTCACGGGAAGTGAGGCTCGGGCCACGTTTTACTTCTCGACGTGGGGCTTTCGGTGGTACGACACCTGGGGCTGGAGTCACCAGCTTTTGCGCGGCTTGCCATTGGGAGAAATCGGCGAAGAATGTTCCCCGGCCAGCCTCATCAAGCCCCAGTAAGGTGGTCGAGACGCGGTCCAACAAGAATCGGTCATGCGTCACTAACACCAAGGCTCCGGGAAAATCGAGCAGACTTTCCTCCAACACCTCCAAGGTCGGGATGTCGAGGTCATTGGTTGGTTCGTCAAGAATCAACAGATCAGCGGGTCGAAGCATGAGACGGGCGATCAGGATGCGGGCTTGCTCACCGCCCGACAGCCGACTCACCGGCATCTCCAGATGATCCGTGCGAAACAGAAAGCGCTTGGCCCATGACGCCACGTGGATCGGGCGGTCGCGATAGATCACCGTGTCCCCTTGAGGGACCAGCGCTCGTTTCAGCGTCAGCGTGGGGTCGAGGGCTTCGCGATTCTGGTCGAAATAGACAATCTGTAAGCCGTCGGCTCGTTCGATCTCACCACTATCGGGTGTCATCTTTCCAACCAGCAGTTGCAACAGCGTGGTCTTGCCGCTGCCGTTGGGTCCGATCAAACCGAGCCGCACTCCCGGCGTCAGGATCACGTCCACGCCATCAAGCACGCGCTTGTCACCAAAGGTTTTGCTGAGTTGGCGCGCGACCAAGAGTTTCTTGGACTTGCGCTCCGAGGAGGTAAAATCGATCCCCACCGCCTCTTGCACGGTGCGCGTTTTGATGTCCGCGAGTTCCTGGATACGCCGTCCGGCTTCCTTGATCCGCGCTTGCGCCTTGGTGGTGCGCGCCTTGGCACCGTGGCGTAACCAGTCGATCTCGCGCCGGACCGTGTTCGCGAGTGACTCCTGATAGGCGGCCTGATTGCGCAGCGCCTCGTCGCGTTTCACCAGAAAATCGCTGTAGCGCCCCGCGGACTCGAACAACCCTTGCGGATACATACGGTTCAGTTCGAGCACCCGCGTGGACACGTTTTCCAGAAAATAGCGGTCATGGCTGATGACCAGATACGCGAGCGGCTCGACCTGCAATAACTCTTCGAGCCAGAGAATGCCCTCCACATCCAGATGGTTGGTGGGTTCGTCCATCAAGAGAATCGCCGGGGCCTTCACCAATTCCCTGGCGATGGCCAGACGCTTTTGCCAGCCGCCAGACAGGGTCGTCGCGATTTGCTGAAAATCGGTGAACCCCGCGCGTCCCAAAGTCATGGCAATCTGACTCGTTTTCTCGAAGTCTTCACGTGGGTCATCGACGAGCGCGGTGCGCATGACCTCTTCAACCGTGATCTCGTCGGGAAACACCGGGTCCTGCGGCACGTAGCCAATGCGGGCCAAGCGTCGCACCGCTCGCGTGCCGCTGTCTGGCGACTCGACGCCCGCCAGAATTTTGAGAAACGTCGATTTCCCCGATCCATTCGGACCGACGAGACCGACCCGGTCGCCCTCGCTCAACGCGAACGAGAGCCCGGAGAAGAGCGATTGCAGACCGTACGCTTTACTAATGGCTTCGCAACTTAAAAGGACAGACGACTGACTCATCGTGTTGAGGAATCCTGTTCTGGTTGAGTGTGGAGCAGCGCCTCTTTCTGATCTCGTCTCAGGGCTTTGATGCGATACTCTTCCTTGAGGGCCTGGCTCCACGATTCGACCTGGCATGTCCAACTGAGCGTGACTGGCAACCGGGCGCGCGTATATTTCGAGGCTTGCCCAGTCTGATGCTGCTGTAATCGCCTCGGCACATCAGTGGTGATGCCGGTATAGAGCGAGCCATCGCGGCAACGAAGAATGTACACGAAAGGCATGGGAAGTTCGGAGTTGGGGACTGTTCGGAGTTCGGAATCTGGGACTGTTCGGAGTTTTGCAAGAGTGCGATTCGCGGGGCGCGTTCCGTGCGCCCCCAATCTTTAGCGCAACGCCGGCATTACATACTTGGCGAACATCTCTAGTGACTTCATCGCTTCCTTGTGCGGAAACCCGCCGAAGTTGACCTCAAAGACGGGATACGAGAGACCGAAGTCAGTTTGGGCGCGTGTGAGCCGCTGGATGCAGCGCTCTGGACTGCCAAAGATGATGCAGTCGCCTTTGTCGAGGTCCTCGTATGTCACCGGACCGAGCATCTTCGACAAGCCACCTTTGTATTCCTTGTAGTCCGCGCCTTGAAACGAGACTTTCTGTTCGAGCGCGCCGAAGAACTGCAAGTATCTCAGATAGTGACCTTTGGCCTGCGCATGCGCCTTCTCGTCGGTCTCGTCCACATAGAGATGATACACGCCCAACACTTCGCGCGTGCTGGGATCATGCCCGGCTTGTTTCAACGCCGACCAGTAGAGGTCCATCTTCGCCTGTAATTGGTCATGCTTGGGATAGGCGAACGGCACTGTCATGGGATGAAACCCCTTGTGCCCAGCCCAGGTAAAACTCTCTGGACTCACCGCGCAGGCCGCCCAAATAGGAGGGTGCGGTTGTTGCACCGGCTTGGGCAAGGCGCGCACGTCGCGAATTTTGTAATACTGCCCATCGTATGAGACCGAGTCTTGTGTCCACGCTTGCAGAATAATCTCCAGCGATTCGTGAAACCGCCCCTGACTTTCGGATTCGTCAATGTCGAACAGTTCGTATTCGGCTTTCAACACGCCGCGACCAATCCCAAGGTCGAGTCGCCCATTACTCAAGACATCAAGCATGGCGTATTCTTCGGCGGTGCGAATCGGGTTATTCAGCGGAAGAAGGGTCACGCCGGTTCCTAAGCGGATGCGCTTGGTGCGCTGCGCGACGGCGGCGGCAAACACGGGCGGCGAAGGAAACGCATAGCCCCCAACGTAGTGTTCGGCGAAGAATACGCCGTCGAAACCCAGTTCCTCTTCATACTGAATCTGCTCCATCATCTCGCCATAGTAGTGGCTGGCGGACGCATAGCGTTCTGGGTAGTAATCGGGAATGTACAGAATGCCAAATTTCATGGGTGCCTCCTTAGGCCGCGCGCGGGGCAAAAAATTCTTCGGGAACAATGTGGGAAAACCACTAGAGTTGCAAGGGCGGGCGGAACCAGCAAGGCACCACTGCTGACTGACGCACGACCTGGTCTGAGTCTCGCCCGTTGCTTCCGCTTTGTCTTTTCGACTTCGGACTCGCGGGGCAACGTTGTACGGGACCCAGACCCTGGATCGTGTGTCGCGGTCAAAACTGATGGTTCTCAGGATCAATAAACCCCGGCGCGGTCATCACGGAATCAAGGTCTTGGTTCGTGAGGGTGCGCCATTCATTGAGATCGACGTTCTTGGTCTCCGTGCTCCAACCGAACACGCGGAAGCTGGGTGCCCCTGAGGGCTGGTACCAGAGGTTCTTCCCGGCGGTCAGACTCCGCTGAAATTTCGTCCAGGCCGCTGAAGTCGAGCCACCGAGATTGATTTCCACCAAAAGCTGGTTCGGGTTTTTCGCGACGATATCGTTGTCCCTGATCTGCCAGCGCTCAGAGACTAGCGTGAACTGTTCCCCCGTTTCCCAGTTCCGCATGGGGCGACCATCGGGCGGTGTCCCTTCCACAAGTATTTGCGCCCGTGCGTTGCCATAGAGGACGTTGTTTTCGAGGGTCACGTCGCGAGAGTTATTGATCAAGAATCCGGGGCCACGGTTATGGCAGACGATACTGCCTTTCACGGTGATCGGTCCCTGATTGGCTTCAATGAACATGCCGAAGGTTAAATTGTCATGAAGAAATGCGCCATCCACCGTGACATTGCTGGAGTCGGAATCGATCCAGAATCCCAGCGTTTGATTCTGCACCGCCTTATGCCGCAGATACAGCGCATCATGGATGAACAGATGCTTGAGACCAGCACCGCGGTGGCATTCTGCTCCGGGACGTTGGCTCCGGTCACTTGGCCGTGTGCGCTGGAGACCAACAGCACCAGGCCCGTAATACTACTACTGATGAGACCACGAAAGTTTTTCATAAGACTTCCTCCGCGAAAATTGAGCCGCATCGAACGACAGCTCAAAAACGGAGGAACTGTGTCCGCCCGGCAACCCTGCGACCGTATTCAGCGCATGGCGCTGAACGTAGGCCAGTGGCTTTGCGTCCCACGCTTTCGCGTGGTTTGCCTTTATCGAGTGTGAGGGACATTCAGTCCCCTCCATACTCGCATCGGGGGTTGCTCGCGGAGCTTTAATGAACGTGATGCTTGTCGGGTGAAGACCTTGCACGAACGGAGTTGGCCTACTCAGGCACCTCCCTTACTTTTCCACTTCGCTCGTCCGGCCTTCTTGCTGTCCGCCGTGGGGCCTTTCCTTCTTGTCATAATCGTAGAATGGTTCGCGAAAGAGATAGAGGAGCTTGTGCAGGAAGCTCGCCAAGGGGGAGTAATAGCCAAGATAGGTGAGGAGCGGAGAACGGAAAGCCAAGAGTCCGGGATAGTCAGACCATGCACGGCGCAAATAGAATTTCTCTTTCACAAACGTTCGCCAATCTTGATTGAAGTCGATGTCATGCAATGCCGGCATGACGTGCTCGCGCGTCGCCAGATACCGCAGGTAATACACGTCGTCAGGATCAATCCGCATCAGTCGGCAGCAGGTCATATCCGCCGCGTAGATATTATCCGCCACCATCAACCATCCGAGATTGACGACATCGCCACGCATCGGCCCGCTGCGATTGAGGCCATATTGCCCATCGACAACGGTCAGGGACGCATGGACATGCTTGTTGACCTCGTACACGACTTTCTCAAAGAACGGATGCAGCCGGAGACGCATGGCGGGCTCGGGAATACATCCCCACTGGTTCTTGATCGACAAACTCACCTGGGTATTCATGTGGACCTTGGGGACGGGGATGGTCAACAACAGGTCGCTTTCATCCAGGAGCAAGACCGGTAACGGCACGCTGAGCTGACGGCCTTTATAGGGAAATTCGATTGACCGATGTGGCAGATGGCTCAGATTACACACACGGATGTCATATTTGTGTTCAAGCTGTTTAATCCCGGTTTTCATGAACACTTCATCGATATTAAAGGGGTTGTAACCTCCAGAATCCGCCTCGCCGACAATGATCCGATTGGTGTAATCTTTGAGCGCCACGACGACGGCTTCAACGCACTCCGGGTTGGTCATCACCCCACGACGAAAGGTCGGATACGTCAGGTTGGGTTTCACAAAGACGGTGTCGCCCCATTTCACCTTCGAGCGGAGATTGATCCACTCCATGCCCGCTTGGATCACTGGGAGGTAATCGACGCCGAGACGATCAAGATAAATGCGTGGATGCGTGGTCACGACAAACCCTGTACTTGCGTAAAGATCGTCTTGAGGGTGCGGTAACTCTCCCGCGGGCTATATTTGTTGTCCACCAGCGTCCTCGCGTAATTCCCCATCGCGGCCCTTTTCGCGGGATCATTCACCAGTTCCCGCACCTTGTCGGCGAGGGAGCGCGGGTTCCCGACCTCAAACAACAGCCCACTCCGCTCGTTTTCAATCACATACGGCAGACTGCCGATATTGGCACCGATGACAGGCTTGCCCGCCGCGTATGCTTCGAGCACAACGACCGGAAAGTTTTCATACCATTCGGAGGGAACCACCGTGCCGACACTCTCTCGTAAGAGCGCCTGTTTTTCCGCGCCCTGCTGAAATCCGGCGAAGTGGACATTCGTCAGGTGCCGCTCGCGCACGTAGGCGTGCAAGGCCGCTTCGAGAGGACCAGTACCGACAATCTTGAGGGTCACGTCTGGCAATTGTTCAAAGGCGCGCACGAGGGTCCATACTCCTTTCTCGGCGGATAACCGACCAAGATACACCACGTGGTGTCCTTGTCCGGGCGTCGGGGTCGTGGTCGTGGCATCAAGAAAATTGGGGCGAATGAAAATCTTCCGCTCTGGAATCCGCGCCTCGACGAGTTTGTGTTTGGCGAATTCCGTCAAACAGATAAAAGCCGTGATCTTGTCAAAAATTCCGGCGAGACGATTCGCCCCAACCGCCGTCGCATACAACGCGCTCAACAGATAGCTGCCACGATAACACCGCCGCCGCACCGCGTTCCAATACTGGCCGCTTTTACACCGCTCACACACGCGCCCTTGGGTGTAGAACCATCCGTTGGGGCAGAGGAAGCGAAAATCATGGATCACTTGCACGGTCGGCACCCGCAGGGCATGCAGCGCATGATACACGGCGGGGGAGATCAACGGAAACACATTGTGGACATAGGCGACATCGGGCTGGCAGCGTCGGACAACCTCACGAATCTCGTGGTTCGTCCGGCGCGAAAAAATCGTCTCGACCCCGAACTTCGCCTTCGCGGCGACGCCGTAGCTCTTAATGTCATCATTATGGCGTGAGTAGACGACGACGTCCTCGGCCTGTTGTTCCAAGAGTCGCTGCTCGGCTAGGGCAACGGCATCCTCGCCCCCGAATTGCTGATAGAAGTTGTGGATAAGCAGAATTTTCACGAGTCAGAGCGCCTTTCTCTTCCCCACGTGGACCTGTCAGGTTCTCACCAAGGGGGGAGTCGATTTCCGGAACAACTGGTGATGCGCGAGCGCCGTCTCGAAGGCATGCACGTGCGTATCCGCGCAGATCGTCGTATCGTACCGCTGCACGGCGCGCGCACGAGCCGTGCGCCCCATCGCCGCGCACGTGGTTGGGTTCTGGAGAATGGTGACGACAGCACGTGCCATGGCCGCCTCATCCTCTGAAGGAACGACCATGCCCGTCACGCCCTCTTCGACGACCTCGGACACCGAACCAACGTCAGTGGCGACCACTGGGATCCCACATGACATCGCCTCAAGAATGACCGTCGGCACTCCTTCCGCCCGCGAGGTCAAGAGAAACAGGTCGAAGGCGGGGAGCAATTCCGCCACCCGGTTGCCGGGATCAAGAAAAGCAAGACGGCGGCCCACGGTAAGTCCCAGTCTCACCGCCTCGGCCTTCACGTCCCGCTCGTAATAGGAGGCCTGTGTTTCAGTTGGCGCGCCAAGAATGCGGAACCACGTCTGTGGAATCTCCCGACGAATGCGGGCCGCGGCTTTAACGAAGAACTCATGCGCTTTCTGGCGATTCTGGTTCCCGACCGTCCCAATGACGAGCGCATCTTGGGGGATGCCAAGTTCGGCCCGCGCCGCGGTCCGTTTGCGCGGATCGGCAACGAATGCGGTCGTGTCCACTGGTGGAAAGAAAGGCACTAAGCGACTCCCCAACCGCACCGCTCCTGGGTGTTGCTGGGCAACCTTCACGCCGGTGCTGATCACGACATCCGCGAGTCGCGTAACCATAGGCATCAAGACGCGACGCAAAGACATCGGCGCGAAGGTACTCAGGAGATACCATGCCACCGGGACTCCCGCCGCGTGGGCCGCGAGCGCGCCATGCGGGTGCATGACCCCACAGATTAATACGACGTCGCAGGCTTTCTCCGCGATCAACCGACGAATGTGCCTCACTTCAGGAAAGAATCCCGCCGCGAAACGCCAGTGCGGTCGCGGATCAAAACTCGCTCGCAACCGATGCAGAGGCATTTGTTCAACCGCCACCCCAGCGGCGCGCAGGCGTTCCGCCCCATTTCCTGGCTCATCGGGAAGGACGGCGAGCAACTCCCATCCACGCGCGGCAAGAGGAGCAGAAAGGCGCTCCATCTGTGTATGGGGGCCACCAAAGGTTGGCGTATGGATCATCGTCAGCACTCGTTTCATCACGGTTCCTTTCATTGATGGGAGCATGACACCTACGGTGAGACGGGCTCCACGCACCGCAAGTCCACCGATTTTCCGCCGCTATATTTTTCGAGTATCTCAAGATTGAGACGGGCGCGACGCACGGCTTCGCTCACGGGAAGTGTGGGACAATGCGCGGGCTCCCCATCGAGCACTGCGGCCATGCGGTTCAGCAAATCTTCCTCGGTCACGGAGTCACACAGGGCAATACATGCCTGAGTCGCGAGGCCGATCTCCTTGGCGAGATCAAGCACTTTGCGGTGATACGTCAGGAACAGCAAATGACACCGCGACAGATAGGCAAGGATGCCAGAGTGGAAACGGGTCGCGATAAACGCCTGACACTCACCAATCTTGCGGAGCATCGCGGTTGGGTCGGCCTCATAGGCAATCACTTCCACGCGCGTGGTATCGATCTCCCTCAGTTTCGCGTACACACGCGCGGTGAGGGCGGTATCGTCATCATGGGTGCCTCCCCTCATGATGAACAGACGCACTCGGACTTCATGTCGTTGGGTGAGAAGCGTGGCAAGGCTGTCACCAAACCGGTCCCAAAAAATAGCGTCCACCACGGGGCCGCCAGTCTTGCTGTTCTGGACCGACGTCACGGAAATGCCCAGCAAGTGGGCGCTCTTCTCCGGAGGGCTCGCGTTGCCCCGCTTTCCTTCCCCACCGTCGGCTAGTAAGGCAGCGAGGTCGAACGTCACCCCCAATCGCGTCGGGGCGATCCAGGGAGCGACATCACGATACGACTGCGCATCACGCACCGTGACCTGATCACACAAGCGCAGGCCGATCCGCGTGAGCCATTTGGTCGGCGTCCGAAAGAACGGGCCGAATCCGAGCGAGAGCCACAAGACCCGTTTACGGAGGGCTTTCGCCAGCAGCGCCGTTCCGACAAACAGCAGCAAATAGCGCGCATGACGCAGGTAGCGCCATCCCACATAGTCGTCATGGAAGTGGGTCCCTCCTCCAACCACGATGCCCTGGACACGCGGGAGTTCGCGGATGACGGCACCGAGTGTCGCACGGATGGCTCGGACTCCCGTGCTCGCGAGATATGGCGGGAGGGCACCATCCTTGGTGACCACGACCATCTGTTGCCACCACTGTGGCCCGCCAGTGACCGTCAGGCCCATCAACATCGCGTCGTCCCCGGTATTGTGTCCCCCATAATGGCCAAGCACGAGCCATTGTGGCGCGGGCGCCTCCGTCCTCGTTCTCGGCTGATAGCGATTGTAGAAAGATCGCCAGGCGCTTACGAACTGTTCTCCACCATACGCGCCGGCCTGTTGTCGGGCGCGGTGAATCATCGCGTCTTTCCGCTCCGCGGATAAGGTCACGAAACTCCGGAGTCCCTCGGTGATACTCTCCACGGTCGCGTCGATGGGAATCCCCCCCTGGCCGTCGTGGAGCAGCTCCTCCACCCCATGCACACGCGTGGCAATGAGTGGCACCCCCGCCGCAGCGGCCTCGAAGGCGACGAGCGAGAACGTTTCATAGTGTGACGGCAAAACAAAACCGTCGGCTCCCCACAGGTAGGGACGAATGTCATTTTGCTTGCCGACAAAAATGACCTGGGCCGCGATGTGGAACTGTCGCGCGTACGTGCGATACGTGACAACCAGGTCACGCTCCCCTCCGACCACCACGAGTCGCACCTGTGGGTCCTGGAGCTGACCGATCGCCTGAAAGAGGAGCGGCAGTCCTTTCCGCTCAAAATGTCCTAACGCGGCAAAGACGAGCGTGCGGTGGTCGGCGGTCAAACCGAGAGTTCCACGAAAGGCGGCACGATCGAAACGACCGCGGGGGCGCATCCGTTCGAGGTCCACCGGGTTGGGAATACACACGAGCTTTTCTTGCGTGAAGGGATACGCGGACGCCAATTCCCGTTCCAAACCCCGCGATGGCACGACAATATAACGGACGCGTCGATACACCCACGGCTCAAGTCGCGCGCGCAACCAGTGGTCGCACCAGCGGAGCAAGCCACGGAGGCCATTGCCTTTCGCTTGCTGCCAGTGCTGGTTCAGGTAGGTCCGATGACAAAAATGCGCATAGCTGACATCACCAAAAGGTAAATTGCTTTCGACCATGAGGACCAGATCAAACATCCGTCGGGTACGCAACCGATGGAACCAATAACACAGGGGCGCGACGAGGTGGTACGCCAGGAAGAGCAGCGCGAGTGGGCGGGTGGGGACGGGAACCCGCACGAAACGAATGCGGTCCGGGCGGGGATTGTCAAACTCGGCGGCGAACACCGTGAATTCGTGTTCGCCACACAGCTCACGCACGGTGCGGAGGAGACAGCTCCCAATCGGGCTGGTCGGCGTGACTTTATATTCAAAAACGGCGATCCGCATTATGAAAGATCCTTCGTCACCGCCCACCCCTCACGTCGCGCGCCCCGCCACATCACCAGCGTGGTGACAACCCCAGTCAGCCCCATACCCCACACCGCCCCTGTCAGCCCCCACGCGGCAACTAGACCAATCCCCACAGTGAGGACAGTGACCGCGGACGTGGCATGCGCCCAAAACACCAACTCCGGGCGATTGCGCGCCCGGAGCACCGCGCTCAACACCGTCGACACGCCACCACAGCAAGGAACAAGTCCGAGGACCCACAGGAGCATCCCATATTCCTGGTATTGGCCATCATAGAGCCACGCCATGATCGAGCGGTGATACACACCGAGCACCAACCAGTAGCTGAAGGCTCCCATCGTCAAGGCCCCAAGAAGCTGACGAACCTGACGAACTTGAGTGAAGGTCCATGTCCGCGCGAAGAGAGTCAGGAGCGGCGGGACGAGCGCGGCTTGCAGACGTAGAAGCGGCAGCACTGGGTTCACCAGCGCGCGGAGCGCGGCGCTCGCACCGAGCCCACCCCAGAACGACAACAACAGATAGAAGAGATTCTCAGGAATCCACACACAGGCATACGTCATGATGCTCCATCGCCCATACCGCCAGTGCTGTGCGATCACTTCATGTCGTAGCTGCGCACTGTTCGTGCCTCGCCAGTGGACTCCCAGTCGGATGGACAGCCAGATACTCACGAGACCACTGGCCCCGCCCATGAGATAAATCCCCGACGTGGGGGAAAGCCAATGGTGCCAAGACAAATATGCGATCCCAGCGCCCATGAGGATGAGATAGAGACCGCTCCCCCACGCGGCGAGGACAATGTGTTCGCCGCGGGCATAACACATGCCGCGCAATAACCACAGCAAGAGAAGGAACGGTGTGACAACCGCCAGCGCGGCGAGCGAGGACGAGAGGATCACCGCACCGCGGAGCCAGCAAAGGAATCCAACGGTTCCGATGAGCACTCCCGCGAATGCGACAAATCGCCAATGGAGGGACAGGGCGGTGTCGAAATAGTCGGGAAGCGTATGCGCGTAGGTGCTTGGAGCAAAAATCAGCAGCGGTTCGATGAGCACGGCAATATGAAAAGCCCCCAGGAGCAAAAAGAACGCAAACGCCACGGTGAACGCGCCATATTCGTCCGGTGTGAGCCACCGCGCGAACAAGATATTGAGTCCGAAGTTGGTCAGCGTGAAGAGCCCCTGATCCGCTAATGTCCAGACACCTCGCCCAAGCCACGCGTTCGCGCCCAAGAGGTCAAGGGAGGGGCGCGTGAACGACAACCGAGAACTCTCCGTGACTCTGTCATTCCCCAGAGAGAGAGACGAATGCCGGAGTTTCATGGTGAAGGTCTTTGCTCTGGCGATGCTTCCCTGGCAACCGATCGGCCCAAGGGAAACCGCGAGGGTTTCACATCCACCCGCAAGCCCACCGCGCTCATAATAAACAGCGGCGCGACCACGAAGGTATAGTGGAGCGTATTGTCGGTCACCGACGACAGCATCACCATGGTAATCACGAGCGTGACGGCCATATTCCACTGGGCACTCACATGATCGCCCAGGGCATGGGCGGTTCGCCATCTCTTCCAGTGCTGCCCAAGGAGCGAGAACCAGGCCAGCAACAACAGCGCGAGTCCGATAGCGCCTAAATCGTGAAAGACCTGCAAGTATTCATTATGCGGGTGATACTGCTCGTGGTCACTCTTTCTGCGGAATGACAGATTCGTGACGAGAACACGGGCGGAACCTGGCCCCCAGCCAATAATGGGACTTTCGAGCGCATGTTGGAAAGTCGCGGGCCACATATAATCAAACCGCCCCGCAGAGTTGAGATTGCGCCACATGCCCGAGATTTCCGTGTCCGAGCGGTGAAACATGCGATCGCGATACGACGGAATCATAAAGAGCGCGAGAATCGCGAGCACGGGAACCAGCACGAAGACCGGCAGCATCCGCCACGGTTTCCGGGGATTCAAACGATAGGACGGCAGCAGCAAGAGCGCGGTCATACTGGCGACCCACGAGAGCGTAAAGAGGATAGTTCCCAGGGCTACTCCAAAAACAAGGGCACCCCGCAACGACGTGGCCTTTGTTCTCGCATATCGCCACTTCGCCAGGCCCAAGGCGACCACAATGAGCAGATACAGCGCAAGGGGACGAGGCTCTAAGAGTCCTTCCGGGCCATTCGGAGTCAGATACACAAGGCCAAGTGGCAGAAATATCGCGTACAGCAAGATCGGAATGAACACACTGTACAGGATGAACTGCTCGATACGACCGATAGCAACGCGCGTGTCGGTGGCAAGTGTGAAATGCGTATAAATACCAAGAATGGGAGGAAGGCTATAGAAAAGAATATCCTTGATGCCCAGCCCACCCTCGAACTCGATCATGGCGCGAAAAATCGCCCAGCACGTAAAAGCGAGAAAGTAGCCATAGAACCCAAGCGTTTGGAGTTTGCGGAAATTGAATCCCAAGATAAAGCAGGCAATCGCCTCGACAAACACCCAGCGCAGGCCCGAAACACTGAGGCCCGTCGACCCAACATCAATGGACTCGAAGCTGCGAAAGAGCCCGGCGGTGGCTGACGTAAGCACGACGAAATAAATGAGGGCAATCGGCTTCCCTATGGCATGCACGGCAATTCCGACACACACGCAGCCGCCCAGAAAAAAAGGCAGCAGCTTGGCGGGCAGCGTGATTAACGCACCGCCGAGAAGACCGCCGGCGACGAAGAGGAAAGAGCAGGTAACGAATTCTCGCTCCCTCCGCCCATCGAGATTCAGCACCGTCATCGCGACATCACTCCTACGGCAGGCCGCATCATGCGCCCACTCGGTAGAGGGCAACGGCGGCCCGATCTTCCCCATCAAGACCAAGGAACAACAGGACCCCCATAAACACCCCAATCGCAACGAAGAGCATCAAGAGCAGACCTCCGTCCACGGGCTGCACGCCGCTCAGATGGAAGAGCCACAGCGCACCCGCCGCGACAATCGCGGCGAACGCCCCCTTGCGGTAGCGTTGGTCATACGGCCATATTCCAAGCTGTCGTTTCACTTCACGAAGCCCCAGGATGAAGAGGCCAACCACCGTGCAGGCCGTCCCAATCGCGGCCCCTTGAAGCCCGAATCGTGGGATCAGCGCGACATTCAACACGATGTTCACGCACGACATCGAACACGAAAGCCAGAACCACCGCCTATGATGGCCCGTCATCATCAAGAGATACCCAACTTCCCCGGTTCCGACATTAATCAGTTGCGCCAGCGTGAGGATCATCAGGGGGCGTGCGCCACTTTCGTATCCTGGGCCAAAGATTGTCACCATCACCTCTTGGGAAGCACAACAGACCACCAAGAAAAACGGGAGACTCAGATACAACCCCCACTTGGTACTCACGCGAAAGAGTTCTTCCAGCCGCTGCATTTCCCCCTTCTGGTGCAATTCAGCGATGAGTGGAGAAAAGATTGATCCTAACGCGCCGAGAATGACGGCAAAGAGCAGAGAGGTTTGCGACACCGCGTGATAGACACCCGCATCGGCGGAGGAACAGAACATCCCAACCAATAAGCGATCAACCCACACCAGCGACATGGTCGCGAGTGCTCCCGCGGCCGTCGCGAGAGAGAAAGACACCAAAGCCGTCCCTTCACCTTCCGCTTGCACTTGGCGTGAGAAAATGTCGGGGAACAGTGTCTTCACGGCATACGCCGCGAGGACACAGGCAAGAAAGAACGACCCAACAATCGCCCCCAAAGCACCAAGAAGATGCCAGCCGAACGCGTAAAAAAGCAGAAACAAGAGAAGATTGCCGAGGGGTTGAGCAACATCCTCGGTGTACACACTGTAGCGCATTTGCTGCGAGACCCGTGTCATCGCCGCCAGAACCTTGAGACTCGCGCAAAACACCAGGGCTGGAGCGATCCAACGAAAGACGGGTAATAAGCCGGGTTTTCCGAAAACCGTCGCGGCTAACCAAGGAGCGGAACAATAAAGGAGCAGGGCGACCAGCACACTGGAGAAAAGCGTGAGCGAGAACGCCTGGACGACAATCCCTTTCAACCGGGCTGGATTCGTGTCTTTATACATCGAAGCGTAGCGCACAACCCCTTTTTCAAGACCCAAGGGAGCAACAATGCCGACTAACGAGAACACCGTCCACCCAATGGCGTACAGTCCAAATGTCTCGGGGCCAAGGAACCGCGCAATCGCCACTTGACCGGCAATATGCGTCGCGCGGCCCATGATCCTTCCCACGAGCGACACGCTCGCTCCCTTCGCGAGCGTACCCACGTCAACGTTGTGCGCACGGCGCGGTGTGACTATTGGGGACATCATCTCAACTCCTCAATGTTCGTGCGCATGCCTCCTCATCACAGCGGAAGCGCATGGACGGTTTTCCTAGTCTTGGACCGTCACGCTTTCCTGTATCGCCTCGATAAGGCCAAAGTAGGCAGGCTTGGGAAGGTATCTGTCATCGAAGAGCAGCGGATGCGCATGCGGATAGACATTTTTTCTTCTGTTCCTCAGCCAACTGTACTTGTCGGTCAGCCCCCACGTTGTGAAACTTGTACAATGAGGGAACGCCAAGCAGGTTTTCAGCACAGTCTTGTAGACAGCCTTCTGCCTTTCCAACTGATACGCGGACATCGGTTCATCCCCTTGGTGGGCGTCCATTTCCGTAATATGGACACCCACCCCAATTGCTTGAGCGTCGAGCAAGAACCGCCGCAACTCCGACGCATAGGTCGAGCGCAGGCCGTTGATCTCCAGGTGCATCTGTATTCCAACAACATCGATCGGCACATGATTCGCCTTCATCCGTCGCACCAAAGCGAAAAATTTCTCCGCTTTCAGCGGATCGACCCCCTGCTCACCAAACGCCTCGTTCAGCCGTAACAGCACCCGCGGATTGGCTTCACGCGCATAGCGAAATGCTTGCGCCAGATGCTCCTCGCCGAGAATCTTTTGCCAGCATTTTCGCCGAAGATTTCCGCTCCGGGAGAGTGGCTCATTCACGACGTCCCACACATAGAACTCCTCCCCGCCGTGAGCCACGACCGTTTGCACATGCTGCTTGAGAATGGCATCCAGCTCCGCTCGCCCCCACCCACCACAATCAGCTCGGTCAAACCCCAACCATTTCGGTTCCGTGGAATCCTGATACAGCAGCGCATGACCCGCGAGCTTCATGTTGTGCTCTCGCGCGAACGCCTTGAGCTTATCCATCACCCGAAAATGGAACTCGTTGCGACGGGGTTGGACCAAGCGCATGAAAAGGAAAGCCACGCCGACATTGAATTCTCGTGCCAGAGTTGTCTTATATTCTTGGTCGTCCTCCCAGTGCGCATCTTGGATCGTCGTTCCTATCCACACCCCTCGTTCAGCCGCGGTGGCACGCAGAGAACGAGGCTGCGCCATCTGTCGGGCTCTCGCTTCACTGATCCCCATTGCGCAGTAACATAGCACCAGGAGTATGCTCATCAGCAAATAGATATGCACCGCTCCTCCCCTTCCTCGTCCTTTTTTTGTAGACGTCAACAGCGACATCGGCTTTTCATTGCCGTAGGGCTTCTGGATCACAGTCAGCGACCTGACATCGGGCGACTTCCGTACTGGGCACATCACGCTTTCTCCTGTTCACTTTAGTACGCCCCACGCCCAGCCAACACGGTAAACGCCGTCCTGGCCAGAATGTGAAGATCCACCCAAATCGACCAGTTGCGAATATAGTAGGCGTCATACGCTTTCTGCTCTTCGATCCCCCCCTCGCTGCGGACCGTCACTTGCCACATGCCGGTGAGTCCCGGACGGACACAACGGCGCAGTTCACGAAAATCCTCGGGAAACCGCCGCAGATGGTATTCAGGAAAAGGACGGGGACCGACCAAGCTCATGTCCCCCTTCACCACGTTCCACAACTGCGGGAGTTCATCCACGCTCCAGCGACGGAGAAACGTGCCAATACCCGGAATCACCCGTGGGTCATGCGCCAATTTGAAGTGGGTTTCCCATTCCTGACGCAACGCGGGATTGGTCGCCAAGTATTGCGCGAGTCGCTGCTCGGCATCGACATACATCGTGCGCAGCTTCCACACCGAGAAGCATCGGCCATCCAGCCCCTCTCGCTCCTGGCGAAAAAAGATCGGGCCGCGGCTACGGAGTTTCAAGGCCACGGCGCCTGCGGGCAGCAGGGGCACCGTTCCTACTAACAACAGTACCCCGATCCCAAGATCAAGGGCGCGTTTGAGCGCGCGATTCCGCCACAACAACAAGTTGTTCGTAAATTCCACCCCAAGGACGCCACCAAGATTGCGGACATGCACGCGCTCCACGGGGAGGTCCCAGTCTTCGCGAATCACCACCACCCGCCGAAAATGCTGCTGGAGTTGGCTGATGGACATCCCGAGGGGGTCCCCTTCTCTCACGAACACGACGCCGATGCCTTGCTCCGCCACGCGCCGTATCCACTCTGGCCCCTGAAGCACGGGCACATTCTCCACCATACGGTCTGGCCATTGCCCATCGGGCGCGATGACCGCGACCGGTCGATACCCGAGCGAAAAGGCGTCATCCAAGGCCCGAATGGTCCAGCGCGTCCACTCGCCAGTGCCGAACAGCACGGCGGGTTCTCGCCACCACCGCCACTGCACCGTGACCGCCAGCACCAGGAAGCGCAACAATGGCACGAGGCAGAGACTGCATCCCCACGCCACGACAAACATCACGCGCGAGTACTGATCGGGCAGTTTCATCACGAAACTCGCCGCCGCGAGAATGAGAAAAGCAAAGCTGGTGCAGCACGACAGCCGCCGCAGGATTTCCACCGCTCCCATGCCGAAGCCGGGGTACAATCCCGCCCCAACGTAGCCCAAGGGGAAGAGTATCAGCAGAGGATACAGCTCCGCGTACAACGAAGTGGAATCATCAGCGGCCCCCTTTCTCCGGTCACACACCAACCAGGGTCGGCGTTACGCCGCTTTGGCTTTCACGCCTTGGCGCACCTGCGTTTCTATCCACTGGTAGGTCCGTGCCAGTCCTTCTTCGAGCGAAACCGCCGGTTCCCATCCCAGCACCTGCCGGAGCCGCGTGTTATCGGAGTTCCGCCCTCGTACCCCCTGGGGGCCAGGCACGTGCGCCTTAGCGATGCGGACGCCAGCGATTTGGGCCACCAAGTCGGTAAGCTCGTTGATGGAGATCAGTCGATCTTGCCCTAAATTGAGCGGCTCCGTGTAGGTGGAGCGCATCAATTTACAGATGCCGGTAACACAATCATCGATGTAACAAAAAGAGCGTGTCTGCTCGCCATCTCCCCAAATATCAATCTCGTGCTTGCCGCTGAGCTTGGCGACCGCCACTTTCCGGCAGATGGCCGCCGGGGCTTTTTCCCGTCCACCCTCCCAGGTGCCCAAGGGACCAAAGATGTTATGGAAGCGTACGATGCGTGTCTCGATGTGATAATCCTCGCGATAATGCTGACAGAGCCGTTCCGCGATGAGCTTCTCCCATCCATAGGCATCTTGGGGTTGGGCGGGATAGGCGTCTTCCTCTTTCAAGGGAGTGACATGGGTATCGAGCTGCTTGTACTCCGGGTACACACAGGCGGAGGACGTATAGAGATAGCGTTTGACCCCATTGGTCCGAGCCGCTTCAAGCGTATGCAGGTTGATGAGCGAGTTATTATGCAGAATCTGCGCATGATGCGCGGAAATGAACCCCATGCCGCCCATGTCCGCGGCTAACGCATACACCTCGTCCACCCCCTGGGTCGCTTGCAAACAATGCTCCCAGCGCCGGAGATCAAGTTGCAGGAATTCATGCGCGTCGGTCGTATTGTACTCAGGGTATTTGAGATCGGCTCCCCGCACCCAGTACCCCTGACGTTTCAGCTCTGTCACCAAATGATGACCAATGAATCCTCCTGCTCCGGTCACAAGCGCCTTTCCTCTATAAGACATGCGGTATCCTCCCTAGTTGTTGATGTACTCGTCAGCATGATGTTTCCGAATCCGTTGCCAGAGGAAGCAGTCCGCGCTTAATAGACAGCGTAGTCCGCTCCCTTTCTCCCATCCACCTTATTCAGGAGGACCCCTAAGATATGGGCCCGGGCGTAACTGAGTCGCGCCTGCGCCTCTTTCACCAAGGGTTTCGCCGTCCGTCCAGCGTTCGTCACCATGACCACCCCATCCACCATCGTCGACAACAACACGGCATCACTCACACCGCGCACCGGTGGCGAATCAATCAAGATATAATCGTACTGTTCCCGCAACGTGGTGAGGGTTTCATACATTTTCCTTGAACCCACCAGTTCCGTGGGATTGGGAGAGGCCGTCCCACTCGTCAGGAAAAAGAGGTTGGGCATCGGGAGGGCTTTCACCATTTCATGCACCTCCCGCTGGCCGGTGAGCACCTCGGTCAGCCCCAGCCCATTTCGCAGGCCGAGCGTCTTGTGACACCCTGGACGACGAAGGTCGGCATCAATCACCAGGACGCGCACGCCCATTTGCGCGAAGAGAATGGCGGTATTCAGCACCGTCGTGGTCTTCCCCTCCGCTGGCACACTACTAGTGAAGAGGATCGTTTTTGGTGGCTCTTCGGCGCGCGATAACAAGATCGCCGTCCGCAGTTCTCGATACGCTTCCGTCACCACGGACAAGGAGTGAAAGGACAAGACGAGTTCTTTTCCGGCACTTTCAGCAAAATCCGGCATCGGGGGAGGTTTTTTCGGGAGGGATCGCCCGCCATACACCTGTCCGGCGACCGTGGCGAAGTCAGGGACGACCCCCAAACGTGGCAGGTGCAAGTAGCGCTCAATTTCTTGCGGCGTCTTGAGGGTATTGTCGCGATACTCGGAAAGAAACGCCAGTGCGACACCACCCCCCAGGCCCGCGAATAGCCCCAGGAGCAGGGTCATCAATTTTTGCGGCTTCGCGGGGCTCAACGGCGGCTCCGCCTCATCAACCAGGAACACATTCGATGCCCGCAGTTCAGCGGCGACCCCCATCTCCTTCATCCGTTGGAGGATGCTGTTATGGAGCTGCAAGTTGGCATCGGCTTCACGGGCGAGAATCCCATACTCAACGGCCGCATCCTTGAGGCTCAGGGCCATTGAGCGTTGTTCCTCCATTTTGGCGCGGAGTTCCTGCTCTTTTGACTGTGCCGCGGAGTAGGCGGCTCTTGTGCCATCAATGATGGTCTGAATCTCTCGCTGGAGACGGCGGCGTGCCTCGTCCGTCTGCGCCTTCAACTGCGCGACCGCGGGATATTCGGGAGTAAACTCGTCAAAGAGGCGGGCATATTCAGCTTCATAGCGGGAGGCTTGCGCTTTCAATTCGTGCATCAACGGATGGCCCACCACCCCTGGGAGGGAGTCATATTTTCCTTGGGCGATCAGGCGCATTTGGGCGGCCAGGGCGATTTTGTCCGCTTCCGCGTCCGTGAGCCATCGATTGAGGTCGGCGAGACGCTCGACCACGATATTTTCCTTGTCGTCAAGGGCAATGGTTCGGACAGAATCAGGCCGCAATTGCCCCGTAAGGGTGCAATCTCCACGCCAACAGGAGTGGCACACGAAAATCGCGGGGGTTACGGAAAATCTGACAGCGCCACGCGGAACTGGGGGCAACTGGTATTCCGCGTTCCGCCTATTTCTCCGGCTTTCCCTGCCTCTAGAGCAGCAGTGGTGCTGCCAGGGCAGCAGAGCGGAGAGGAGGCGACGGATTGGGATAAAGACAAGACCTGCTGACGGCGGTGCGATGTTCGCCGTTGATGGGGGGACGCGACGGACGTTGCTCCTCGCGCTTCACCGAAAGTGATCTATTTAGACTTGGCGCACCGAGTCACACCGGCCCACGCGCGTCCACAAGCAAGGGTGTTATCCTACCGTATCGAACCGGCGAATCAGTCGCGACTCTTCGCGTGTGAAACGAAAAGGGCGGGTCCGAAACCCGCCCCTTCTCCAACAATCTTCGTATCACTATGAGTGTCTTAGTTGGCGCGCTCGGCGATCAATTGATCCAATTCCTTTTTGAGTCGGCTCAGCACGACATCGTAAGCGAAATTGCCAACTTTGACGCTCTGCTTTTTGAGGTTGACCGTGGTCGGACCACACCACAATCCCAGATCGGCATCGTCGGTCTCACCGGGACCGTTCACACGACACCCCATCACCGCGATGGTGATTTTGTGCGCTTTCGCGTAGGTGGTCATCTCCTTGACTTGCTGGGCGAGTTCGACAAACTTCTCGTTCTCCACGCGCGAGCAGCTCGGACACGAGATGATGTTCATGCCTTTGCCGAAATCCGGCACCGATAGAAAGCGTCCAGCTTTCACATCCTCGATAATCTGGAAACCGGCAGTGACTTCTTCGTGTTTCTTGTCGTTGGGGAGCGTCAACGACACCCGAATCGTATCGCCTATGCCTTTGGCCAGGAGCTTCTCGAAGGCGAGCCGGCTCTTGATGATGCCATCCGGCGGCAACCCGGCTTCGGTCACCCCTAAATGTAGCGGCACATCGGGGCGCGCTTGGGCAAAGCGACTGTTGGCTTCAATGACCTTAGCGGGATCGGAATCCTTCATTGATACGACGAAACGCTCAAACCCTAAGTCCTCCATGAGCTGGCAGTGATAGAGCGTCGATTGGATCAGCGCTTCCATTTGGTCGCCGGGATATTGGTCCAAGAACGCGGGGGCAACGGAACCACAGTTCACCCCAATTCGGAGGGCGACATTATGATCGCGAGCGATGTTCACCATCCATTCCACTTTTTGCGGAATGGTTTTGCCTTTTTCGATGTGATGCAGATGGCCGGGGTTGTAACGAATTTTGTCCACGTAGGGCGCGACGAGGGCCGCCATTTTGTAATTTTCTTGCAGATCAACCGAGAGCGTCGCGGTTGTTTGCGCGCGAATTTCCTTGAGCGCCGCCGCCTCCTTGGGATTATCAACGGCGATACGGACAACGCCAGCTCCGGCGGCTTCAAGCTGATGCACTTGCGCGACGGTCGCATCAATATCCGTGGTCTTCGTGGCACACATGCTCTGCACGGCGATAGGCGCCCCGCCACCAACTTGCACCTTGCCGATACGGACGGCCCGCGTGGGCATTCGTTCCATGCGCAGCTACTCCTCTGTCTTGAAATTGGATTGCGGCCCACAGTAGCTGAGGAGCTGCCGTGCTTCAACGGCGGTCACACATGGTCAAAAAGTCACGGGAAAATTTTCGGAAGACGAGGGAGTAACGATGGGGCGAAGAATTGTCCCACAGCTCAGTCGGAGGGGAGGAGCAGCCCCTCCCTCACCATGTAGAGAGCGACAAGAGTAGCAAGAGGCAGCAAACTGTTAGTGTCGCACTGGCATTTGCACGATCGGGGCGGCGGGTTGCTGCTCCGCGTATTCCTGCAACTGCGTTTTGATTTCCGTCACCCATCGTCGCGCTTTCTCAGGATCAATGTCTCCAATGTCTTGACGACGTTGGACTTCATCAAGGAAGTATTCATAGAAAGTTTTCATTGTGCCTCCAGGGTCCTCAATGTCTTCATCCCACTACGCGGCCCGCCGCAACGGGGTCGCGCTCGGCTTCGCATGCACCTCGGCTACCCGACGACGGAGTCCGTTGCGCAGATAGCTCGGATCAATCTGAAATACCTGGCAAATACTGATAAAGCTAAACAACCACTTGTCCTCATCAGACTCGATCCACGTTTTCGCCTCGCGGAACCTCTCCTGCATATGATGTGAGGGATGATTGGCATACCGTAAGTAACTATCAAGCCCATCCTCAAAGACCGCCCACATCAGGCGAAATTCTCCGCTCATGCGCACGCGAGCCGAGATCGGATTGCTGTCGTTCACCGGAACGAGGTCTCCCAGTGAAAAAGATTCGTGGTGTTCTTCATGCGTGTCCATTGTCCGCTCCTCTCAATGCTTCCCTGGATAAGACGCAACAAATAGGCCAAAAATTTCGCGCGATTTCCGGTTTCTTTGACAATTTGTGACAAAAAAAGCATCACTCCTGTCAAATGTGCCGCGTTTTTCGCACACTCTTCGCATCGGCAACCTGTCCAGCAAAGCACCGAATGTCCTGTGCTCTTTCCTAACTCTTCGGCAGAAGCTAGGCTAAATTTAATGAGCGCTCAGATTGTCGAAGGAAAAAGTATCGCCGAAGGTGTCTACGCTGAACTCAAGCGTGAGATTCCAGATCTCATGCACCAGAGTGGGCAACGCCCAGTTTTGGTCAGTGTCTATGTAGGGTCGAATCCGGCGATTGAAGTGTATATCCGTTCTCAAAACCGCATCGCGCGGGCATTAGGAATCGAATACCGCTGGTATCATCTCCCGGACAACGCCGACGAGCGTGAGGTGCTCCGCCGCCTTCATCAACTCAATACTGACCCGGAAGTCACTGGCGTGATTCTCCAGCTTCCCTTGCCACCACACCTGCGACGCTCGGTTCTCGTCAACGCCATCAACCCCGTCAAAGATGTCGATGGGACACATCCCGAAAATGTCGGCTCCGTGTTGATTGGAGAGATGCGCGTGGGGTCGTGTACCGCGCTTGCCGTGATGAGGTTGCTCGAAGCGACCGGGATCGACATGGAAGGCAAAGAAGCGGTCATTGTGGGACACAGCGAACTGGTTGGGAAACCAGTCAGTCTGATGCTGCTAGACCGCCTGGCGACGGTCACGATCTGTCACATCGCCACCGCGAAACGTGGCCTCTTGGCCGAGCACGTGCGTCGAGCGGAAATCCTGGTCGTCGCGGTCGGGTCACCGGAAGTCATCCGTGGGGATTGGGTCCGTCCAGGGGCGGTAGTGATTGATGTGGGGATTAATCAGGTCGGCACTCGCGTCGTGGGGGATGTGGAATCCACCCCCGCGAAAGAGCGCGCCGCGTTTATGACCCCCGTTCCGGGTGGGGTCGGCCCAGTCACCGTCTCAATGCTGATGCAAAATACGGTGAAAGCGTTCAGGCTACAGGTGGGCAAAGGCGGAGCAGAAGAGTTCGGAGTCAAAAAGGTCGAGTGAAGAGCGAAAAAGAAAGGCTCTCCCTCTTTTTCACTTTTCACTCCGTCCTCAGTCCTCAAGTCTCGGTCGTATTCCCTCCCTAGCCCCCCAACTACGCTGGCCGAAATTTCACTAACGTGATGTCCGCCGTCACATCCACGAAAGATGCGACGACGGGCATATCAACCTTGAGGTGCTCAATGGGGCAGCCGACGATATTCGTGGTGATATGTGGCCCTTCCGCCAGCTCGACAATGGCGATCACATACGGCACGTCCTCGGTAAACGCGTGGTGCGTTGGTGCTTGCGCGATCGTGTAGGAATAGAGGGTGCCTTTGCCGGACACTTTCACCCAGCTCAGTTCTGGCGAAAGACATTCCGGGCATACCTCGCGCGGATAAAACACATACGCGCGACAGGACTCACATTGCTGAATTTGCAACTCGTGTCGTTTCGCCGCCTCCCAAAAAGGGCGGGTGACCGCAGTCGGATGCGGCAACGGTTTCTTGTAGTCTGCCATATTTGTCCTCCTCTATTGGATTCCTAAAACCAGGCTGCACTGCTCACTCATAATGCCGCCGTTGCCGTTGACGTACCCGATAGTCGCATTTTTCACCTGCCGCTCACCGCCGCGTCCCATCAGTTGTCGCACGCCTTCAATGACATGACTCATCCCCCCCGCCAGTCCAGGCTGTCCGAATGACAGTTGTCCACCGTGGGTGTTGCAAGGAAAGTCGCCCTTGTAACTGAGGTCATGCTCTTCAACGAAGCGACCACCCTCCCCTTTCTTGCAGAAACCCGCGTCTTCCAGGGACACAATGACGGTAATGGTGTAGCAATCATACGGCTGGACAAAGTGCATGTCCTTCGGCGAGACTCCGGCCATCTGAAAGGCGGACTCAGCGGCGGGTTTGACCAGCGATGTGGTCAAGCTCCGCGCATTCGTAATACTACAGTGTCCACCCGCTTCTCCCGCGCCAAGCAGGGTCACGGCGCGATGAGGTCCGCGTTTCGCCCGTTCGGCACTAGTCACGATGAACGCACCGCCTCCCGTGCACGGGCTCACGATCTCCAGCAAATGCAGGGGATCGACAATCATCCGCGAGTTCAGGACATCATCAATGGTGATTTCTTTCGCGCCGAAGATCGCCGCGGGATTCTTACAGGCATTCTTGCGTTGATCGACCGCGACCTTCGCCATTTGTTGTGGCGTCGTGCCAAATTCCGCCATGTGCCGCCGGGCGATCAGCGCATAGCCGGGGTTCGCCGCGATGAGGCCATAGGGAGCATCGAACTCCGCATCATTCGGAGGAAACGGAGGCAACTTGCGTCCCGGTGTTGACACCCGGCGTGTATCCCCCACCACACAGAGCACCGAGTTGCACATCCCGGCATCAATCGCCGCCGCCGCTCGCCAGACCATCCCAGCGGCGGATGCTCCGCCAAGTTCAACCTGGTTCAGATAGCGTGGTTGCAAACGGAGGTACTCCGCCACCACCGAGGGCCATAGGATGCTGTATTCCCCCATCGCCCAACCGGTGAGCAAACCATCAATATCCTTTTTCTCCAACCCCGCATCGGCGATCGCCTCCCTGGCTACGGTCGCCATGATACCCAAGGGCGTTCGTCCCTCCGCATCCTTTTGCGGGCTCATTTCCGCGAACCCAGTAATCGCCGCTTTTCCTTTAATACTCATTGGTGACCCTCCTGTTATGCTCAAGGCGAGACGGGCTGACTTATACCGCGCTCGGACCACTGCTGTCAAAGAGAAAACGCGAGACCGGTCCCGTAGGACGAGTCCCGTAGGACTCGTCCCCTTTGACAAGTATGCACCCGCTGTCTATGTCTCCCGTATGATTGCCGCACATGAATTACTCAAAGAAGTCATTGCCTCATTACGAAACGTCATCGCTCCAGCGGTCGCGGACCCGTATCCCAAATCCCAAGCCTACATGGCCGCAGTCATTCTTGAGTTTGTCTCGCGCCAGGTTGAGGAGCGCCACGACATTGATGACGAGAAGACGCGCACGCTCAACACCCTGTTTCACGACCTCACCTCCCTGCTCGCGGGAAAAGACCCCGCCGTCACCAATACGCCGGACTCGGAAGCTCGTTTATGTCGGCTCATTGAGTGGCTCTACGCTGAGAAAGAGCGACTTGGCCCAGAGACATTTACAGCGGCGAACCAGCGGGTACGCGTCGCGTTACGCCAACTGTTGGACCAGGAGTTGAAAATCGCGGGAAAAGCCGACTGAGTTTCGAGTTTCGAGAATTGAAGACTGACAACTGACAACTAAGTTTCGCGTTCCGGGTTCCGAGAACTGACAACTGAGAACTGAGCTATGTCCCAATCCACCCAAGACAAAATTATCACTTATCTCCAGAGCAAATTGCCGCAAGCAAAAGAACTCTCATTATCCCAGTTCGTCCAGACCGCTGTCGGCTGGTCGCATGAGATTTACGTCTTCTACGCGCACTGGAAAGAAAACGGACAACCCGTGACACGAGGGTTCTGCCTACGCAAAGACCCTGGGGCTGGCTTGTTGCGCAGCCTGTCCGACTTGAAAGAGCAGTATCGCGTGATCAAAGCACTCGAACCCACGCCAGCACCGACCCCAAAAGCCTATTGGCTTGAGGAAGACCCCACGCTTCTGGGTGGCCCGTTCTTCATCATGGAGAAAGTCGAAGGGGAAGCGACGAACCCCTGGTCCAAAGTCGGCAAACAGTTCTACGCCGAAGCCGCCAAACGCGGAAAGCTGCCGCGCAGTTTTATCGAGGCGCTTGCTTCGCTTCATAATCTCGACTGGCGCGCGGCGGGACTCGATTTCATCGGCGTGCCCGGCCCCGGCACCGACTTTGCCCTGCGCGAAGTCGCCAAGTGGGAGTCGCTCATTCAACAGTCGGCGCGCAAGCCGGAACCCGTGCTCACCGAACTGCTCCTCTGGCTCAAGGCCAATGCCCCGAAGACCCAACGACTCGCATTCGTGCATGGCGCGTACCGGACCGGCAACCTGATGATTAAGGATGACCTCATTTCCGCCATCATTGATTGGGAGCTGCAAGTGATTGGCGATCCGATGTATGACGTAGCCTACGTGCTTTCCGACCTGAACCGTGAAGGCTCGCCGCTCCTCTCGTGCGTCGTCGAGCGTGAGTTCTTCATCGACACCTACCAAAAGCTGACCGGGCTGACCATCGACTTCGACGCCTGTCGTTACTATGAAATCCTCTACATGATGCGCAGCACCGCCTTTTGGCTGAGCGCGTCGGGACTGTTCGCTGAAGGCAAGAACAAGGACTTGCGCCTGGCACGCACGACGTACTCGGTTCCCGTGGTGCTGGATATGGCCGCCAAGGCGCTGGGGTTTTGAGGACGCAAACAGAGTGCGAGATACGTGGAGAGAAAGCTGAACAATGTCGAAATCCACGGCCTATCAGCCTGCACTGTTTCCCAATGCAACGGCGCAGTTTCCATCTACTCGCTATCAGGGAAGTAAAGCCAAACTGACGGATTGGATTTGGCAACAAATCAGCGACTTGCCTTTTCACTCTTGCCTTGATGCCTTTAGCGGGACAGGCGCAATATCCTACCGCTTAAAACAGGCGGGAAAGAGGGTCACCTACAATGACGTGCTGCGCTTCAATAACCAGATTGGGGTAGCGCTCATTGAAAACAAGGACGCCCGCCTCAGCACCGAGGAAGTCAATTGGCTTCTCCAGCGACACCAAGAAATCGACTATCCCGCATTTGTCTCCGAAACTTTTTCCGACATTTACTTCACGGACGAGGAGAATGCGTGGATTGACCAAACGATAGCCAACATTCGTTCCCTGTCCGATCCATACACAAGCGCGCTCGCCTTCTTCGCGTTGTGTCAAGCCTGCATCATCAAACGTCCCTACAACTTATTTCACCGCAAAAATCTCTATATCCGCATGGCCGAGGTTTCTCGCTCCTTCGGCAATAAAACAAGCTGGGATAGACCGTTCGACGAGTGGTTCAAGGTTTTCGTTGGGGAAGCGAATCGCGCCATTTTTGATAATGGCCAAGCGAACCGCGCCGTGAACCATGACGCGGTCGCGGTCCCCGGAGAATACGACCTGGTGTACATTGACCCGCCCTATCTCTCCCAACGTGGAGCAGCGGTTGACTCCCTCGACTTCTATCACTTCTTAGAAGGGCTCACGTTAGGCCAGGACTGGACTGCTCGTATTGACCACACTTCTAAACACCGCCGCTTGAAACCTCAGCCAGCACCCTGGACAGACAAAGCACGGATTCACGCTGCGTTTGACGATCTCTTCTCCCGCTATAAAAAAAGTGTCCTCGTTGTTTCGTATCGGAGCGACGGGATTCCCACGGAAGATGAACTCATCGCCCTCCTCAAAAGATATAAACGGGAGGTCCGCGTTGCACACTTTGGCCAGTATACATACGCCTTGTCCACAAATTCCGAATCGAAAGAGATACTCCTGACCGGCATCTAATCGAGAGTCGTAGGGTACACTGGTGCCCCGGGTGTTAGTGGAGGCTCTTTACGTTTGAGGAGGAAGCGCCCCGTGCAAATCGACTTCGGCAAAACCGCTCAGGACTATGGTCGTTATCGCGCAGGATTCCCGCCCGCGTTTTTTGATCGTGTCGCGACGTTCGGTGTCGGTGTTCCTGGCCAACGAGTGCTTGATCTCGGCACTGGCACAGGAACTTTAGCGCGAGGGTTTGCCCTGCGGGGAGGTCAGGTCACAGGGCTTGATCCTTCGACTGCGCTCACAGAAGAAGCCAAGCGACTGGACCAAGAAGCTCACGTTGCGATCCAGTACGTCACGGCTAAAGCCGAGCAGACTGGACTTCCAGACGCCAGTTTCGATGTCGTGAGCGCCGGACAATGTTGGCATTGGTTTGATCGTCCCAAAGCCGCACAGGAAGTGCGCCGCCTGCTTGTCCCCAACGGTTGGTTAGTCATCGCTCACTTCGACTGGATTCCTCTTCCCGGTAATGTTGTGGAAGCAACCGAAAAGTTGATCGAGCACCACAACCCGGAATGGAAAGGGAGTGGTGGACGGGGCTTGTATGCACGATGGTTGAGTGATGTTGCGATTGGCGGTTTTCGCGACATCGAAACCTTCTCCTTCGATATCTTTGTCCCCTACTCTCACGAAGCGTGGCGTGGCCGCATTCGTGCCAGCGCCGGCATTGCGGCAAGCCTCCCACCTGAACAGGTCACGCAATTCGATTCCGCGCTCCAGACCTTGCTTCAGGAGCACTTTCCCGCCGATCCGCTGGCAGCGCACCACCGTGTGTTTGCGGTCGTTTGCCGTGCACCAGACCTCCGAGAGTGAAGAATTGCTATAGAGGTAGCAGGTCTTGAATTATCAGTTCACTCTGATCCTTACGGACCTGCGAAGCAGTGCGTCAAATCAAAAACACGAAGGGGGCCGAGTGACTGCTACTATGTCATCTCTTCCCCTTTTCCAGGTTTGAGCTGGCGTAACAAGCTCTACCCCCTATTCACCTTCTCTTACTATTCGCACGGTGACAAAGCTGGCCGTGTCACCAGCAATAAAGCGATCGACTAGGTTTCCAGCGTCTGCAGCCAGCTCGCGCTCTAGCACGTCCGCTCGTGCTCGCCCGGCGGCAGATTCCTCGGCTAGGTCGGCGATAGCATTTTCTTCACCGGAAGTGAGGCGGACAACTTCTAGCGCGAGCAAATCGGTGGCGTCTATGTGTGGGATGCTAGAGCCGTATGCTAGAGCTTTGACCAACGGGCGACCGAGAACCGGGTGCGATAAGGCGACGAAAAAGTAACCAGTGCGGAACTTGGCATTTTCCTTTGGTGCAATGCGGAGCAGATCATCAGAAACAGCGCGATTCTCGTGAGCGACTGTCGCAAAGGCAACACTGCCATTGAGCCCGTAAGTCTGCCCGGAGCGCGCCATGAGCAACCAGCCAGCCTGCACGCGTCCGTTGTAGGCATCACCAAAGTCTCCGTCGGCAATTCGCTTGTCGTAGTCGGGATTCGTTTCGAAAACGGAAGAGCTGTCTACAAGTTCAATGCCGTCTTCTGCAGGGATACGTTTGAAACGCCCAGGCAGCCAAACATCGTAATTCGCGTCTGTGAGGCTGACGAAGCCTTTGCCTTGCTTGGCGAGGTAGCGGCGGATGGCGGTGACTCCGGGGTTGTGAGGTGTAGCTTCGAGGCGACGGCGTCCGGCAAAGAGTATGGAAGCACGGACATCAAAGCCAGTCTCGCCCCAATCCTTTACCTTGAGCAGGCCGAGCGCCTGCTCGAATCGCTCCTCCGCTTCCAGCGTTAGTCGGTGCGCGCGGTTGCGGATATCAAGAATTTCTTGCGTGCGTTTTTGAAAATCGATGGCGATATCGTCTCGCACTACTGGGGTAGGAAGAGCATCAAGATGTGACGTCTCAAGATGCTTGATGATGTGACCGTACTGGGCGCTACTCATCATCGCCCGTGCCTGCGGTGAACGAAGGTAGGCATAAATCCAGCCCCATTGCTCTGGATCGCGCGCTTCGACGCGCAGAAGATCGTGTGAAATGAGCGTCTCACCATGAGGTGCATGCGCAAGCGTGGCACGGCCAACCGCGCCAGAGCAGGTAACGAGAATGGTACCCAACGTAACGAAACGCTTCTCCACATTATCTGTACGGGCAAGAGCTAGCCACTTTCGCGGCACGGGACGAATATCGAAGACCTGCGTTGCGGCGAGGAATGGCGTACCGAAGTCGGAGCTGACCTGAATGCCTTTCAGTCGAGATGGCTGCCAAACGTTCGCCATTGATTCGAACCGCCGCCAGCCTGTGGGGCGTTCCTCAATGGCGAGACGAAGACCGTAGCCGGAGGAGAGATATGTCTCCGCCTCCATACGCCGATCGCCTCGCCAAAAAACGAGTGACGGCAGCTCGCCCCATTTTACTGTGTGGTGCTCCCACACAGATTGTGTAGGGACAGGTGGGGCAACTACTCTTGCTCGGAGAGCCATCGGCGGAACTCCTCGGCGATTTGCAATGTGTTGTCGTCCACTACCTTTTCTTGCATGCGTTGTGGCTGATAGACCGGAGTGCCGTCCAGGTATTCCACTACCTGCCGCTCGATTTCACGGACGATTTCATTGCCGTGTTTGTCGCGGACGTAAATGCGATTGCCCCGCTTATCGTGACCGATGTGGTTGGCCAAAGCCATAAAGACGCGGTAGTCGTTCAGGTGCTTAGCGGCCTGCTCGATAGCAATGAGTTGTGGGTCTTTGCGCTCCAAAACAAGGAGGCTGGTTTGAATACTTACATGTGGCTGGAAAGTGTCTGGATGCAGATCAATACTTGCGAGGACACGAGTATGGCGAAGAATCCACTCACGCACGTAACCGAGTCCAGGTGAGCCGAGGATCCCATCGGGCAGGACGATGGCGCACCGTCCACCGGGGCGGAGGAAACGCACGCATCGCTCAATGAAGAGGATTTCTGGCGGTTGGGATTTTGTGGTGTTGGGCTGCATTTCCCAACGGTCGGCGACCTTGTCATAAATCCAGCCGTGGCCGAGGTCGTATTGTTCTAGGATGACGGGGTCCGAGACAGGGATTTTCGAGCCGAATGGCGGATTGGTGAAGAGAATGTCCACCTTGCCGAGGAGTTCACGCTTGCGGAGATCATCAGTCCAGACGGCGGGAGTTTCGAGGGAGTTCGCTTGATAGATTCCGCCTGCGCCGTCATTATTCATAACCATGTTCATTTTCGAGGCTTTGACCAGTTCAGGGTTGAAATCGAGACCGACAATGAACCGTGCGGCGAATCGCTGCACGCGAGCACGAATAGGATCGTAAGCGCGCTTGATGTCGCCTTTCCACTTTTTTAATTCGGCGGCGCGGATTTTTTCAATCACATGGTTCATTGCGGTAATAAGAAAACCCCCCGTGCCACACGCTGGATCGAGAACGAGCTGGCCCTCACCTGGGTCGAGCATAGAGACCGCCATCTGGCAAATGTTGCGGGGGGTAAAAAATTCGCCACGGTCGCCACGGAGGTTGGAGCCAACAATTTCTTCGTAGGCGCGACCTTTTACGTCTACGTCGCTTTCCAGCAAAGAGTACATCTGAAGTTGAGAGACGAGATAGGCAAGGACACGGGGCTCAAGTTCAAAACCTTCATTCTTCCTGAAAATAGCGGGGAAATCCGCTTTCACCGCGTCGAAGAGCTTATCGAGCCGGGCCTTGACGACAAGCGGACCGTTCACACCGTGGCGCTCTGTCGGCGCGGCGTAAAACTCAACATTGGTGCTGTGGCGCTCGTCGTGTATCTTGCAAAAGATGAGTTTGAGGAGTTCCCAAAAGGCTTGCGGCTTTTGTAGGCCCTGATTCCCAGCAATGTAGTTATGGCAGCGACGGAAGGCAAAGAGCAAAGCGTCGCTGGTGGCGGGCTTGAGCTGATCGAAACGTGGACGCTCAGCTTCCTCTTCTTCACGACCAAAAGTAGGGAGGTCGGGGATTTCCTCGACTTTGCGTTCGCCTTTGAGGATCACGACGCGGTAGCACACCCGTTCGAGGCTATTTGTCCACATGCCGTATTTGGCATTCGGGCAGGCAGCAAGGTAGCTTTCAAGCTGAGCGACACCTTCTTTTTTGTCGGCAGGCTTTACGTCTTGCTTCTTACACTCGACAATGAGCCACGCATTTTCCTGAGTATGATCGGCGCCAGGACGAAAGATGACCAAGTCAGCACCACGACGAGAGCTACCAATCTTGAGCTTAAACTCTACTTCGACGTGTCGTTTGGAGTAGTGATACTCGCGAACGAGTGACTTGGCGATTTCTTGACGGACATATTCTTCGGGTGTCTCTTCACGTTGAGTGATACCGTCAATGAAGTCGAGAACTTTCCCTTGCGCGACGATAATAGCGGATGGTTTTAGCTCTATTGCAGATGTTCTTTGAAATTCTGCGACCATGAAGACGCTTTCTCATCAATAGACGTCATTAGAAATAACGATTTGAGGCCAAAAACCCCAGGAAATTCGCATCAAAAACCTTATTTCTAATAACGTCTAATGGCGATGTTGAGGATTTTGGAACAGCTCTGCAATACGCCTCATTCCTTTCCTCGTCGAGGCCAGGGATCTTTCCTCCTCTGCTTTTTGCTATGGAAGGTAATACACACTTTTGAAGAGTCGGAAGGTGCACTTGTGTACCGGATGTTGGTGCGCGGAGCGCACCCTACTTGCTCACGAGCTGTCCCAATATCCACCCTCCTGCGATTTTCATTTGAGTCGTAGGGTGCACTTGTGAACCGGATGTTGGTGCACGGAGCGCGCCTTCCCGCCGAACCCAACACCCTACACCGCTGGAGGAAAAGACAGTCATCCAGAGATCGCTTGCGGCACGGAAACGAAGCCTTTACGATACGCTGCCAGTGAGGTGCTCGTATGGAATTGAAGACGTTCGGGCAGTACATTCGTGACAAATCAGTCTCCCAACTCTTGCACCGGGCTCGCAAAGAGAGCCTGAAACGTATCTTGGCACAAGAGGGCACACTTCCTGTTTCACGCAAGAAGCCAGTGCAGAAACGCACAGGGACGCGCTAGGTGCTGTACATTGATACGTCTGTGCTGCTGGTCTACACCTTGACCCAGGCCGTGGAAACCGAGCGGGTTCCCGCCACTGCATCGTTCTTTCGTCAGATTACCGCTGGCTCGCTCTTGGGGGCGACCTCCTTCTACGCGCTGCAGGAGGTGCATATCTTCGCCATTGAAAATGCCCCGGACTTTCCCACCGGAGCGGCCTACGGCAAAACAGCTCTTGAGAAAATCCTTGCCCTGCCGTTGTTGCTCGTGCCTCTGGTTTCGCGCACCGAGCGGAAGGTGTATGCCACCAAATTCACCGCTTTGCGAGATGCAACCGACTTGCCACATGCAATTGCCGCAGCGGTGTACGGCTGTGACACCATCGTGGCGTAAGATGAGCATTTCCGAGCCATCTCTCATATTCTCTCCTACAAGACCCCAGAAGATTTTCTCTGACTCGTTCCTACGCTCTTTGGCTTTTGCATCTTCGCCGTTGGTGCGCAGAGCGCACCCTACTCCCTTGTCCACTCTTCACTCTTCACTCTTCACTCTCTTCCCGCCTCTAGCTCCGCCTTGGCAACTGCGATAAGAGGGCGACATGAATAACCCCACTTCGACTCCGCGCCTCTTCTACGGTTGGTGGATGGTGTTGATCTGTTGCGTCGCGATGGCGGCAGGCCCCATTCTCATCACCGGCACGTTCAGTATCTTTGTCAAACCACTCTCTGAGGAATTCGGCTGGAGTCGGGGATCGATCTCACTGGCCTTCTCTATCGTCGCTTTTATGATCGCGTTCTTCGCTCCGGTCCTCGGTGTCCTCATTGATCGCTTTGGCCCACGAAAAATAATTATGACGGGTGCCGTGGTATTCGGCGGTGGATTTTGTTCGTTTTGGTTTCTCTCCGCTTCGCTGTGGCATCTCTATGCTTGCTACCTCGTGACCGCATTCGGGGGGGCCTGCCTGACTTCTCTCCCTTTCGCCACCATCATTTCTCGGTGGTTCACCCAACAACGCGGCATCGCCCTGGGCTTGATGGGTGTCGGAGTCTTTCTTGGCGGCATGTATGCCCCACCACTGGTAACCTCCATCATCACCACGGTCGGGTGGCGCTGGGCATACGTCACGCTCGGACTCATTATCTGGGTGGTAGCGATTCCAATTGCTGGTCTCCTGCTCATCGACACCCCACAGCAAAAAGGCTTGCAGCCTCTCGGCGAACGCGAAGGGGAGAAGGACCTAGCCCCTGGTTCCCACCCTTCACCGTCAACACATGGTCGCAGCCTCACCCTTGCCGAAGCGAGCAAAACCACGGCCTTTTGGTGCATGGCAGTCAGCTTCTCACTGCTCAGCGCGGTCTCACATGCGTGCATCACCCATTTCGCGCCGCTTCTCACCGACCAGGGACTCTCACCACGGCAGGCCGCCTCCGCGCTGATGTTGCTTTCCGCGATGGGCGTTCTGGGAAGAGTGATTGCCGGGTATCTCGTGGATCGTCTCCCGGCGCACCTCGTGGCGGGTGGGCTTTTTCTTGGTGTGGTGATTGGTCTGCTGGCCGCTTTTGGTGCTGACGATATCACGCTGGCCTTTGTGTTCGCGGCCATGGTGGGGCTCGGCTTTGGCGCGGAAACCGACCTCATGCCTTATCTGATCGCGCATCACTTCGGGTTAGCCTCGTTTGGCAGAATTTTCGGCTGGCTCTACGGTGCGTTCGCGTTCGGTGGCATGTTAGGCCCACTCCTGATGGGGAAAGTGTTCGACGCGACCGGCTCTTACGACATTGCCCTGACGATTCTCATCCCCGCCACCATTGTCTCCGCGGGTTTAATGCTGCCGCTGGGATGGAAACGCGAGGTGATCCACATCGAAGCGGCGAAAGCCGTGGGGCATTGAGACATTAAGACATTGAGTCATTAGGCCATTGAGTCGGTATCTCAATCGTATACAACGCGGTCTCCTGCCGCCGTCCTCGCACCGCGACCTTCCCCAACAAACGACAAGAGAATTTCGTCGCGACCTGTTCGGATGTTGGCCCACTCATAATGAGTGGCACCTGGTACTCTTTGGTCAACCCTTGCAGACGGGAGGCGATATTCACGGTGTCCCCTAACACCGTGTAATTGAGGCGCTCTGGCGAACCCACGTTGCCCGCGACCACGGGTCCCGTCGCGATCCCAATGCCGATGCGGAGCGGTGTTGGACGTTGTTGCTCATGGTTGAGCCGCGCCAATTCTCGCAGCATACCGACCGCCGCCGCCACGGCGCGTAGGGCATGGTCGGCGGACGGCAGCGGAGCCCCAAAAATCGCCATCACTTCATCGCCAATATATTTGTCGATCACTCCCTTCTCTTGTTCGATCACGCGACTGATACGACTAAAGTACTCATTCAGGAAACTGAGCAATTCCGGCGGCGGCATCCCCTCCGACAACGTCGTGAATCCACGAATATCGGCGAACAGAATGGTGGCATCTCGCATTTCTCCCCCAAGTGTCACGCCACGCTGCAAGAGTTCATGGGCGATTTCCGGCGATACCACCTTCTGCATCACGTCGCGAATCTTTTCTTTTTCCTCGAGGCCCGCGACCATGTCATCAAACGAGCGCGCGAGAAAACCGATCTCATCTTCGCGGCGGACATGCAGGCGCTGCCGCAGATTGCCGCGCACGACTTCCTGCATCCCCGCGACCAACGTGCGGACTGGCGCGGTAATTCCGTTCGCCAGCCCAATTCCCAGCGATAGCGTCAGGAATAGGGCGCCGATACCAATGCCCGCGATGCGCCGCCGCAACGTGTAAAATGGCTCCAGGGCCGCGTCATACGACCGTTGCATCACCACAAACAGAGGCGAAGGTAATCGCGCTTCGACGGGAACAATGAGAGACAGCAAGCGTTCGCCCACCAGCGTCAAGAGAAACGTTTCGTGCGGAGGTTTTTGCGCGAGGTCGGCGGGAAGACGATCATCAGGAAACATCCGTGCTTGCGCGGGCGGCGACCACGAAGAGGCGAACATCTGGGTCCGCGTCAGAAACGACACCTGCGAGCCAGTATCCTTTTCCAGTTGCTGGACAAGCGCGGTATTGATTTCTTCCCCTAACAAGAGAAAGCCGATCACGTCCGGCCCTAATACGGGCACCGCGACGAGTTGAAAGAGGGTACCACTCACTTCAGATATCGCCGTGGCGGACTCTCCGGTCTTCAGGGCTTCCGCTAACGGGGACAGTGAAGCCTCACTCTTTCCACTTTGTAATTTCCCAGTGGCATCCGCGCGCAGACGTCCCT
>JANMSE010000266.1:0-8228 GCA_031389045.1 Deltaproteobacteria bacterium | reverse complement strand
CACGCTCTGGAACCAATTGGTGGATGCATTCGCCCAATATCAAGAGACCTATCAAAACGCCCGCCACGCCTCACCAGAAACCGATCCGAGCACACGGAGTGAATCTCAACCTTCACAGACGCAAATTTTCAAGCAACTGCGGGAAGCCTTAGCCCAAGAAGCCCAGCGGTTGACAAGCGAATGCCCGGCCGGGTGGGCGAACAGTCGCTTCATTCTCACTCAGTTTCAAGCAGCGGTGAGCCGTTATTTCGGGCGGCACGGAAACCCGCCTCATTCCAGAACCGCTCCTTTTCACAAGGTCCATTTCTGTCATCAGTTTACCGCTGGTGGTTTACCGGTCGAACGTATTTTTGGACAACACGTCCAACGACTCCATCTTGAACCCGTTCCACCTGAAGCATTCAATCCGACAAACCCGCAGCGACAGCGCAAGCGCCTTGCTCGCACTTCGGGTCTGTTCCAAGTGGGGGAGGCTCCCCTGCCTTTCAGAACGATCTTACATCGTCCACTGCCGGCAGGTGCCTATCTCAAAACAGCCGCTCTCGTGGGAGAACAGATTGTGGCGGGGGGATATCACCAGAATCAGAAGGATCAGAAGGATCAGAACGGTGGCCACAACATCGCCCCCCGTTGGCAATGGTCGCTCCATCTCACGGTGGAAGTTCCGCCAGCCATCATCCAGACACCAGCGCGGGCAATCACGACGGGCGCGGCCCTCCGGCTCGAAGGCGCGTTATGGGAGGACACGCAACTCCGCCTGGGTATGTTGAGTGATTCGAGCGGACGTGAAGAAGCGCTGCTGCTCCCGCGAACAATTCTTGAGGAATGGCGGCACAAGCGCGCGCTCCAAGGCCAGGCCGACCTACATCTCGAACAGCTCAAATCACAACTGCGAGATCACCAGGAACGCGCTCACCTCCCGGCTCCCGCGCAAAAAATTCTCGTGCAGTTGTGGGCGGTTCGTGCACCGGGGCTCTGGCGGTTATTACACCTCGTGGAGGGAAAAAGCGGAGTGCCTGGCATTCAGCACCTCTTGCGTGCCTGGGCGGATCGTTCGACCACGCTGCTCCGGGAAGCACGCGGGCTAGAGCGACGCTATCTTGGTCATCGCGACTGGTACTATCACAACTTGGCGAGCGATCTCTGCCGCCGCTACCAACAGATGAATGTCGTCATTCTCGATCAGGAAGACCGCGCGGCGGAAACGACACCAAACGCATCGTTCTACCGCCACCTGCTCGCCCCAGCGCGCTTTGTCATGGTTTTGCGCCAGGCAGCGCTCAAAACCGGAACCACGATCGAGATGCAAGCGCGGGGAGTGATCTCCAATCAGGTCACTGGAGACACAAAAAGTATAGTCCGACCCAGTTCAGCGGGGAGAAAGCTGAAACATATAGTAAAATCCGTTGCGTAACGGAAGTTCCGCTTATTGGGTGCCACTGCTGGCTTGTCCAGCAGTGCCGTATAGTCGGAACGTCATTTCTTGGCAGCTCCTAACGGAAGTTCCGTCGATACGCCACATAGTTGGCGTGGACGAACGCGCCGAGTTTTTCCGCCGTGCGACGTGAGGGCCAGTTGTCATCAAGCACTAGGGTGTAACTGAGATGCGTCGCCCCGCGATGCATCGCCCCGCGACGTACCAGTTCGAGAAACCCATACGCGGCCATGCCGAGATTCACCCCTCGTCCACGGGCCGGTTCACGCACGCCGATCGCCAGGATATTCAGCCGCTCCTCATCACGTAGGACATGCCCGGGTTTCAGCAGCGCATCGCCGCTATGTTCCGGCACGACCAACAGCATCCCCGCCGGTTCGTCACCGTGATAGGCAATGACCGAGGTATCCAATATCCCCACCCGTGTCATGGCATGCAGCAGCGCGGCCAGTTCCGCTTCACTATATGGAGTCCATCCCCAATGGGCTGAGAACGTCTCGTTGAAGGTCGCCGTGAACTCACACACGCGGCGCTCTTCAGGAATGTCGCGTAACGGCACGATGTCGTACCCACCGCGACGCGCGGCGTCGAGCATCCTTTCCCACCGTGAGATCAGCTCTGGTCGCACCGCGACTTTGTAATCGACAAATCCCTTCTCAGTCTCGCAGCCCGCCTCTTTGAGCAGCGCATGATAATAGGCGGGATTCTGCCGGAGGGCATTCGGCGGCAACGCCTCGTAGGCATCAATCACAAACGGAAATTCCAGCATGCCATGTCCAATCCGCGCGGCGACCGCGCCTTGACCCTTCAGCCATGCGCACGCGTCATCCAATAACCGTTGGACTTCCTCACGTGTGTTGGGCAAGGCTTCAAACCAGCAGAGATGTCCTAATTGGTCATGCCAGTGGTGGTTGTAGCGGCTGTCCATCACCGCCAACACGCGCGCGACGATGTTTCCACCCACGCGCGCCACGAACGGACGCACGACGCGATCCTGGTTAAATGGACTCTCACCCGCCAGCACCGCGATTTCGAGCCGCGTCGAGCCATGCCAGCGCACCTCGCGTGATTCATAGACGTGGTCGTGAAACTCGGCGAACTCACTGAATGCGCCGCGGTCGTGTGGAGTTTCGATATGCGGAGTAGCCATTATTATTCTTTCTCGCCGGACCGCACGCCCATCAGCGGCCCTTGCTGCCGCTCTTTCACGAGTTCCGACCGCACCAACCACGTGCCATCGGCAAGCGCTTTCATTTTGCCACGGGCCGCGGCGCGAGACCGGGGAATCATTCCACAGTCGGTGCACGGATACAGATGGTCGGGCTCAATATACGGCAGCAGGCGACGAATCCGCGCGGCCACGGTCTCTGGTGTTTCCACCTCTTCCGTGCCCACATCGATCACGCCAACCATCACATCCTTGCCCTTGGCTTCGGCGACGACAGCGGGATCAACACCAGACGCCGCACACTCAATGGAGATCATGTTGATAGCACTGGTGCGCAGCAGTGGCAGGGTCCGATGATAATGACTCCAGTCGGTGTTCTTGGTTTTCCAGTTCAAAACGATTGGCACGCCGTAGCCATAACAGATATGCACGGCGGTCTTAGCGCGCACGCCTTTGGCGGCCTCCTCCAACATCCGAATCCCCCACTCTTCGACCTCATCAAGATAGATATTGAAGCAGGGCTCATCGAACTGAATGATGTCCGCTCCCGCCTCGGTCAACTCTAGCGCTTCCTCGTTCAATTGTCCGGCGAGCGCGGCCGCGAGTTTGGCGCGGCTCCCGTAGAATTCATCCGCTAAGGTGTCCGTCGTGGTCATCGGTCCCGGCAGGGTCACCTTGATCGGTTTATTCGTATGCGTTTTCAGGAATCGCACGGCGTCACGCATGATCGACCCACGTCGCCGCACGGGACCAACCACGCGGGCGGCATCCACGAGACTTTGACCATAGCGACCACCGCGGGTGGTGATTTTCACCAAGCGGCTGGAGTCGATGCCCTCCAGTTCATCCGTGAACCCGGAAATGTAATGGCGGCGGCGCTGTTCACCATCGGTGAGGATGTCGAGTCCGGCTTCCTCTTGATCGGCGATCACCAAGGTGACCGCGTCATCTTGCGCTTCCTTCAGTTTCGCTTCCTCGATATTCCAGTGCAAATACATTTGCCCGGACGGCGCCAACCAAGTCGGCCGTGGCAAACTGCCAACGATCATGGTTTTGAGCATAACAAGGTCTCCTACATCGCTTGTTCGCGATACAAATTGAACGCCTTCATCACTGGGGCATCAGTAAATGAGAAGAGGATGGCATCGGTGCTCGCCGAGAGATTCTCATGCGCGTGCCACTGCCAAGTTGGGAGACAAAACACATCGCCCGGCGCCCACTCGTAGGCTTTGCCGTCGATCATCGTGCGTCCGTGTCCTTCCACCGCAAGATAGATCGCACTGACACTATGGCGATGCGTCTCGGTTTTTTGTCCGGGTTTGAGGCGTTGCAGAAAACTGGCCATCGTCGGCAGGGACGGCCCGCCGGTCACGGGATTCACATACTCCAACATGGCCCCGTCACTCGGACTTTCCGCCGCCGGACTCAGACTCATAATGGCCTCGCGGGCCTCGGTCCATGCGTACTTGAGTAACGGCGAGTGAGACGCGGTGGACCGTTGCCAGGTGGGCAGTAACCCACTTTTGCCATACTCGGCGACCGAGTTGTTCAGTGGCTTGGTCAGTGACTGGGCTTCTTGCGCGAATGGCTCGAAGAAGATGCCTTCCAGCATGGTCGCCAGCGGAATATCGAGTCCGTCGAGCCAGACCACTGGCGTGCTGGACTCGCTCCCGTGGTCATGCCAAGTCCAGTTTGGCGTCAACACGAAGTCACCAAACGACATGGTCATCTTCTCTCCATCGACGACGGTGTACGCGCCCTCGCCTTCCATGATGAACCGCAGGGCATTGGGCGTATGGCGGTGCGTGGCGGCGACCTCGCCTGGGAGAATCAGTTGCAGCCCACCATACAGAGTATGCGTCGTGGCGATGCGACCCTCGATTCCCGGATTGAGCAGCATGAGCACGCGACGCTCGGCTTCAGCGGCGGAGACCAGCTCACCGGCCCGGAGCAATTGAGGTCGCAACTCTTTCCACCGCCAGAGATATGGACGAGCCTGACTTTTCGGTTCCGGCGTGAGCGCTTGACGAAGGAACTTCCATAAGGGGCCAACGTGGTATTGGCCGAGCCCGGACAGATAGTCGTCAACGGCGTTTCGTTGCGTCTCCGCGCGTTGTGATTCTTCGTTCATATTCACCTCCGGAAAGTATCTCTGACGGGCTGATGCCGAAGAGACCCCGCTCTCTTCACCCCTGTTCAGGGTCCACGCCTGCTTTACGTAGCAAAGCCGTCAAGCGGTCAGCTCGCTGTCGCTCTTGCTCGGCGCGTTGCCACTCTTGTTCGGCCCGCTGCCGTTCTTGCTCGGCCCGCTGCCGCTCTTGTTCGGCCCGGTGATGTTCCTGCTCGGCCCGTTCCTTGCCCGTTGGGATCAGCACTCCTTCACCGTCAGTCCATCGCAGCCAGGTATCGTGCTTGCCCTCAAAAGTGCCCTCCCACAGTGTCAGACCTAAATGGAGCGAGGGAAACTGTGTCGCGCTCTCGCGTTGGTAGGCCGAATCGTGGAGATGGTAGACGGTCAGGACCTCCGGCATTACCTGTCGGAGCGGATCATAAATCACGTAATAATTCACGCGCATCCAGGCATATTTGCGTTTCTTCTCACTATCCTCGCCGCCTTCGCGATTCGACACGACCTCAAGCACCAAGTCGGGGGGCTTGCCAAACTCCCAGAGGAAATAAGAGCGATGAGCTTTTTGCCACCAGTCTGCCGCTACTTCCACGTCCAGACTGAGAAACATATCCGGAACGATAGCGGGATTGCGCAGCATCGCGAAAATGCCGACATTCGCCGCCGCCAAAAACGGACGCTCCTCTCCAAGACCTGCCCACGAACTATAGAGGGGTTCGATGAGCAGGCGTTGTTGTTTTTCGGAAGGAAGGTTATCCACGGGAACCTCGTCCTCGGTAATCAGGCTTTCAATATCAGGGAAGAATTCCGTTAATTGTGTCATAGGTCCCTCACCTGGGATGAGCACTCGTAGCAGGAGGCTGACTTTCCTGTCTATCGCGCATTGGGCTTGCCGGCTAACAGCGATCGCACGCTGCTGTCGCGCAACCGCTCAAAAATCCGTTGGGTCGCAAGCGAACGATTCAAGGTGTAAAAGTGAATGCCCGGCGCGCCACCCGCCAGCAGTTCCTCGCACTGCCGCCAGGACCACTCCACCCCCACCTCAAACACCGCCTGCGCATCGTCAGCAACCGGTTCAAGTTTTCGCCGGAGCGCCTCGGGAATCGTCGCGCCACACATCTTCGCCACGCGCACAATCTGTTTGTAGTTGCTGATCGGCCAGATGCCAGGAATGATCCGGGTCTTGATGCCGATGTCACGCGCGCGACGACAGAAATCAAAATAGTCACGGTTATCAAAAAACAATTGGGTCGTGACAAAATCCGCCCCGCGATCGACTTTCTCTTTCAAGTGTCGCAGATCAAGCACCTTGTCCACGCACTCAGGATGCAGTTCGGGATAGCCCGCCACACCGATGGAGAAATCGTCCAGGGAACGTGCCAACGTCACCAGTTGCGCGGCATGCGAGAACCCATCCGGCGTGGGCACAAAGGTCGTTTGCCCCTGCGGCGGGTCCCCACGCAGGCACATAAGATTCTCCACTCCCCGATCTTGCAACTCCCGTAACACTTCACGCAATTCCGTTTGACTGTGACCCACGCAGGTCAGATGCGCCATCGCGACGATGCCCAACTCATCCTGCATGCGACACACGAGGTCAATGGTATTGCGTCGCGTGGACCCGCCCGCTCCGTAGGTCACCGAGATGAAACTTGGACTGAGCGCGCGCAACTCACGCATACGGTCGAAAAGCGCCTCCACATCCTCGGACGTTTTCGGTGGAAAAAACTCAAAAGAGATCGTCTGGGCTTGGGTCTGAAACATATCTCGAATTTTCATGCGCATTCCTTATCTTTCGCACGGAGAACCTAACAACCTGAAGCGAGAGAGTCAAAGGAAGCAACGTTCTTCTTTACAATCAGCCTCCGTCCGGTGTACCATCCGCGCGGTCAACTGGCCTGAGCAGAAGGAGGGTTGCTATGTATTCGTTGAAAGACCAATCCTGCATCGTGGGCATAGGAGAAACGACCTACACCCGCGGTTCGGGAAAAACCGATTTCGCATTGATGCTTGAAGCGTCAATGAAAGCCATCACCGACGCGGGTCTCACACCGCACGACATTGATGGCATTATTCCCCCACCACTCCAATCCACGGCGGAACACTTCGCCGCTAATCTTGGCGTGGAAGACTTACGGTACTCCGTCACGGTCCACATGGGTGGGGCCAGTCCGGTCACCTCGCTACAAAGCGCGGCGATGGCTGTTGCCTGCGGCGTGGCGAAAAACGTGCTCGTGCCGCTGGGATGGAATGGGTACTCATCCATGCGCGTCAGCACCTCAAGTGGCAGCGGCAACGGTGGCGCGCCGGGCGCGCTGGCCAACACCATTGGGGAGTATTATCTGCCCTTCGGAGCGACGGTCCCCGTGCAATGGTATGCCTGGCTCGCCATGCGACACAAGCAGTTATACAACGTGCCCGATGAAGCGATGGGCGCCATCGCCGTCGCCTCGCGTAAACATGCCCAATTGAATGACAAGGCGTTCATGCGTGGTCGCCCGTTGACGATGGACGACTACATGAACGCCCGCTGGATCTCGAAACCGTTCCGTCTGTTCGACTGCTGTCTGGAGACGGACGGCGCCGCGGCGGTGGTCGTCTCCTCGCCGGAACGCGCCAAGGACATGAAACACAAGCCCGTCTATATTTCGGGAATCGCCGAGGGTCATCCCTATCCCGCGGATGACATTCCCGCGCGCCCAGACCCATTCGTCATTGGCTTGAGTTTCGCCGCGCCCAAAGCGTTTCAGATGGCGGAGGTCACGCACAAGGACATCGACTTCATCGAAATTTACGATTGCTTCACCTACGTCGTGCTGTTGCAGCTCGAAGCGCTGGGCTTTTGCAAACGAGGCGAAGTCGCCGACTTCGTCAACGGTGGGCGGTTAGAACTGGGCGGTGAGTTGCCGATCAACACGCATGGGGGGCTCCATTCCGAAGCGCATGTGTGGGGCATGAACCATGTCGTCGAAGCGACCCGGCAATTGCGCCATGCGTGTAACGGACGGCAAGTGAAGGAGGCGGAAGTGGGGCTTGTCACCGGCTGGGGTGATTTTGGCGACGGCAGTCTGATGATTTTGCGGAGGTAATACGAACATGGCGGAACGAACATACAAACGATCACTCCCGAGGCTGCGGGACCCAATGGCGGTCCAGTTTTACGGCCATTGCAAAAACCACGAACTCCGCTTTCAGCGCTGCACGGACTGTCACGCTTGGCGACACGTCCCGCGCGACCTCTGCGCGAAATGCGGCTCCTTCAATTGGGAATGGGCCAAGTCCGCGGGCAAAGGCAAGGTCTTCTCATGGACCACGGCGATGCAACCGATGCTCCCCCCATTCGCCGACGACATTCCCTATAGTCCGGTGGTTATCGAAATGGACGAAGGCGTGCGGTTGGTAAGCTGGCTCACGAACGTCGCGAACGACGATCTGAAACTGGGGCTCCCGGTTGAAGTCGAGTTCGAGGATGTCACACCGGAAGTGACGTTGCCGAA
>JANMSE010000176.1:0-4521 GCA_031389045.1 Deltaproteobacteria bacterium | reverse complement strand
TTGAGCACGTAATCGGTCGCCCCTTGCTGAAGACTCTCGATCGCCCGTTCCTCGCCGATCGCGCCAGATACGAAGATAAACGGAAGCTCCGGGCGCCGCGCGCGCGCGAGACGCAGAGCCGCCAAGCCATCGAACCTAGGTGAGGCGTAATCGCTGAGAATGAGCTGCAACTTTGGCTGCTCCAGGGCGTCCTGAAAGCGCGGTTGAGTCTCCACCCACTGCAACTCACAGGTGATCCCCTCGGCGGCTAAGGTCGCTTCCACTAACTCCACATCCTGCGGACTGTCCTCCAAGTACAACACCCGCACGTGCTGGGACATGCTTGATGAATCTCCCACCGTCCTCTCTCCCTGTTGGACCATTGGTATTTTGCTTGACCGCCGCCCCTCCTCTCGCGAGACCATGCCGCTCATGCCCCACTCCCCTACCAAGAACGGGGGAGCACGCGGAAAATTCCAGGGTAGACAAGGGATACCATTCGCTCTTTTCGCCGAAGAGAGCAATAAGGAACACAGACTCTGAACAAAATCCGAACGAACTCAAGTGAAAATTGAACCATGTATTTCTAGCATTATCGACTGTCACATTTTATGATTCCGTCACCTCTCGTAAGGCCCATTCCCGCGCGAGAGATGACAAACAGGAAGACTGAAGCATACGCCGTTGTGTCCCCGCCCCTTGGGACGAGGAGATGACGATACTTCAGACAGCCCACGTGATTAAGAGCAATCTTATGAACTCCGATACGAGCAAAGCCAAAGAACGTACCTTGGAATGCGTTGCCAGTTCCAGGCTCTATAACTCCGCCATTAAGACCACCCGCAGCGTAGTGCGGGCCGTGTGGCGGGGACGTGCGGACTCGTATCATGGGCGAGGCGAACATCACCGCCGCAAGGCGGCTGACCCTTACGGGTCTGTGGGTGGGGTGGGAAACCACCCCACCATACACAACGGCATCTGCCTCCGACAATGGAGAAAGAACGGCTCCTCAGACTCCGGCCTTTGCGGCCTCCGCAGACGGGCGACTCAGCACCGCCCGTTTGCGACGACCACGCGCGGCCTACGATTTTCGGAGCCTATGCAAACCGCGCGCGTCCTCACTCGCCAATGCGGTTTGACCGGTTCTGGCTCAAGGATGCCGCCTCTGGGTACGGGCTGGAAGGGAAAACCGCGAAGTCTCGTCGACAATCCTCGATTGATCGTGTCAAGGCAGAAAGGACAGCTATCCATGACCACCGCCCTTCGACCAGACACAGAGAGTAGTGGGGGAACAGATGTTTTCATTCCCTCCTCTCGACAGTGCCACGCCGACCAGCGCCCTCAACAACCGACAGCGCAATCGTCCATCCCGCGGGAACCATGCTTCCCTGGTGACGAGTGGTCCCGTGCTATCTTCACGCAGAGCCTTGACGGCATCCTCCTCCTCTCGGAAGCTGGGCTCATTTCCGCCGCCAATCCGGCCGCCTGTTGGATGCTCCAACGCCCCGAGGAAGAGATGTGCGGCCTCAGTCTGAATGCCGTGGTGGAGACTTCCCGCGTTGACAGCGCGGAAGTGGCCCGGGCCCGGCCCGGGCATTTTCGCGGCGAGCTGACCATGCTGCGCGCCGACGGCAACCCCTTCCCCGCCGACGTTTCCGCCACGCGGTTCACCGATGACTCCGGACAGGAACGCACGGTCGTTTTCTTTCATGACGTGAGCGACCGTCACCAGGTGGAAAAGGCGTTCCGGGAGAGTCAGGCCCTGTTCCGAGGTTTTATGACGAACAGCCCGGTCGCCGCGTACATCAAGGATGCCGAGGGACGGTACGTCTACGTCAATCGCATGACCGCCCGGCTCTGCAGCCACGCCCGCGAGGTGATCGGCAAAACGGATGCCGACCTGTGGCCAGCCGACACTGCCAGGAAATTACGGGAAAATGATGCGGCCGTATTCGATATGAATCTGCCCCTGCAGTCGATAGAGACCACGGAGATGGCGGATGGCACCCACCACTGGGTCACCTTGAAGTTCCCCATTGAGGTGTCTCAGCGACGCTTACTGGGGGGCATGTCCGTGGACATCACCGAGCGCCTCAACGCGGAAGCCGCGCTGCGGGAGAAAGATCAGAAGCGGGTCAAGGAATCACTGTCCTTGGCGCGGACCCTGAGCTCCACGCTGCCGTTGGAAGCCCGCTTACAGGAACTCTGCCAAACCACCGTGGAACTGATCGGGTGCGACCGCAGCAGCATTTTCCTGCGCGAGGGAGAGTACTATCGCGCACGCTACAATTTCGGCAATCCCGCTGATATCGTCGCGACCTTTCCCAAGTTCAAGGTCCCCCACCAGCATCCGTTCGTGGCGTACGCCGCGGAAATCCCCGGGCGGGTCGCCATTGAATACGACACGCTCCACTCCACGCTGCTAGACCCGAAGTTCGCCGCCAAAGCCCGCATCCTCGCCATTATGGTCATGGCACTGTGGGATGAGACCGGTGCGCCCATCGGCTTTCTCACCGCGGAATACAACGAGTACCCCGGCACCTTCGCCGAGATGGCCGCGCCGCTGTTACTGGGATTGGCACGCGTGGCCGAGATGGCCTTAATCACGGACCGGCATGCCACGGCCCGGCAACAGGCGGAGGAAGCGCTCCGTCACGCCAACAGCGAGTTAGAAGCTCGCGTCGCGGAACGGACACGCGAGCTGGTACAGGCCAATGCGGACTTGCGGATCGAGATCGCGGCGCGGCAACGGGCCGAGGACACGCTCCGTACCAGTGAGGAGCGCTATCGCATTATCGGTCAGTCGCTCTCTGATTGCGCCTTCTCGTTCAAGATCACCGAGGAGGGCCACAACATCTTTGATTGGGTCACCGATAATTTCGCGAAGATCACGGGGATTCAGCCCGAGGAAATTCTTGGTAGCCCGAATCCTCTCAAGAACACGATGCATCCTGAAGATCAGACGCGCAACACACGGATACTCATGGCCCTAGAACCCGATACCCTAGTCACCTTCGAGTTCCGTCTGATGCACCCAGAGAGAGGATTACGCTGGATACGGGCCTATATCCAACGTGTGGGCACCGAGCCGGATCAGGCGATCCGCTGCCACGGCGCGGCGCAAGACATCACCGACCGCAAACAGGAACAAGAGGAAATTGACCGGTTGAACAAGGTACTGTCACAGCAGGTGAGTGAACTCTCGGACTTAACCCAGGAATTAGAGGCCTTTAGCTATTCCGTGTCGCATGACTTACGCGCGCCCCTGCGGCACATCCATGGTTTCGTGGAACTGTTGCACAAGCACACGGCGGCGACGTTGGATGACAAGGGCCGCCACTTTATCGAGGTGATCACGAAGTCGGCCAAACGGATGGGGCAACTGATTGATGACCTGCTCGCCTTTTCCCGCACAACGCGCACGGAGCTGCGCCCCACGCGCGTCAATCTGACCCACCTCGTCAATGAGGTCATGCTCGATTTCGCGGCGGAAACCGAAACCCGGAAGATCGTCTGGGACATCAGTCCACTCCCCGACGTGTACGGAGACACCGCGCTGCTCCGCGTGGTGCTGACCAATCTATTGGGGAACGCCGTGAAATACACCCGCCCACGCAGTGCGGCGCGGATCACGATCGGCACAACGACGACGGCGGAACACGACCACGTGTGTTTCGTGCGCGATAATGGCGTCGGGTTCGATATGCGGTATGTCGAGAAGCTCTTCGGGATGTTTCAACGGCTGCATCGCGCCGACGAGTTCGAGGGAACCGGCATCGGCTTAGCCACGGTCCGGCGCATCGTGCACCGACTCGGCGGTCGTATCTGGGCCGAAGGAGAGCTCGACAAGGGAGCGACCTTCCATTTTTCACTACCACTTGCCCAGAAGGGGACTGAGGGATGACGCAAACCATACGTATTCTGTTCGCGGAAGATAATCTGAACGATATCGAGCTGACCTTAGGGGCATTAGCCGCGCACCACCTGGCCAACGAAGTCGTGGTGGTGCGCGACGGCGCCGAGGCGTTGGACTACCTGTATCGCCGCGGCGCTTACGCGCTACGGACCAACGACAACCCCGTGCTGATCCTGCTCGACATTCGGATGCCCAAGGTCGATGGTTTGGAAGTGTTACGCCAGATCAAACAAGATGAGCAGCTCAAAATGATCCCCGTCGTGATGATGACCTCCTCACAGGAAGAAAAAGACATTATCGAAAGCTACCGCCTCGGCGTGAATGCCTATGTGCGCAAACCGGTCGAGTTCTCCCAGTTCATTGAGGCGGTGAAGATCCTGGGGTTATTCTGGCTCGTCCTCAATCACCCCTCGCCCGAGCGCATCGCCTGAGAGTCACAGAAGAGAGGAGCTAACGAGCCAGTATGAACATTGAAGAAATCTCCAGGCCGCCGTTCCACATCCTCTACTTGGAAGACAGTCCGCAGGATGTGGAGTTAGTGGAAGCGACCTTAGCCGCCGAGGGGATCACCTGTGAGTTGCAGTGGGTGGAGACTCAACCGCGCTTTCAGGACGCCCTGGAGCAGC
>JANMSE010000327.1:0-1549 GCA_031389045.1 Deltaproteobacteria bacterium | reverse complement strand
CAGCGCGCAGTGGCGCAAGCGATGGCGCGGGCACGGCAGGGATAAGCCCCATAATGGAATTCGAGCATCGTTGCACGATCCCCGTTCCGCGCGTCACGCTGTGGAACTTCCTCTTGAATGTCCCCCGGATGGCCACCTGCGTACCTGGGGTGGAGAGCATCATCCAGAGTGGTGAGGAGACGTACAGTGGCCAGCTGCGCGTCAAGTTTGGTCCCATTCGGATGACGCTCCAAGGCACGATGACCATTGAGACCCGCGACCAGGAGCAGTGGCTGGTCGTCGCGCGCAGTGAGGCCAATGACCGGCGCGTGGGTGGTGGGGTCTATATCAACACCCGGCTGCGTCTGCTGGCGAGTGAGCCGGAGGTGACCGAGCTGGTTGTTCAAACCCAGGCCCGGCTGTTCGGCAAGTTGGGCGAATTCGGCCAGCCGGTGATTCGCAAGCAGGCGGATACTATTCTCGCCGAGTTTGCGCGCAACCTGGTGGCTCGTGTCCCCAAGACGGTGGAGACATTACCGCGTGAGAAGGAAGAAAAGTCTGCGTTGCCGGACAGTGGAGACAGCGATTAATCAACGAGCTTCCTATATAAAGAGATCGGCGGTCACACCAAAGCGTTCTGCCAGCTTTTTTGCCTGGGCCTTGCTAATAGCTCGCTTGCCATTCAGCACCTCAGACGTGATGCCTTTCGAGCCAAACAACGACCAGATGTCTTTGTGCTGAAGTCCGTGCTCCTCCATAAGGAATTTCAGAGTTGCGAGAGGGGAACCCTCGTCAATTGGGTAGTGTTCGTCCTCATACTGTTCGACCAGCATTCCCAGCAGATCAAGCAATCGGACCTCTTCCAGGGAAAGGGAGTCCTCGTCTCTCTCCATCAGGAGGCGTACTTGTTCCACAAGCCGCTCATATTCTTGTTCAGTCTGAATCTTCACGGGAACTGCCTTTTTCAGTAAACGAACATACAGGGCCTCATCAAAGACACTCGTTGCGTTCCGCGTCATTGCCATTGCTCCTTGTCATATTCGGCATGGGTCAAGATCGCCAAGACGAACACCTGTTGGGTGCGGTAGCTAATCCGAGCAATCAGCCGGTACTTATTACCCCCGATGTTAAACACCGTCCGTCGTCCGACGAGGTCCGCATGGGGAAACGCCTTCCGCACATCAACCAGTGAGTGCCAGTGTGCGCGCTTGGTGATTCGATACCACTGGTCCAAACTAGTTTTCGCGTCAGGGTGCTTGGCGGCGAACGTGTGAATAGCGCGACGACTGATGACTCGCATGAAGGGTACGTTCTCGTAAAGAGAACTTATTGTCAAGGAAGAAAGCGGAGGTAAACACATAGCGCAGGTTTGCGATCAATAAGTCGCGAATAAAAAGCCTTCTTTGTTGACAAGTTGCACTCTTTGGCAGGATAATTCTCCACCCCGAGTAACACCTGGTCCAGGTTGGGTTCCGTGAAAAATACCTGACTTTTTACCTAACGCCTACTCCGTGAAGGAGGCACAAGAGGAATGATTTGTCGAGCAACAACAGAAGCTCTTGGCACTCTC
>JANMSE010000133.1:0-4635 GCA_031389045.1 Deltaproteobacteria bacterium | reverse complement strand
CCCAAAGCGGGGAAGCGGTTCTCGGACCTCGTGTATACCAGTGTGAATCGGCTGCTCGTCACCATCAGTCGCGGCAACGCCCGCTACGTCACGCTCACCAGCTTTGTCCTGGCGCTCCTGGTTGGGGTCTACTACTCCCAGCAGCTCAAGATTGGCGACGTGTCCATCGGCAAGGCATTGTTCTACGCCGATCATCCATACAACGTCGCATACGACCGCATTGTCGAGAAGGGATTCGCTGGCATCTCGTCCCTCACGATCATCGCCGAAGGGCACGAGCCGGGCCTGTTCCGCAAGGTCGAGGCCCTCACCGCGCTCGAACGGTTTCAACGCCACATGACCCAGCACAGTGAGATGGTGGGGGGCAGCATCACCGCCGTGGATATGATTCGGCAGTTGTACGAGCGCTTTGAGGAAGGCATCCCGAAATGGGCGATTCTGCCCTCGCATGCCAAGGACGTCGGCAACATGTACGGATTTTTCCTCCAGTCCGCTGGCGCTCCAGCCTTGGACCGTCTCGTGGATAAGGACCTGCGCAATGCCACGATCACCATTTTCTTCCGCGACTATAGCCACGACACGATCACCGGCGCGCTCACCCATGCGCAAGCGTACATTGACGCCAACCCCAATACGACGATGGACTTCCGCCTCGCCGGTGGGCTCTTTGGCATCCTCGCCGCCATCAACGATGAAGTGGAATGGTCATACACCTGGAATCTCATTCTCGTCCTCGTGATCGTCTTCGTCCTGAGTTTTCTCACCTACTGGTCGCTCGCCGGAGCCCTGATCGTCATGATTCCTTCGATCGTCGCCCAGCCCCTCACGGAAGCGATCATGTACTGGACCAGTATCGACATGAACATCAACTCCCTGCCCATCGCGGCGATTGGGATTGGCATCGGCATTGATTATGGCTACTACGTGCTCTCCCGCATCACCGAAGAGTACACGCGTTTTCCCGATGTGGACCGCGCGATCGAGGAAGCGCTGATGACGACCGGACGGGCGATCCTGTTCACCGGCACGACGCTCACCGCGAGTGTGATCTTCTGGTTGTTCTTTCCCATGCGGTTTCAAGCGGAGATGTCACTCCTGCTCGCCTTGATCCTGTTTCTCCATGTGGTGGGAGCGCTGGTCTTCATTCCGTCAATGGTCTCGCTCTTCAAGCCGCGCTTCGCGACGACAAGCGCGAACTAAATCAAAAGTGGAGTGACCGCCGGTTTTTCTCTTCCGCCGCCGCGGGCAATGGCGTGAAGTGAGGGAGTCTGAAGTCCCCTCTCCCGGATGGGCAATGGCATTAAGTTAGTGGGTTCCGAAAATCCCTCTCCCGGATGGGAGAGGGCTAGGGTGAGGGGGATGGAGTGATGCTTTCCTTATCGCCTCTCAGATTGTGGCACTACTGCGCGATATACCCACCATCAACCGGCATCGCCAACCCGGTCACGAACGACGCGGCATCGGAGCATAACCACAGCGCGGCTTCGGCGATCTCCTCCGGTTTTCCCAACCGTCCATTGGGTTGCGCGGCGGCCATTTTTTCCAGCATCTGCGGAAAGCGCTTCGTTCCCTTCTGGAGCATCGGCGTGTCAATTGGTCCCGGACAGACCGCATTCACGCGAATGCCCACCTTGGCGTACTCCAGAGCCGCAGTCTTCGTCAGGCCAACGACTCCATGTTTACTGGCGACATACGCCCCCGTGCGTTTCACCCCGATCAGTCCAGCATCGGACGCGGTGTTCACAATTGATCCACCGCCCTGCTTGAGCATGACCGGCACCTGATACTTCATGCACAGCCACACGCCTTTCAGATTGATGGCGAGAATACGGTCCCAATTCTCCTCGGTATCCTCGGCGACGGTATACGATCTCCCGGAGATTCCGGCGTTATTATGCGCGCAGTCCAACCGGCCGTAGGCGGAGACCGTCGCGTTGACCAAGGCCTCCACTTCGGCGGCTTTCGACACATCCGCTTTCACGAAGATGGCCTCGCCACCCACACTCTTAATGAGGCGTACCGTCTCTTCGCCGCCATCGACCACCACATCAGACACCACAACTTTCGCGCCTTCCCGAGAAAAGGCGAGCGCTGAGCATCTTCCAATACCTGAGCTCGCCCCGGTCACCAGGGCAACTTTTCCTGACATGAGTCCTGCCATGATTTCTCCCTCTCTTTGCTTTGGTATTTCACCGACCTGCGGTTCTTGTCCGTGATTCGTATGGCACACGCCCAGTGCTGTCAAGGAAAACGAGAGAAGCGGGCGAAATCGCAAAGGAGCAAGCGCTTTGTCTTGTTCGTTCTGCGTCGTTCCTGCTATGGTCGGGTCCACCGAGATTACAGCTCTGGAGCCGATCGATGGTGCATCATTTTGCCGAGTGCGAGCTGGACGAACAACTCTATCAGTTGCGACGTAACGGCGCGCTCGTCGCTGTCGAGCCGAAAGTATTTGACGTACTCGCCTATCTGATCCAGCATCGCGAACGCGTCGTCTCCAAAGACGAACTGTTAGACAAGCTCTGGCCGGGACAAGTAGTCGGAGAAAATGCCCTCACGCGCGGCATTCGCGCTGCCCGGAGCGCGGTGGGAGATGACGGCGTCAAGCAGGAAGTCATCGCCACTCAACATGGACGCGGCTATCGCTTCGTGGCATTCGTCACCACAGACCCCCAGGAGGACGTCAGCAGGAATCAGCAGGAAGACAATCAAAAGGCAAAAGGTGAAGACGGTCTAGAGTTGAGTATTCAGAGTCTAGAGTCAGAAAACCAAGAGCACCTTTTTTCTTCTAACCAGACTCTAGACGTTGCTGCGCCCGCCCGCTCCTGGTCGAGCAGGAACCTCACGCTCACCGCAGTGTTGTTTCTGATCGGCACAGTCCTCACAGTCCATTATCTGTCCCGTTCGACTCTCAGCACTCAGCGCTCGGAACTTGGTACTCAGCAAGCGCCTGCGGCGCTTGCGTTGCCGGATAAACCCTCTATTGCGGTCTTACCGTTCACGAACCTCAGTAGCGATGCAGACCAGGAGTATTTCAGCAACGGCATTACGGATGACATTATCACCCAGTTATCAAAGTTCTCCGGCCTTTTCGTCATCGCCCGCACGTCGTCTTTTGCCTATAAAGATGAAACGGTTAACCTCCAACAGATCAGCAGAGAGTTAGGCGTGCGCTATGTCCTGGAGGGCAGCATCCGTAAAATCGCAGACCATATTCGCATCAATGTCCAATTGATCGACGCCACCACGAGTCACCATGTCTGGTCTGAGCGCTATGACCGTCCGCTCAAGGAGATTTTCCTCCTGCAGGACGAGATCACGCAGGCCATCGTAGCGCGGCTTCAGGTTGAGGTGTTGGCGGCAGAAATCGCACGCGTACGACGGATCCCTACAGAGAATCTCACGGCGTATGATTTTTATTTACGTGGCTGGGAGAAGGCAGTCCGAGCATACGTAGAAACAAATCGAGAAGCAAACACCCAAGCCCGGCAGTTGTTTGAGCAAGCAATTGCCCTAGACTCTCAATATGCCCTGGCATATACAGGCCTGGGTATGACCTATTTTCGGGACTGGTACTTGCGCTGGAGCAGCGACCTTACCCAATCCATGCAGCGCGCCATGGAACTTGCACGGCATGCCATCACCTTGGACGATACATTGCCACATGCCCATACCAGCTTGAGCGTTTTGTATATGTGGCAGAAACAATTGCCGCAGGCCATCGCCGAAGCCGAACGGGCGATTGCCCTTGATCCTAACTTTTCTGAGGGGTTTTCGATTCTCGGAAACGTTCTGATCTTTGCCGGACGGCCGCAAGAGTCAATTGAGCTGATCGAGAAAGCGATCCGTCTCAATCCCCGGCAAGTCGGGCTTTTTACGACTTCTTTACCGCTTGCCTATCGCGATGCCGGACGGTACGAGGACGCGATTACCTCGGCGAAGAAGATCCTGGCCGTCAACCCCAACGCGGTCCATTACTATTTCACCTTGGCATTCTGCTTCGCTGAACTGGGCCAAGAGGAAGAAGCCCGCGCCGCGGTGGCAAAAATACTGCAACTCCAACCCGCTGCTTCCTTGGAGTGGGTACAAAAGACTGTACCCTATGCGAATCCAGGCGATCTTGAACGTCTCGTTACCGGCTTGCGTAAAGCAGGGCTCAAGTGAATTGAGAATGAAGAATTAAAAATTAAGAATGAAGAAAAAGGCTATAGGCTTGAGGCTGAAGGCTGAAGGGAGAGAAAAGGAAAAGTGAAGAGAGATGAATACGGAAGGAAGAAGGCGAAGGAGCGGCAAGACTGACTACTTTTTCCCTGGCCTTTATTGCAACCAGCTAAGCAGCATCTCTTCTTCTGCATGTAGCCGCCAGACTGAAAGTCCGGTATGCGAGACTTGGACGACAGTTCCCAAGCGCTTCGCCTGGGTATCAAAAGCCTTGTGGCGCAAGAAACGACGAACGAAAATCGCCACTTCCTGTTTCTTGACTGCCAGGTACACAAGGCAATACCGAGCATGACAGAGCTGGCGGTTGTAAAAATCCATATCGCGACTGAAGAGCGTAGGCTGGTGCAATTGATGAAGGAAAGGAATAATTTCCTCATCTTTCATGCCTTGTCGCCCTATGTCATAGCCAATTTGGCG
>JANMSE010000100.1:0-1752 GCA_031389045.1 Deltaproteobacteria bacterium | reverse complement strand
GAACAGCACTTCTTCAATGACGCGCGGGTAGACATTCTCCCCGCCAGACACGATCATGTCTTTGACACGGTCTTGGATGTACAGGTAGCCTTCCTCATCCATCACCCCCGCATCTCCTGTGTGAAGCCACCCTCCGCGTAGAGTTTCGGCAGTCGCATCGGGACGATTCCAATACCCCTTCATGAGTTGGGGTCCGCGAGCGACGACTTCGCCAATAGTGCCGTTGGGGACAGGGTTGTCGTTGGCATCGACGATCCGCAACTCCGTGCCCGTGAGGGGGCGTCCGGCGGACAGGAGCAGTGCCGATTTCTCCGTGAGCGCCCGCTGATGGTCAGCGGGCAGAAGGCACGTCATGCCGCAGGTCGCTTCGGTCATGCCGTAACATTGCAGGAAGTCACACTTGAAGACCTCCATAGCGCGCCGCAACGTCTGCTCGGCAATCGGGGACGCTCCATAGGCGATAAGGCGGAGGGTATCGTAGCAACGTTGGGCGACGTCAGGCACTGCCAGCAGACAGGATTGGATCATGGCTGGCACCAGGGTGACGACGCCAATGTGCTCCTCACTCAAGGCACGAATGACCTCAACAGGCTGAAAGTCCGCTTGGATGTAGAGGGAGCCGCCGCCATAGACCCCCGGAAACGCCGCGACATTTGCGCCCCCAGCGTGAAACAGCGGCATGGTGAGCAGCAACCGTTCTCCGGTTTGAATCTTCATGGTTAGGCCGAGTTGCACTAGATTGGCGATGACCGAACGGTGGGTGAGCACGGCTCCTTTGGGATGCCCGGTCGTGCCGCTAGTGTACATCTGGTAGACCTCGTGATCTTCAGGAACGATTCGCTCCGGCGAGGTGGTCGGTTGAGCCGCAACCCACTGGCGATAATCGTCCCAGCCCTGTGTCTCTACTCCATCAACAACGACAAAACTTCTGACGGTTTGCAGTTCTCCTCGCACGCTACTGAGGGCGTCTATAAACCCACTCTCAGCGATGAGCAGTTTCACCCCGGCGTCGTCGAGGATATAAGCCCACTCTGCGGGGGCGAGCCGATAATTGAGGGGCACCGGCACAACGCCAGCTTTCGAGGCGGCGAAGTAGAGGAGGACATACTCAATGCTATTCTTCGAGAGGATAGCAAGGCGGTCACCGAGCTGCAGCCCTGTCTCGACAAGCGCGTTAGCCAACTGGTTGACGGCGGCGCGGGCCTCCCCGTAGGTCATCCCTCGATCCTGCTGCACGGCAAACTCCGCGTCTGGCTGGACGCACGCCCAATAGTCAAGAAAACTATGCAAATACATCATTCCCCCTCCGTGTTGACAGGTGTTCCTGCTCCCCTGGCTCCACTCCAAAGAGAGTTGGTTGCCTCACTCTGGAGCCCGCTAACGCTCCCGCTCACCACGAGCCGCCCTGACGCACCCTTTCGGCTTCAGCAGAGTCGCCACCGGGCGGCGATGCGGTGCAGCGGTGGGTTGAGCCGCGCGGCGCGGGTACGTCCCGCTCTGCCTCGCCTCTTGTTCCCGGCATCGTGGTGGCCCTGGTCTCCGTTCGCTCTCTTCGGTTCATGCCGGCGCGGCCCTGGCACTGTCGGTCATCCTTGGTGCCTCGCCTGTTGGTTCGGGTCCCGCTTCACGGTGCTCTGCATTGTCCCCTTGGCCTCTGCGGCCCAACGCCCAGGTTAAGCCGACCGGACAAGCGGCGCGAACCACGACAGACGATCAACGCAGCCGAAGACCTTCGCTAACCGAAAACCCGCC
>JANMSE010000085.1:0-2788 GCA_031389045.1 Deltaproteobacteria bacterium | reverse complement strand
TACACCACGCATCCGTATGGGCGTCCCATCATCGGCTTCCGCGAGACGATTGAGGCGTTGAACCGGGACGGCCAGACGCAGCCAGGCTTGGGGAACAGGGTTCAGGGTTCGGGGTTCGGGGTTCGGGGTTCGGAGTTTAGGAGAGTCCAAGGTCTAATGTCCAAGGTCCAACGGTTTCGGGTTTCGAGTTTCGCGTTCATCGACAAAGGTCCGAAGTCTCATATTTTTGACTTTTGACTTTTGACTTTTGACTTTTCCCCAGCCCTCGTGTCACCGTCCAACGATCACCACCGTTTCCGCCTGAGGATCAAAATACGCTTGCGAAACGCGGCGCAGGTCTTCAGGGGTCACGGCGTTGATGGCGCTGAGGTAGCGACGGCCATTGTCATAGCCCAGCCCGTAGAGTTCGTTGAACGCCAGTTCCTCGGCTTGTGCGTTGTTGGACTGGAGCGAAATCTCATAACTTCCCGTGATATATTTTTTGGCTTGGTCGAGTTCCTGCGCGCTCACGAGGTCCGTGCGCAACCGAGCCAATTCCGCCCGTGCGGCTGTCATCGCCTCATCCACTTTGTTGGGATCGGTGCCGAGATAGATGCCAAAGACGCCCGGTGCGACTCCCTCCATGCTGAAGGCGGTGACGGAGTAGGCGAGTGCTCGCTGCTCGCGGACTTCATAGAAGAGCCGTCCTCCTTGGCGGGAGAGCACCGCATCCACCATTTTCAGCGCGTAGCGGTCTGGGTGTGACAGCGAGACTCCGCGAAATCCGAGGACGATGTGAGCCTGTTGTTTGTCCACTTCCTTGCGGACCTGGCGGCTAGTGTCGGGTCGTGGCTCAGTCGGAGGCGGCACTTTGGGATGGCTTCCGACGGAAAGAGGTTCGAGCGCTCTGCGTAATTGAGCCACGATCATCTCAGTGTCTACATCGCCAACGACACTGACGATAAGCTGGTGGGGGTCCAGCAAGCTCTGATAGTACGCGGCCAGCGCCTCTCGCTCAACGGCGCGCAGACTCTCTTCCGTGCCCATGATCGGCAACCGATATGGGTGTGAGGTGAATAACGTGGAGTAAAACAAGTCGAACGCGACTTGCGCCAGTTCATCTTCGCGATTCTTGATGGCGAGCAGAATTTCACGTCGCCGTTTCTCGACTTCTTCAAGCGGGAAGGTTGGATGGAGGAGGGTATCGAGAAAGAGATCAATGGCGTTGTCGACCCGATTGGCCGTGAGGAAGGCGCCCGACAGTCCCACGCTATTCCGTCCAGAGAAGCCGCGGAGACTGCCCGCGAGCGATTCTATGGCTTCGGTGAGTTCGAGGCGCGAGAAGCGGTCGCTGCCGCGATTCAATAAGCCCGCGAGAAAGTTGTTGATGCCATTGGTGGTGTCGTTCTCGAACAGTAGGCCGCCTAGCACCACAGCCTGCACGGCCATGACTGGGACCGCATGATGCTCTTTCACGAGAATACGCACGCCATTGTCTAAGGTAGTGAACGACACCTGGTTATGGTTGCGCTGGTCACTCGCGCCCTGGGAGCGCACGACGACCGGAGCAACTGGAGGGCGGTCAAGTCGGTGGCATAGGTCTTGGACTTCGGCGGCGGTGGGGAGCGCCGCATCTTTCGTGGCACCAAGGAGAACAACCGTCATCGCTTCGGGGCGGAGATAGCGCTGCGCGACGTTCTGGATGTCTTGACGTGTGACCGCGGCGAGGCCATCGAGATAGCGGCGCTCGTAATCCACATCATTGAAGACGGTCAAGAAATAACCGAGTTGTCGAGATTGTCCCTGCACCGTCTCACGGCGGTAAATGAAATCGCTTTCGAAATTGGTACGAGCGCGCGCGAGTTCAGCGGGCGAGACGAGGTCATATTTACAGCGAAAAACCAGGGCCAATGACTCTTCCAGCGCCACGCGAATTTTGTCGCGCTCAAGCGCGGCGGTGACAATGAACAACCCTGGGTCTTGCGGTGTGTAGGCCGATGCCGAAATCCAGTTGACCAGTTCTTTCTCGACCTGGATCGCTTGGACGAGGTGTGAACTTTCCCCGCCACCTAAGATGTACCCCAACAGATCAAGCGCGAAGACATCTTTATGATCCGCCGGCGGGAGCGGGAAACTCAGATAGAGATAAAACTCCTCGACGTGCATGTCGACGACGGACATGCGCAATGCGCTTTGTGGCGGTTCCGGGGTGCGTGGACGAACGGGGAGGGGAGTCGCCGGTCGAGCAGTGAGCAGGCGGAGCACTTCTTCACGCGCCGTTTCACACGTGACATCACCGACGATCACCAGCGTCATGTTATTGGGGTGGTACCAGCGTTGATAGAAGTTGACGACCCGTTCCCGGTTCAACGCTTCAATGGTTTCGCGGAAGCCGATGACCGGACGTCCATACGGATGCGTGGTGTAGGCCTGGCGAAATAGCTCGGTCGCGGCGCGGGAGGTGGGGGAATCCTCGCCTCGTTTCCATTCCTCCATGACGACGTTGAGTTCTTTGCTTAACTCATGAGGGTCGAAGGTCGTGTTCTGGAGGGCATCGGCGATAATATCGAGACCGGTGGCGAAAAAGCGTGAGGCGAGGATGAGATGATAGACTGTGTGATCGGAAGAGGTGAACGCATTGATTTGGCCGCCGGACGATTCGACTTCAGCGGCGATGGCCCCAACTGGACGACGTTGAGTGCCCTTGAAAATCATGTGTTCATGGACATGCGCGGCCCCGGCGACATCCGGCGTTTCGTCGGCACTCCCCGCCTTGACCCACATCTGGATGGCGACGACGGGTGCGAAA
>JANMSE010000053.1:0-5985 GCA_031389045.1 Deltaproteobacteria bacterium | reverse complement strand
GTTGCGACGCTGCGCTATGAAGTCCTTCACGCTCATCAGACTACCCAGAGTGAAGAACGACTGTGGGTACTGCGCTGGTATGCTCAGGAAGAGTTTCGTCGGCTTCTGTTACAAGTTGGCTTTACGAGCGCGATGGCCATGCGTGAGAACGGTAAACCCGCGAAAGCGAAGGATCCCGCCTTTGTCTTTATTGCGTCACGGTGACTTTCGTGAGGGCTGAGGTTCTCCGGTAATCAGCCGAGCACTGCGATTACGCGTGAAGTAATTCCATGCCCATTGGGTGACGACGAGGAGACGATTCTCAAACTCGACGAGAGAAATGAGGTGGATGAAAAGCCAGGCCAACCACGCGGGCAATCCAGAAAAACGCCATCCGCCAATATCAGCTACGGCTTCGGCTCGTCCGACAATCGCCATGTTGCCACGATCATAGTACTGGAACGGCGGCGGGAGTTTACCACGCAAGCGGTGACGAATCACCTCAGCGACATAGTGCCCCTGTTGCATCGCCACCGGCGCGACTCCAGGAAGTGGTTGACCATTCTGGCTGCGGTAATGAGCGAGGTCGCCAATGACGAAGATGTCAGGATGACCAGGGACGCTCAGGTCTGGCGCGACCATGACCCGACCTGCGCGATCAAGCTCGGCACCCGTGGCGGTTGCGAGCAGGCGTCCGAGCGGAGATGCTTGCACGCCCGCCGCCCATACCACCGTGCGCGTCGCGATCCGTTCGCTTTGTTCGTTAGTGCGCAGAATAACAGCCTCTGCTTGAACGTCGGTGACCGTTGCTCCAGTGCGGACGCTCACTCCCAGACGTGCCAACGCCGCCGTGGCTTTGGCGGAGAGGTCCGCCGGGTACGCAGGAAGAATCCGGTCAGTCCCCTCCACCAAAAGAATGCGTGATTCCGCCGGATTGATGTGGCGGAAGTTGTGTTGCAGGGTGTCCTTGGTCAATTCCCCTAACGTTCCAGCGAGTTCTACCCCGGTCGGCCCGCCGCCAACAATGACAAACGTCAACCAGCTTCGCACTTGTTCAGGATCGGATTCACGTTCGGCGACTTCAAAGGCTAGCAATATGCGCCGACGGATTTCCGTAGCATCTTCGATGGTCTTGAGGCCCGGAGCATATTGCTCCCACTGGGTGTTACCGAAATAGTGATGTCGTGCGCCGGTGGCGACAATAAGGGTGTCGTAGCTCACCTCTCCATCCGTGAGGATGACGCGCCGATTCGCCACGTCGATAGCGGTGGCTTCCGCGAGCAGCACGTGGACCTTGCGTTGACGTTTCAGCACCGCGCGCAGAGGTGAGGCGATGTCCGCGGGCGATAGCCAGCCGGTTGCCACCTGATAGAGGAGAGGTTGAAAAAGATGAAAATTGCGACGATCAATCAGCGTGACTTGGACCGGGGCATACTTGAGCGAGCGGGCGGCGTACAGTCCGCCAAATCCACCACCGATAATCACGACGTGCGACATTCGGTTGTTCCTTACACGGCGTGCGTGCTGGTCCTCGAACGCGAGACACCGTTCAAGGACCAGCACACGGTAAAATCTTGGCGGGCTTTTTCACGCTGCGCCGCTTTTCTGGTTCACTCGCTGTTATGAGTGCTCGCTTGCCGGCGCGGAGGAGTCGATGGTGATCCGGCGCGACTTGAACTTCCACTCCTCGCCCACCTTGGCGTACTCATCATCATACCAGCCTGAGATCGCCGTTTTCTTGCCGTCGCGGAAAAGGCGGACCTCGATATAACAGGTGCCGGTGGCCTTCTCTGGCCCCTGTAGCTCAACTACATGGTTGTGAATGAACGGGCGCGGCTTCATCGTGTCCAGCCCAGCCGCGATCATTTTGCGCAGCGCCGCTCGCCCCTGCGTGTGGGGAAGGATGGGGTCATTCGTGGAGATGGAACCATCCTCGGTAAAGAGGTCCACATAGCCGTCCAAGTCCTTTTGCCACACACAGTGACAATAGCGTACGGGTAAGGTCCGAATCGCTTCGCGATCAAGGACTTCCTGCAACTGGGTTTCTATACTCTTGGTTGTCATGACGCTTCCCTCCTTGCCTGTTCAATGTTCCCGCGTCAGTTGTTGCCCTGCGCTCACTCCTGTGGATAGCGCCAGGGAGTGGCGGGCTGCGCCGCTGTTTCGTCAATTGTCCAGTGCGGCAGCGCGAACCCCTCGCTTACCTGTTTGAAGACCATGCGCACGCGCGTGCCGATTCCCACCTTCTTGATCATTTCTGGTGGAGCGAACTCCCCATTGGCGGTTAAGAGATTGCCCACCACGCGCAGGGCTTCGTGCTCGCTCGGCTGCCCTTTCTGGGTGTCGAGATCGACCAGCAAGATCATGTACGGCACGTGCGCGCGGAAGGCGGGCTGGATGGCGTGGTGCACCTCCGCATAGGAGTGGACCGCCCCTTTTCCCTCCACGCTCACCCACTCATACGCCCGATCCCGAGTCCACGGACAAGCGGTGGTTGGGGGATAGCGGAACAGCCCCGATTTCTTGCCCTTTTGCAGCCGAAAATCGCCCCGGGCGCAGTGCTGAAAGAAGGCTATGTTTTCCTTGTCAACGTCTTCAATGGTCAATCGCATGCCGAGATAGTCGCCTTGTAGCATCTGTCATTCCTCCCGTAGGTGTATGCCTTATCCGCGTTGCATTACCATGGCCGACCCGGTGCCGGGCATCGCCCAGCCCAGATTCGCGCTTAGTTCCGCATCTTTCACCTGGCGGCATCCACCTTCGCGGTAGTCATAGGTATGCTGGCGTTTGCCGTTCGGCCCCATCGGACAGGAATCGTCCACGTTGCCGCGCAACTGGCGCACATTCTCAATGACCATATTCATCCCGTGCGTGTACCCCTCGCAGAGATGGCCGCCGGAGGTGTTGTTTGGCCGTTTGCCGCCGAGTGCGATGATGCCACTCGACACGTACTGACCGCCCTCACCCTTCTTGCAGAAACCGTAGTCTTCAAGTTGCAACATGGTGGTGAAGGTGAACGCATCGTAAGAGCCAGTTAGGTCGATCTCCTCCGGCCCCACGCCAGCATTGGGCCACAGGATGTCCTTGGCGTAATGACCCGCGACCGTCGAGATTGGGCCGTGCTGATAGTGCATGTCGATACGTGGCTTGCAGCAGCGCCCTACCACGGAACGGATTTGCACCAGCGGCTGCTTCATATCCTTGGCGCGCTCGGCGCGCGTGACGATGACGCAGGTCGCGTTATCCGTCTCCACGCAACAGTCGAGCAGGTGCAGCGGCTTGCAGATGATGCGCGAGTTGAGCACATCCTCGACTGTGTACCGAGTCTTGTAGAACGCTTTGGGATTATTGGAGGCGTGCTTACTGTGCGTCATCTTGACGTGCGCGACCTGCTCGGAGGTCGTGCCGTAGTCATACATGTGGCGCAGGAACGTCGGGGCGAACATCTGGCCGGCGCTCTGCCAGCCATACGCGCGCATGTGCACCTGGTCGCCAGTGATCGGCGCGGCGGAGCGGGCGCCCGTGCCACCAATGCGCACTTGCGTGTAGCCGTTCATGGAACGGAAGATGGCGACCGTCTTACACATCCCGGCTTCGATGACCCCCATGGCGATACCAATGAGCGCCTCGGTGCTAGAGCCGCCGCCATGCACATCCATGTAGAAGTTCAGGCGAATGCCAAGATCACCGGCGACGAACGGCGACATGGTCGAATCGTTCCCGGAGTAGGACAGCATGCCGTCGATGTCCGCCGCTTCAAGACCGGCATCATCCAGGGCGTTGTTGACCGCCCAGGTCGCGAGATTGCGAGTGGATTCTTGGGACCCGCGTCGATAGGTCGTCTCCCCCACCCCGACGATGGCGTATTTGTTGCGCAAATACTTCGGGGTGGTGGCGTCCATGTCACTTTGTGTCATCATTCCCTCCTTATGAGAACGTCCCAATGGATACGGGAAGGCGTCCGAGCGCCTCACCCTCTCGACGAGTATGCCGTGGGTCGCAGCATGCGGTTGGAGAGCTTTGCCACTAACGTGCCGTTCTTCTCCGATTCCGCTCGCGCTTGCTGCCAGTCGGGGTCCTTCATAAATGAGGCCCAGCTCTTTTCGCGGTCTCCCAGGCTAGGATAGCCGAGCATGTAGACTAGCCGATTGCTCGTGCCGAAGACCTCGGTCCAGTAGCCGATGTTTTCCATCCCGTGCTTCTCAAAGAGTTTCAAGGTGTGGTTGGCGAACCGATTGTGAAGGTCGGGCAGTTTCCCTGGCACCGCGTCGTAGATGCGCCACTCTTGAATTTTTCCCTTGAGCCGCGGTTCCGGCGAGTAGGGCGTCGATTGCAGCATGGTGTTGTGAATACGGGCGACAATGACCCCTTCCTTCGCCGTCTCCTCCGTCACTTGTTGCTTCCAGGCATCATCCGATGCGAACGCGGCGAGCTTCTTCTGTCGCTCCTCGAAGTTCGCGTAGGTCCACATATAGGTGATCTGCCCACCCGTGCCGACATCCTCGGTCCAGAAGCCCACCACACCGAGGCCATGTTTCTTAAATAAGCCCGCCGCGACTTCGAGGTGGGTACTGAGGGCCGCTACTTTGCCTGGCATCGCTTCGTAGGTCCGCCATTCGTGGATCATGGGAACACCTCCTTGTTGATTGTCAGCCCTCGCGCTGGTTACCGGCATGACGAACAGACCGCGTCAGGGAGGACCGTGGCCGCAGCATCCCATCTCCAAAACCAATGGTCAATGACCAAATGGTCAATGACCAAGTGTGGGGCCGGCGCCCTCGGTTGCGGCTCCCATCCGCCTTCGCTACTGTTCCTTGGCGAACGACACAGGAAATGAGGCGATGATGAACAAACCTTATGTGATCTGTCATATAGTCGCGTCGATAGATGGGCGAATCGCGACGTCGGGATGGAATCTGAGTCCCGAAGGGCGCGCGGAATACGAACACACGGCGGCGACGTATCAGGCGGATGCGTGGATGTGTGGGCGTATCACCATGTCTGGCTACGCCCGCGGGACCGCACCCGCGACACCCCTTGCTCCGTCCGGCGTGGTGACCACAACGGATTTTCTGGCCCCGCGCGCTCGCGCCCCCTACGCCATCGCGGTCGATCCCAGTGGGAAGCTCTATTGGCACACCAATGCGATTGATGGTGACCATATCGTGGCTGTGCTCACGGAACAGGTCGCCGCTGCATATCTCGCCTGTCTGCAAACGCAACAGGTGTCGTATCTCTTCGCCGGCACCCGGACGATTGACTTACCCACGGCGCTCGCCAAGATCGCTGATACGTTGCAGGTGAAGACGCTGTTGCTCGAAGGGGGAGGGAAGATCAACGGCGCTATGCTGCGAGCGGGACTGATTGATGAAATCAGTCTCCTGATCGCGCCAATTGCCGACGGGACGCACGGAACCCCGACGCTGTTTGATACGGTGGCCCAAACGGTGGGAGCGCACCCCGCGGTGCGGTTGACGCTACTGGCGATGGAGCAGCGTGCCGATGGTATGGTGTGGCTGCGCTATCGGTGCTCGTAGCCTGGAAAAAGAGGAGGTCTCGGCCTCATGTCGTCTCAGAGAGGAAGTTCCGATGAACGCCCTTCAAGGGCGCACTCACCCAGTCCGCCGATGGCTCAATTCTTCAATCAGTGCCTTCGCCTCTTGCAGATCAACCGTCTCGAATCCCTCGGTGAACCAGTTGGAGATCACGGACAATGTCTGACGCGCTTCCTGCTGCTTCCCTTGCTTTTGCCAGAGCCGCGCAAGACTCATGGTCGCGCGCAGTTCAAGGGACTTCGCATTCTGCCGCTGGGCGATGGCGATGGCGTTGAGAAAACAGGCTTCGGCCTCCGCTTGGGGATCGGGGGTCAGGGGTCGGGGGTCGGTAACTTTTGACTTTTGCTCTTTGACTTTTGACTTTTGACTTTCTTGTTGCAGCGTAAGTTCGCCTGTGATCCGATGAATCTCCGCCTCGTACATCCGCTCTTGCATCCGTTCCGCTTCGGCG
>JANMSE010000003.1:0-6620 GCA_031389045.1 Deltaproteobacteria bacterium | reverse complement strand
GATTACGATGAGTTCGGCCATGTCATTCTCGACACCAACCCCGGCTTCCAGCCCTTTGGGTTCGCGGGCGGGATGTATGATCGGGATACCGGCCTCACGCGGCATGGGGTGCGGGATTATGATGCGGAGACGGGACGGTGGACGGCCAAAGACCCCATTCAGTTTCGGGGACAGGATACGAACCTCTACGGATATGTCCTGAACGACCCGATCAACCTCATCGATCCTGAAGGACTCATCTTTACCATTGCGGAGAATTTGTCTGGCATCAGCATCCAAGGCATTCTTCGCTCTGTTCAGGGAGGAGTGGTTCAACGTCTGCATCACTTGGTTCCGAAGCAGATACTCAATGCATGGGCTTCTACGCTTCGGCCAGCGCTCAGTGGAGTCCGGGGAGCGCCAAATCGTGTGTCGATAGACGCGAATTTCCACGTCTGGTTACATGCTCCCGTTAAAGGATTTGACTTCAACGCAAAGCTGATCAAGCTGATTCGAGGGCTAGGCGACGAAGTCACCCCTATAAAAGCCGCGAAACTTGCAGTAGAGCTGACAGAAGAGGCGATCAAAGTCTACTCAGGACTTCCCTGACCTGTAGGCTCGGAGGTTGACGATATGGCACGAGCTTTCTATCGCGTGCGTCTTGGTTCGCTGGATGACTTCGCTTATGCCTTTGTGAAAAGTAAGTTGGTCCAAGGTCCCTGTGCAGCATGTGGCTATGGCCTGTGCCAATGGGAGAAGCCGTTGATTATTAAATGGAACAAGGACTCGCCGGATGTCGCTGGTGACTTTACCCCTTTGCTCGGTGGTGGGGGAGATGAACATATGTTAGTCAGTGATCGCGTGCGGCAAGCGATCGAGCCCCAGTTTCAGGGATTGGAGTTCCAGCCCGTGGTAGTGGAGCAACCGAGGGGGCGCAAAGGGACACGAAAACCTGACAGTCCGTTACTGCCTGGTGGAGGGCCAGTGTGGTGGGTGGAACCGACGATAATCGTGCCTATGAGCCGAGAAGAGTATCAGTGGAAAGAGGAAGAGCCGTGTCCCCGCTGTGGGAATGTGACGTTGAAGCTTCCCTCGTATTTTGAGCTGAAAGAAGAAGATCTCCAGGGGAATCATCTCTTCCGCATTCAGTTGAAACCTGCGCACCTGTATTTTACGCAGGAACTGAAAGAGTTCATCATGCGGCAGTGGTTTACGAACATTGCGACCGAACACGCTGGGATAATCGAGTACGCTGCCATACTTGTCGAAGAACGGCAGCGGAGAAGGGAGTTACTCAGGAGGTCTCAAGTACGTGAGGGCCGGCTGGTGGCCGAGGTGGCACCAGCAAAAGCATTGTCCCCCATGCCAACCTACGAGGAAATGCCGGAGGACACCGCCGAGCTAGCGAAACTCGTGGTCGAGTTCCCCCGGCTCGGAGTTGATACGCCGGGTTCGTGTTCGGTCTCAATGACGGAAATCTTAGCTTATCTCCACCTGGAGTCCCCGGACGGTGACGAAATTGAGGAGCAGGATCTCGTGTTTCTGCGCACGGCACAGGTGGCGGAGAAAGCATATTGGATCTGGAAGTTCGCTGAATCGGACGGAGTGGAATGTTATGTTACGGTGTTGTCCACGTCCCAGGGCGAGACCTGCATTGGCTATGAGGAGAACCACTACGACCTGACTCCGGAGCAGTACATGCTGGGCGACTACTACAACGTCTTTTGAGCGAGGTAGCCCGGATGCAGCGGAGCGGACTCCGGGGTACTCTTGTCCTTGCTCCCGGTTCTTCAGAGCTTGCCGCACGGGCGCGCACGAAGGCGGGGGGCTCGACGATTTGGATGGTGTGGAAGTGTTTGAGGTTGAGGAGATGGGGATCACGGGAGACGATGTAGTCAGCCTGGCCTTCCAAGGCGGCGGCCAAGGGAAAGGGGGCAGCCAAGGAAAGGGGGCAGGCCTGCATATTGACTTATCGGGAAATCGGGGACGGTGCAGGGAAAGTCGCGTTATGATCGGGCTAGACCATCAAGGGCAGTTTGGTGCAGGAGTTCTTGCACGCGAATCAGTTAGAGCCGGTGGCCGAGTTGGATGGCAGTGGCAATCTGGTGAGCCGGTTTGTCTACTGTGGGTGTGGGGAGGGCAACATCCCGCAGTACCTGGTCAAAGGTGGGGTGACGTATCGGATCATCAGCGACCATCTGGGCAGTCCGCGCTTGGTGGTGGACAGCACCACCGGGACCGTGATGCAGCGGATGGATTACGATGAGTTTGGCAATGTGATTCTCGACACCAACCCCGGCTTCCAGCCGTTTGGCTTCGCGGGCGGGATTTATGATCGCGATACGGGTCTCACGCGGCATGGGGCGCGGGATTATGATCCGGAGACCGGGCGGTGGACCGCCAAGGACCCCTTGCGCTTTGCGGGTGACGATACGAACCTGTACGGGTATGTGATGAATGACCCAGTACATAAATTCGACCAGTCTGGACTTCTTAGCTTGCTGGCCGGTACGCTAGTCGGGCTTTCCGTCTTAGGAACCGTGATGTCTATCTTTGACAACGCGCAGTGGTGGCGCCGTGCACTTTCTGGTGAGGTTAGCACTGGAGAGATGGCAATTACCGTGGGGTGGGTTGTTATTGCTGCCGCTATGAGTGGTGGAGGGATTGGTGCTGGACGTAATCTTGTTCAGATCACAAAGTTTATAAAGAATAACTCGGAAATAATAAAAGTGGGGACGGGGATACGAAAGATTGATCGAATCCTAGATCTCTTTGGCGGACGATCTAAGGATTGGGTCAAAAAGAAAGGATGGGACAAGTCTGGGAAGGAGTTTCATTGGTATGAAGAGCGAGGAACCGGACGTGTGATAGGGGCAAAGCCAGCGGGGGACTCCGACCCCTTTTAACAACACGAATGTTACTGTTTATTGAAACGGCAGGTAACGTAGCCCAAGAGAGAAAGTGTATGAAAGTAAAAACTAGGCCTGAAATCCACGATCACATCTTGGATGAGTTCGACAACCAGAATCTTGAACCGAACAACGTATATGAGGTGATCGGGATTACTGACGAACATTTTCGTGTCCTCAATGAGGCCAGCGAACCTATTCTATATCCGAAATATCTCTTTGACGTTATTGATTCCACGATTCCGGAATCGTGGGTTCGGAAAGACTACCCGAACGACGAGTATTTCATTGACCCACCTGAACTCAGCGGCCCTGATTTTGATTACGAAGATTATTTTGACGAGAAGCCAGGGGCTAAAGTCATCTTCGAGCGGTTTCTCGCTTCTCATGGCTTGATGGTAAGGGAAGAAGCCAAGTCCGCGTAGTGCCGTAGCCCGGTAGGTAAAGGGGTTCAGGGTCTCCGATATGGAGCAATAGCCGTAGGGACGGGAAATAGGGGACGTTGCGGCATTAGAGGCTTTAGGGACTGACAAGCAAGGCAACGGCACGCTGGTGCAAGGCTTCCTGTACGAGAATCAGTTAGAGCCGGTGGCCGAGCTCGATGGCAATGGCAATCTCGTCTCACGGTTTGTCTACTGTGGCTGTGGGGCGGGCAACATCCCGCAGTATATGATGAAGAGCGGGGTGACGTACCGGATCATCAGTGATCATCTGGGCAGCCCGCGTCTCGTGGTGGACAGTGCTACTGGGGCCGTCCTGCAGCGGATGGACTACGATGAGTTCGGCACTGTGATTCTTGACACCAACCCCGACTTCCAACCCTTCGGGTTCGCCGGGGGGATTTATGATCGCGACACCGGCTTGGTCCGCCACGGGGTGAGAGATTACGATCCGGAGACGGGAAGGTGGACGGCGAAGGACCCGATTCGCTTTGAAGCATTGGATCCGAACCTCTACGGGTACGTGTTTAATGATCCGATTATAGCGGTTTTCAAGTGTAAGCGATCTCAGCTATAGTGAGAGCTATGAAAGCCTATCCGCAAAAATTACGAAGTCGGGTGGTGGCCGCCGTCGAACAAGGGGAGCTGACGATTGGGGACATCGCCGGGGTGTTTAGTGTGGGCCTGACGTTTGTCAAAAAGATGCTGCGCTTGCATCGTGCGGGGGAGGACCGGGCGCTGCGGCACGGGGGAGGTCCGACGCCGCTGTTGCAAGAGCCCGAGCGGGCCCTGCTGCGGGAGGCGGTGGCCAAGCAGCCCGATGTGACGCTGGCCGAATTACAAACCCAGCTGGAGACGCGGGGGAAGCAGGTCAGCCTGCCCACCCTGTGTCGCGCGCTGCAAGCCCTGGGACTGCCCCGGAAAAAAAAAGCCTGGTCTCCTCGGGACGAGTGGAGAAGCACCGGAAGAAGTTTCGCAAGTTGATGCGGGTCCTGGACCTGCGCAAGTGCATCTTTATCGACGAAATGGGCAGTAATTTAGCGATGACGCGCCGGTATGGCCGCGCCGCCCCCGGCCACCGGGTCTACGACACCGTGCCGGACAACCGAGGCGGGAACGTGTCCACCATCGGGGCGCTGGATCTCACGGGCATCCGCACCGGGTTGAGCGTGCCGGGGGCCATTGATGGCGAGACCATGGTCTTCTTTGTTGAGGAGCTGCTCGCCCCGACCCTCAAGCGGGGGGAGCTGGTTTTGATGGATACCTGCCCCATTCATAAGCAGGACGAGATTGAGGAGCTGATTGCAGCCCGGGGCGCGGGGATCGTATTTCTGCCCACCTACTCACCCGACCTCAATCCGATCGAGCTCTGCTGGTCCAAAGTGAAAACGCGGCTGCGGGCGCTCAAACCTCGCACGCCTGACGATTTACTGCAGGCGTTGGTGGATGCCTTTGCCACGGTTACCGTGTCCGACATTCGCGGCTGGTTCGCACACTGCGGATATGAGGTCGCGGACACTTGAAAATTGCTATAATTCGATTGATCCGGATGGGCGTGACGCCTTCGATGATATAGCTACATGTATCGAACAGAATGACCCGCTTAATACGTTAGGGAAAGCGAGTCTGACTTTTGCTGGAGGGACCTTTTGGAAGAACTGGATAGGAGTACGCGCCGGAATCTTTGGGTCAAGTAAACTGACAACAGTACCTAGCGCAGCAGGATATTTTGTAGGGGGTGGAAAAATCATGTTTAGTGTACGAACGGTAGGGAGGATTGTCTCTCCGTTCTGGATCACCTACGGGAACCTGCTCTTCTTGGTTGAGAGTAAATGTGTACTAGAGCACACTTATAAAAACCTGTATGGAGCGCCATAAACGTGAGGCTGACTTTTAGCGGAATAATGGGCGTCACTGTTGCCCTAGTATTGTTGGGATACCTAGCTGTTCTTCAGTTCGGTCCAGATGATCCCCGATTTGTAAAATTCTCCGTGCTGGTGCTGCTCGGAGTTTGTGGCGGTACGGCTGCGTTTGTTTCAATAGTGTACGTGAGACGAGTACGAAGGCAGCCTTTCGCTGATCGTGAGCCGCTAACATCAGAGGCTATCTTCTCAAGATACTACAAAGAGGACGGCCTGAGAGACGAAGTGTTTATCCGTCTTTGGCAGGAGATCGCTGCGCTGCTTGCTTTGCCAGCAGAGAAGTTGCGCCCCACAGATCGCTTTGACCAAGAATTAAAACCTTTGGATCACTGGGAGTTTTACGACGACCATCTAGACCACCTCTTTGCATGGGTCAGTAGATACGCTGATCAGCGTGGAGCGAAGATAAATCTGCAAGAATTTACAACTTTGGATAATGTTGTGAGGTATCTAGCCCGTCTTTAAGTACCGTAGTGCCGTAGCCCGGATGTCGCCACGCGGCATCCGGGGTTCTTCTCACGCTTTGTTCTTCATCGTCTGGCGCACGGCGTTGACAAACGCGGGCGGCTCGACGATCTGAATGGTGTGGAAGTGCTTAAGGCTGAGGAGATGGGGGTCACGGGAGACAACATAGTCGGCCTGGTCTTCGAGGGCAGCGGCGAGGAACATATCATCGGTCGGATCAAGCGCGACTTTCTAGACGTGATAGCGACCCGGCACCATCAGCGCCCGTTCCAGCAGGATGCCGATAAACTCAAGAATATCGTCCTCGGTCGGATGAAAGCGCTGGCGAATCCGGGGGTAGTGCAACACCCGATAGAGTTCCGCTAAGAGATCGGCGGCGGTGACCAGCGTAAAGGCTTCGTCCACGAGCTGCTCGCGCAGCGTCGTGGCGACGCTGCGCTGGGCAAAGGCTAACTGGATCAAGACATTGGTATCAAGCACCGCCTTAAGAGCGGGTATGGCGTTTGCCTCGCCCCGCCGTCACCGCCTCCTCAATGATCTGCTCGATCTGGTGTTGCTTCATCCCCTTGGTTCCCTGCGCGAGCTTCTCGGTGATGGCGCGAAAGCGCTGGGCCCAGGACTGCTCAATCGTGGGTTTCATAACCTGCTCGACCTGATGTTTCACAATCAACCCCTCCAATAACTTCTTGACGTCCGCGCGGTCATCGTGCTCCAAGCGTGACACCGCCTCGAACTGCTCTAATAACTCCCGATCCAACAGCGTCCTGCTCGCCACGCCGGTCGTGGCGTCAAAGGCGAGCGCATCAATCGACACGCCTAACGCTGTGGCCAAGCGCATGAGCACGTCAAGCGTGGGCGAGGACTTGTCAGCTTCGTAGCGGCGAATCTGGGAGATTGCCACGCCG
>JANMSE010000691.1:0-5523 GCA_031389045.1 Deltaproteobacteria bacterium | reverse complement strand
ACCACGTTTCCCCCTTACTGCCTGGATTGTCACTTCATGGCCGTTGAGTAGGGCCATGCCGACAAGTGGGGCAACTTCGACGGAATCGACGGCGATCCGCCGTGGCGTCCCGTCCCAAATAACCGTTGCTTCATATACGTCGAAGAGACTTTCACTTCCGTCCGCGAGCATCGCGCGTCCGCGTCTGCGCCAAGGCAGGACAAGGGAGTCAATGAGAGTAGGAGGAAGAGTGAGGAAACCATCAAATCCTGTGTCGATAATCGCTTCAATTTCCTGCGTTTGACTCTGCGATCCATGGACAGTGAGGTGGATGATCGCTTCACGATACACATTGACATTGCCAGTAATCACACCAGCTCCAGTGAATGATACGAGCCAAAGCGCCGCACATAGCGCGAGCCCACGCGTGTCATCCACACCTGGGCCTCTGGACAACGAGCCAGAAGACGATCGGAGGCGACCATTTCGTCGATATCTATCTCGTATGCTCCTGTTTCAATATCGATCATCACGAACTTTCCTTCGTCCTCCCCAGCAAGATGTGGGCGTATCGTGTGTTCGTACATATCATCGCCACGTCGAGCGAATTCTTCTTTACTGTACCGGGGTTGTCGGGAAGTCATTATGTTTTTCCTCATACACGAGGGGAATACTCTTATGGCCTCTTATCATCGGACGCAAGTGTTGTTGGAGGATTGGCAGTGTGGCGCGTTGAAAGACCTTGCGGAGAGTCAGGGGGAAAGCCTTTCCGCCATGATTCGTCGGCTGCTCACCGCGCAACTCCGCCCACAATCACCCTCAACTCGCGGCAAAGGACTTCAAGCAATTGCCGGCATAGGGCAAGATTCTCAGGCGACCGGAAAGGATCACGACCGATGGCTGTACGGGAAAACTTCAGCGCCGTAGCCCGGATGCAATCCGGGATTCCCCTTCTTGGATTGCGTTATCCTCCATCCAGGCTACGCGGCTGACGCGAGATATACCGCCGCACTGGCGGCCTTTGTGGTCGAGCGCTATACGAGACTGCGGTGATTCAATCCTTCAAATGCTCCGACACGCGGGCCCTGTTCAACCGGAAACGGGTGAAGCGATTCGTGAACATTGAAGCGGTAGCGCGGCGCAAGCTGGTTCAGTTGAATGCTGCCGCTACACTGGACTTCCTTCGAGCACCTCCGGGCAATCGACTGGAAGCCTTGAGAGGCGACCGCGCCGGGCAACACAGCATACGCGTCAATGATCAGTTTCGCGTGTGCTTCGTATGGACGGTGCAAGGCCCGAAAGACGTGGAGATTGTGGACTATCACTGACGGAGAACGGCCATGAGCAAAAAGCTGCCCCCCATCCACCCCGGCGAGATCCTACGCGAGGAGTTCATGAAGCCGCGGGGCCTGTCCAGCAACGCGCTGGCGCGTGCGCTGGACGTGACGCCCGCCCGTATCAATGAGATCGTGCGGGAGCGGCGTGGCATCAGCGCCGACACGGCGCTCCGGCTGGCACGGTTTTTCAAGACCGACGTGCAGAGTTGGCTGAACCTGCAAATGCACTACGACATTCAGTGCGCCGAAGACGCCGCGGGCCGCGCCATCAGAGGTATTCAACCGTGGCAGGGTGACGAACGGACAGCGGTCTAGCGTCATGGCGCAAGGTCTCACTCCAGGCCACGTCCTTCTCCCACTCTCCGATTCGCCGATTCGTTCCTTCTCGGCTCTGGTCTTTTAGCTGCAATTATTGAGAGGCGCGCGAGAATGTGAGGTCACCGCCCCTGTTTATTTGCTCACGATATTGACTGCGATTGTTTCAAGATAATACATTGAAAACTCCGTCAGTAGAGTCGCTACTCTTAGGCAAAAAATCGCATCCATCCGAAGGAGCAGGGTATGGCCACATCATCGACCGATAAACTCGTAAAAATCATCCAAGAAGGACAGGTCCAGATGCTGGACTATCTCAGGCGTGCTGACGAGCGAGGGGAGCGGCAAAGCCGGGCTACCCTCAAGGCGCTGGCGGCGCTGCATGACTCCATACGTGATGGGCAGAAGACACTGCACGATGGGCAGAAGGTGCTGCACGATGGGCAGAAGGTGCTGCTTGATGGGCAGAAGGTGCTGCACGATGGGCAGAAGACGCTGCACGATGGGCAGAAGACGCTGCACGATGGGCAGAAGACGCTGCTTGATGGGCAGAAGACACTGGGGCAAATGTTACTCGATATGCAGGCCATCACGGTGCGGGCGCTTGATCTTACGCGCGACATCCACAGTGAAGTGCTCGATAAAAAATCATCGCAGCACTAGGACGACGGGGGTGACCCAAACATGGGTGACCCAAACATGGGGGAGCCTTGACAACAGGAACCGGCGAAACGGTGAATCGGAGAATGAAGCAAGAAAAAATCTTCTTCTTGTCACTGATTCTCCCACTCCCCGGTTCTCCGATTCGTTCTCAGGGTCACCGATTTTCCCGCTCTCCGTTTCATCGTTTCGTTCCTTGGACGCAAGTGTTGTTGGAGGATTGGCGGTATGGCGCGGTAAAGGACTTGGCGGAGAGTCAGGGGGAAAGCCTTTCCGCCATGATTCGTCGGCTGCTCACCGCGCAACTCCGCCCACAATCACCCTTAACTCGCGGCAAAGGACTTCAAGCAATTGCCGGCATAGGGCGAGATGCTCAGGCGACCGGAAAGGATCACGACCGATGGCTGTACGGGCAAACTTCAGCGCCGTAGCCTGGATGTAATCCGGGATTCCCCTTCCTGGATTGCGCTACGCTTCAGCCAGGCTACGCTGCTGTGTTTTCTTGTCTGGCTGACTACAAGCTGATAGCTGAACACTTACAAAGCCTTGACACTGCGCAGCTCCTCTGTATAAGGGGTCTCCCGCTCGCCACCTTAACCTTCTCACTGTCGACTCTGGAGGAACCTGATGCTACCTGCACGTTGCCGCACTCTCCTGAACCTCTCTCTCCTCATCTTTGTCCTCTGGACACCGCCAGTCGGAGCACAGCCAACGCTGGTCAAGGACATCAACCTCCTTCCTGCGAGTTCCTCTCTTCGCGAGTTCGTCGCCATTGGAAACGTTGTGTATTTTGTGGCGAATACCGGCGTCACCGGCGAGGAGTTATGGCGCAGTACCGGGACGGCGGCGGGCACAGTCCTGGTCAAGGACATCCGGCCCGGCAGTGTGGGCTCTGGTCCTTCCGCCCTCACCAACGTCAACGGGGTGCTGTATTTTGCGGCGGATAATGGCGTCAACGGCCAGGAGTTATGGCGCAGTACCGGGACGGCGGCGGGCACGGTCCTGGTCAAGGGCATCCGGCCCGGCGTTCTAGGCTCTAATCCTTCTTTCCTCACCAACGTCAACGGGGTGCTGTATTTTGCGGCGGATAATGGCGTACAGGGCGCTGAGTTATGGCGGCTTGCTCCATAGGCTTCCAGCCATGAGGGGAACAGGAAACGGGGAATGGGCGATGGGGGGAATGGGTGAATGGGTGAATGAAGCAAGGAAAAGTTTTCTTTTTGTCACCGGTTCTCTCATTCTCCGATTCTCCGGTTCGTTCTTCCCCCTATAGCGCAATGGCATTAAGTGAAGCCACCGTGTCATTGCGAGCAGCGAAGCAATCTTTGTTTTGTTGGAGATTGCTTCGTCGTCCGACTCCTCGCAATGACAGTCTCCCCCTTAACTTAATGCCATTGCCCATCCGGGAGAGGGAATTCAGAACCCGTTCATGCGAGTTCTACTTCTTCTCAATCTTCATCCCCAATGCTTTCTGCGTTTCCGGCGGCAAGCCAGTGGGGTCGATCAACATGTTGTACAGTTTCGACCAGTGGGTGTGGGCAAGCTGATGCAACGCGAAAGAGGTTTGCATCGCTTGCGCACGGCCCTGAACATCCTGCGCGACGTTGACGGCTTCTTTGGTGAGTTTGAGCGCAAACAGTGACTTCTTGGTAATCTTGGCGGCCATCTCCAGTGCGGCGTCTTGTAACTTCTCTTTCGGGACGATCTGATTGACCATGCCAAGCTGCTTCGCTTCTTCTGCTGAGAGAAAGTCAGAGGTGAACAACATTTCCTTTGCCTTGCGCACGCCGACTTCCCACGGATGCTGAAAGAACTCCACACCGCCGATGCCGAAGCTCACCACTGGATCACTGAACTGCGCGTCATCACTGGCAATGATGATGTCACACGGCCACACCAACATGAGACCGCCAGCGACACAGCGCCCTTGCACGGCGGCAATCGTTGGTTTCGGGACGTTCCGCCACCGTTCGCTAAAGCCGATGTAAATTTCCTTCTCGCGGGCCATCTGCGCTTCGGCCCCAGCACACGTAAACCCGCACCAGGTGCCAACCGTTTCGAATTCGGACATCTTTTGATAGGAGTTCTGCTCACGCAGGTCATGCCCAGCGGAAAAGTGGGGACCATTGGCGGCCAGGATAATGACTTTGACCGTGTCATCTTGGGCGGCAAGATCGAAAGCGTCATTTAATTCATAGAGCAAACGCGTATCTTGCGAGTTGCGGGTTTCTGGACGGTTCAACACAATCCGCGCGACATGTTGGGCCGGGTTCTCATACAGAATGGTCTGAAATTCTTTCATAATGCCTCCAAAACGGATTCGCGAACGAGGGTGAGCCCGTTTTGCCTAGTGCCCGAAAAGCGCAGGCCCGCGGAGGGCCGGAGTCTGAGGGCACGTCTCTGAGCGGATTGACCCGCGCGCATGAGACAGCACACGGTGGGGGGGTCTTTGTTCTTAGACATACGCATACCCATCAGCGGCCAAGAGCCGCGTGCAGTATTTCTGGTGAACGCTCGCCTTTCCCAGCGTCGTGCGGATGTCAAAGACGCCCGTGGCTCGCACGACGACACGACTCACCCAGGTGCCCACGTACTTGCCCTTTGGCACGACTGCTCGCACCACGTCGCCGGTCTGCATCCCGAAGTGCTGCTTGTGGCGCGTCCGGTGTTGGATGGGGAAGCCGTGTTTGTCCGGTCGACACATCTGCCGGGTGCCGTGTCCCATCGCACGGATCAGCAGTGGCTGAATGCCGCTCACATTGAGGGTGTCAGGGGTGGACGCACCCACACAGGCCGCGTCTCCCCAATGGCTTTTGGACACGCCGAGCCGTGTCCGGTTATATTTCGTTCTGCCGCCCGTCCCGACTTCGACGGGCAGACTGGTGTCACACAGCCGTTGATAGAGCGCCCAGCGCGTCGTATTCACGGCGGCGGCATCTTGCAGGGGGACTTGCGCCTGTCCCTGAACAAGCGGAAAGCCAAACTCGGCGGCGGTCTGACTGCCCTTCTTTTGATTACACGGCGGGCACGCCAGTGTGAGGTTTGAGACCCGATCCGAGCCGCCACGCGCCTGCGGTTGGATATGCTCGACTTGCAGAGGCACATTTTTTTTCTGGCAATAGGCACAGGTGCGGTGCCATTTCTCTAAGAGATATGCGCGGATTTCCGTCCCGTGCAGCGTCCCGTGCTGATAGGCCACACCCGAGACTTCAGCGTCTTGCATGAGCTGCGT
>JANMSE010000621.1:0-4057 GCA_031389045.1 Deltaproteobacteria bacterium | reverse complement strand
CGTGGGTGCAGACCGTATCAAACTTCGCCGACACATACGCGCGAAATCCACTGCCGTCATACAACAAGTCACAGGCTTCCTCTTCCAAATGGCCGCCTTTGACGACGACATACGCGGGTCCCAACGCCTTGATGCGACGAGCGGCTTCTTCCATGCTGGGGCGGTCGTGCACTTCCATGTTCGCGAGCAGGCCAGCCTCGTGCAGATTGGGAGTCACCACCAATGCGAGCGGGAGCAAAGTTTCCGCGAGGACCTTGCGCGCTTCTTCGCGGAGCAGCGGATGCCCGCCTTTGGCCACCATCACTGGATCAACCACAAGCTGACGCACCCCGTATTCCTGAATTTTTCTACTCACCGCCTGGACTAGCGGAATCGAGGAGAGCATGCCGGTTTTGGCCGCGTGCGCGCCAATATCGGAGAGCACGCTATCAAGTTGTTGGGCGACGAACTCAGGCGGTAACTCGACGACACCTTGGACGCCTAGAGTATTCTGCGCGGTCACCGCCGTGATGACGCTGGTGCCGTAGACATCAAGCGCCATGAAGGTCTTGAGATCCGCTTGAATCCCAGCACCGCCGCCGCTATCGGAACCGGCTATTGTCAGGGCTTTCGCTATAGGCATGGGGGTATCTCACGGAAACATCCGCATCTGTCCAACATGCAACCCCTGGCCAGGTGCATAGCGACCGGCGCGTAGTTCCCCGACTAATTCCTGAACGGTGGAAACGGTGCGTTCCAGCACGGTGACCGCGCAGCCGACCGACGGATGCGAGTGGCTGTCACTCCCCCCTACCCCTTTCTTGCCAAGGTGCTGGGCCACCGCATGCGCATAGAGATTCTCTTGTTCCGAGCACGCGCCGTTGATGACCTCGATCTCATCAATGTACTGCAACACTTCGAGCGCTTGGTAGCCGGAGACGGGATCGTTCGCGTCAATCGCTGGCGTCTTGTGGATGAACTGAAAACGCGGGTCGAGCTTGTAGCGAAACGGATGATTAGCGATGAGAAAGCCCCCGACATCATCAATCACCTTGCGGAGTTGTTTCACCTTATAGATGCCACCAATATATTGCTTGAGCCCGAACGCCCCCACGTGGCCCCATTCGGTGGTCACTTCGATACCACGAAAAATCGTCACCCCGTGCTCGCGGGCGTAGTCGTCAATCTTGGTGTCGTCCCACGCATTGTCGTGCTCGGTAATGCACAAGCCTTCGAGCCCGATCTTTTGCGCTTGGTCGATCATCGCGAAGGGGTCCATGTTGCTGTCCGCGCTTCCGCGCGTGGTATGGGTGTGAAAGTCAATCCGCATCCCGTCCATAAGCGTTCCTGCTCCGTTCCTCACAATTTTAGAATGGCTTCCCATAGCGCATGCCCTCATAAGGGGCAAGGGACAGCGGCGCGCGCGGGTGTCGTGATGTCTCCCAGGTCTTCACCTCTACTCACTCCAATTGCCCTGTGCTACAGTCCGCACCAAATCACGGACGAACACTGTCACGTTTAAGGAGGGGTGCACTATGCCATTGCCATTAGAGGGGATTCGGGTGCTGGACTGGACGATTTGGCAACAAGGACCAGTCTCAACCATGATGCTCGGCGACCTCGGGGCCGAGGTTATTAAAATCGAGGAGCGCGTCGGTGGGGACCCCGGTCGCGGCGTTATGAGTATCGGGGGGGCGTCAACGAGCACGGCCGGGCAACGCAATTACTATTTCGAGGTGAACAACCGTCACAAGAAGAGCCTCACGCTCAATCTCAAAACCCCTGAAGCGAAAGAGATCGTCTACAAACTGGTCGCGCAGTCCGATGTCTTCGTGCAGAACTTTCGCAAGGGTGTCGCGGGCAAACTCGGCCTCGGCTATCAAACGCTTGCGCAGCATAATCCCAAACTCATCTACGCCAGCGCGACTGGCTACGGGCCGGAGGGACCAGATTCCGGCGAACCTTCCTTCGATTACATGGGGCTCGCGCGCTCTGGCATTATGAATGCCGTCGGCGAACCAGATATGGACCCGCTCAGCATCACCGGTGGAATCGCCGACCAAATGGGCGCGATCATGCTGGCCTACGGCATTATGACCGCGCTCTTTACACGGGAGCGGCTTGGTATTGGACAAGAGGTCGATTCGTCGCATCTGGGCAGCATGATGGCCTTGCAGGGCTTGAACCTGTCGAGCCGCTTGACGCTCGGCAAGGAATTCCGCCGCTCGCACCGCACCAAAGCTCCCAATCCGCTGTGGAATCACTATAAGTGTAGCGACGGGAAATGGATTTGCCTGGCGATGATCCAAGCCGACCGCTACTGGCCAGACTTCTGCAAGGCGCTCGGCATCCAAAACCTAGAAAAAGACCCGAAGTTCGCCACCATGGCGATCCGGGGCAAGAACAGCGAGGAACTCATCAGCGCCCTCGATCAACGCTTCGCCTCGAAAACACGCGATGAATGGATGGCGATGCTGAAAAATGGCGGCGACTTCATCTACACGCTCGTCAATTCGATCAACGATCTGCCAGACGATCCGCAAATGGTCGCGAATAACTACGTCGTGCCGTATGACCACCCGACCTGGGGACCCATCAAGGTCATGGGCATGCCAGTCCGTCTGAGCAAAACTCCAGGTGATCCCCGTGGCGCGGCTCCCGAATTCGGCGAGCATACCGAGCAGATTCTCGTGGACATGCTGGGCTACTCGTGGGAAGACATCGGCAGAATGAAGGAACAGGAAATCATCTAGGACTGCGGATTTGGGAGAAAAGAACAAGGCCGAGGAAAACTCAGCCCTCGGTCCCCGGTCTCCGGTCCTCGGTCTTGTACGACAAAGGAGGAAGCCACCATGCCAAAACCACTCGACGGTATTCGTGTGATCGACTGGACGATATGGCAGCAAGGGCCAGTGTCCACCATGATGCTCGCGGACCTCGGCGCTGAAGTGATTAAGCTCGAAGAACGGGTCGGGGGAGACCCAGGCCGCGGCGTGCTCAGCATCGCTGGCGCGATGGTCGGTGCCACCAGCGGTCCCAATTTCTACTTCGAGGCGAACAATCGCCACAAACAAAGCCTCACGCTTGATCTCAAAAAGCCCGAAGCGTTGGAAATCGTCTACAAGCTAGTCGAGAAATCCGACGTGTTTGTCCAGAACTTCCGTAAAGGCGTCGCCGACCGGCTGGGGCTGGGATACGAGAAATTCAAGCAACGTAATCCCAAGATCATCTATGCCAGCGCGACTGGCTATGGCCCCGACGGACCGGATTCGGCTGAGCCCTCGTTCGACTACATGGGCTTGGCGCGGTCAGGCATCATGACGGTCGCTGGTGAGCCGGATATGCCGCCACTCAACATCACCGGCGGTATCGCGGACCAGATGGGGGCCATCATGCTGTCGTATGGCATTCTCGCGGCCCTGATCGCGCGCGATAAATACGGGATCGGTCAGCAGGTCGATAGCTCGCATCTGGGCAGCATGACCGCGTTGCAAGGCTTGAACGTGTCCTGCAAAGCGATCTTGGGGAAAGAGTTCCGACGGATGCCACGAGCCGCCGCGCCGAGCCCGTTGTGGAATCATTATCAGTGTGGCGATGGCAAGTGGATTTGCTTGGCGATGGCGCAACAGGACCGTTACTGGAAGGATTTCTGCAAAGTCCTGGGGGTCGCCGAGGTCGCGACGGACGCGCGCTTCGACACCATGGCCAAGCGGGCGGAAAACGCCAGCCAACTCATTCCCATTCTCGACAAGGCATTTGCCTCACAGTCACGCGACTATTGGATGAACGCGCTCAAGAAAGGGGGCGACTTCATCTATACGGTCGTCAACTCGATTGACGATCTCATGCGCGACGAGCAAATGCTCGCCAACGAGTATCTCGTGGACTACGATCATCCGCGCATTGGAAAAACCAAACTGGTGGGATTCCCACTGCGGTTAAGTGAAACTCCAGCGGACCCGCGCGGCGCGGCCCCGGAATTCGGCGAACACACCGAAATGATTCTCACCGAACTGCTCGGCTACTCGTGGGACGATGTCAGTCGGTTTCGGGAGTCGGAAACCATTTAGGGGCTGGG
>JANMSE010000612.1:0-1516 GCA_031389045.1 Deltaproteobacteria bacterium | reverse complement strand
CCCCTCCCGCGTGAGCAGTGTTTGAACTGCAATTTGCCTGATAGTTCAGGCTTGAATGCGAGGCGCGGAAGTCGTTTCAGGCCTTCGCGGGATGGACTTCCAGAACTGCCAGCGCCATTTCCTCGGCAATCAAGTTATCGTCCATGGGAATGCCATGAATACCACTATGCGATGGATCATCAAGCGCCGGCTCATGGAGTACCCGCAGCGACGTACCGGTCGAGGTCCGTACAGCATCACACAAGGCGCTGACGTTGAGCACCGCGATTTTCGCGCGGGCCGCAACCTTGAGCTTGGTATTGAGCACCCGTCGAATTTCCGAAATTGCCGAAGTTCGTTCGGGCAGCGCCAGATACTCCAGCCAGTTCACTGAGAGAAAATTCTCGCCAGCCCGCAGCTTGAATGCTGTGGCTGCCGGCTTGCCGTCGTCAAGATGACTCGGCATACAGAGGCGGGAAATGTGATCAGAATCGGGTACCGGGTCGCTGAACACGGCTAGACGAGGGTGAAGTAGCCGCTATCGCCAATCTCGGATAGCAGACAGTCGTTGGTCACGAAGCCTGAACGCTTGACGGTCTGACCCTGATGAAGGGGGTTCGGTTTGAAAACCACGTATCGCGCATCCCCCGAGGGCAGAAACTCGATGCTCGCGAAGTCACGCTGACTCCGGCTCCACTTTGCATAAAGATTCCCTTGCGGCGTCGCGGTGAGCTTTGGCAGTCGGACCGGCGTGTTTTCCCTCAAGAACGCAAACAGGCCGCGCAACGAGTCGGCGACCAGCGATTTGCCATCGTAGTCGGCCTTAAAGTCGGCCAGCATCTCGCCCAGCCGGTCGGTTAGCGCCTGACGCTCCGGAATGATCTGAGTTTTCCGAATCGCCTCCGTCACCATCAGGAAATCCAAATCTTCACCGCGCTTGGCATCGAGTTCGGAAAGCGCTCCCGGGCGGGCGTCGATCCATGAAACGATTTCGTCACCGATGGTCATGTCAAACGCGCAAACCGAATGCCGCAAGCCACCTCGACAACGGGGGCGGCCTTGAAATACAAACCGTTTGGATTGGACGCGGACGACATGGCGTTATTTTGCACCAACAAAGGCATCTTGACGCGAGGTTAGCACACTGCCTTGAGGCGTACCAAACGCCCCAACCAGTCAACTTTAACTGGCCCTCCGCCGTCGTGCCAGTGCTACCGCCAACGTTGCCCACGCCCGCACCGGCGAGAGGGTCAATCGTGATGGGCCTGCTGGCTATCGAGGAAGCATTGCAGGTATTCGCCATGAATGGTATCCACATCTGGATCCTCCTTCGGACGCCACGCGTGAACCCATGGGAACTTCAGTTCTGCGTCTTCTTCAAGTGCAAATTTGAAATATTCATGCGTCGTGACGTTTGGTCAAGATCAACTACTCGCGTCACCCACCTCAAGCACCACGGCCATCGCGCTGTCACCCGCCGCGCAGCCGTGGAACAGGCCGCGGCCGCCGCCGCGCAGCACCAGTTCCTCGATCAACT
>JANMSE010000575.1:0-2179 GCA_031389045.1 Deltaproteobacteria bacterium | reverse complement strand
CCCAGCCCTGCAACTCGTTGCGATACTTGCGGGTGGTGCGGTGGCAACGGCTGCTCACGGGACGAAAATGGTCACTCGACTCGCGATTAACACGAGCCCCGAACCGTTCAGTAATTGGACCGCCAGTGTCGCGGAAGATCTCAGTGTGTTCGCCGGACTGTGGGCGATTTTCAATTATCCGTTGCTGATGATTCTCTTTGTGCTCGTTTTTTGCGCGGTGGCGGTCTGGATGCTGCCGAAAATCATTCAGCTTGCAAAGCGTGGATATCAGGCGATCCGTTCGTGGTTCAAAGGGAGCCCGGACTCGCAGGAGCCGATGAAATCCCAAGTCTCGGTCCCGCCGGTGTAAATCAAGGATTGAGAACTTTGGGCTTTGGACCTTCGACTTTGGACCTTGGACTTTTTCACCGCCACAGATGCCAAGCCAGGGCGAGCACTCCAGCAAGCAGGAACTGGCCGTCCACGAGAATCTCTCCCGCCGCTCCTTTCGGCAATAGCCGCCGGTGATACGAGACACAGACCGTACAAATGTAGGGTACGACAAGGAACAACAGAGCAGCCAACGGGAGGGAACGCCAGGGCAAGGTTAGGCCCAATAATAGGACAGACAGCGTTGCCACCGCACTGATGAGAACAGCTTTCGTCCGCCGTTTGCCGACGACCTTAAAGATCGTTTCCATGCCCATGATCTTGTCGCCTTGCACATCGCGCACCCCAATCAACGCCGAACGCAGAAAAACGAGTACAAAGACAAAGCCCAGGACTCCTGTTGCTCGCAAAGAAGAAGACGCGCCGATGGTCAGCAACGGCACAAGGGCGGTGGCTACTGTCCACCCTAATGCAGTGGCAATATCCCGCGACGCAGGGAGGTCCTTGATGCGACGAATCCCCATGATGTGACGTGCCCATGGGAGTGGGACGAGTTTGACATTGTAGAGTGCGCCAAAGAGGCCAAAAGCGGCCAGCGCCAGGAATTCAGTCCACCCAAGAGCCGCCGCGATGCCCAATGCGCCGGTGAGTGCGAGCACGCCAATCCACAACATGATCTGCTGGAATCGCTGAAAACTGCGCGGCGAGAACGTGCCCCACCCACTGTAGTGCGACCGTTCTTGATAGCGGTTGACCGTGTGCATCGCCAGAATAAAGAGCCCCGCTGTTCCTAAGAGTGGCCACAATTGCTCACGCCCAACCGCTGGTTGCAACAACAAACTCGCCGCCAAGGTGAGTGACGCGGCCCCCAATCCGACATAGACGTTACTGGCGACTAGGACCCCCAACCCATGATTGAGCCAAGTGGTGAGCCGGCTGGTGGTCTCAGGGTTGAATGCCTCAAGCTTGGTCACGACGCGATTAATCATCCACTCCGGGGTGGACGCACCAGCAGTGACCCCCACCGTCGCGCACTGCTCAAAGTGCCCTTTCTGTAACTCCGCGTCCGTTTCGATATGGAGCACCCGTGCCCCTTCCTGGGCCGCGAGGTCCGCTAACCGGCAGGTGTTGGCGCTATGTCGCCCTCCAACCACCACCATCAAGTCGACTTGCTTCGCTAAATCAATCGTCTCGCGCTGATGGTCACGGGTTGGTTCGCAGACGGTATTGGTCGCGCGAATGACCCGCGCTTTGTTTTTGATAACCTCGACCGTACGCGCGAAGGTGTCGTCATTTTGGGTTGTTTGCGACACGACACAGACGCGGTCAAATTCAGGGAGCCGCGCCGCCTCTTTCTCATCGGCGACGACGAAGCATCGCTGTTTTGTGTACCCACGTAACCCGGCTACCTCGGCATGATGATCGTCGCCGACAATGACGACATCATAGCCATCGTCGCCATATTTGGTGATGATCTTTTGCACTTTCCGTACGAGCGGGCAGGTGGCGTCATAGACCTCCGCGCCCGTTGCCCGGAGTTGGTCAAACATTTCTGGACGGACACCGTGAGCACGGACAAGAACGGTTCCTCCGCGAATGTCGGCGACCTGCTCGACCGGGTGGATATTCTGTTCCGTGAGTTCTTCCATGACTTGAGCGTTATGAATGAGCGGACCGAAGGTTTGCACCGGACCGTCAATTTTTTTGGCGAGGTCAACGGCTTGATCGAGCGCTCGGCGCACGCCCCAACAAAAGCCCGCAGTTTCCGCAACAAGAATTTTCATAATGTAAGGTTCCTCGAAGAAACAAA
>JANMSE010000570.1:0-4737 GCA_031389045.1 Deltaproteobacteria bacterium | reverse complement strand
CCGGAGCGCCGACCATCCGTGCTGGAGCATCTCGGCCGCGTGCCCTCCTTCAGCAGGTCGCGGGTTGCCATCCTGTAACATGCCTGACGTTCTACCTGTCGGACGCTAGGGGTCAAGTCCCCTAATTCCGCTGTCAGGGGTCAGCCGTCAGCTTTCAGCTTTCGGCAAAAAAAGGAGATACCCACCCTGGTATCTCTGGCGCGCATGAGAAATTGAACAACATCTTCTAGATTTTCTTGTCTGCCTGACGGCTGAACGCTGACGTTTTTGACAATCCTCATCAACCCAGTTATAAGCCCCAACAGGTTTTACGGCTTGAGGGCTCTATCCTCCGCGAGAAAGGATATTCAGTATGATTACAAACCAGCAGTTTTCTCTCGACACCCATAGCCGTCGGCAGCGCGCGGTTTTCCGCCCGCGCGCCGGTCTTATCGCGCTCTTACTGCTGATAGTTAGCGGTCCCGCCGCGTGGGCGCAGACCGGCCCCCCGTTTACCGAGCCCCCGCGCCTCTGCCCAGTCAAGAAGTCAGACACGAATGTTCTTGATGTGACTCTCCAGATCCAGAGTGTCCCCTACACGCGCGCCGACGGGACAAAGATGCTTATACGAGCCTATAGTCTCACCCCCGGCGACGGCTGGCAGTATTGCGATGGGCAGAAGCGACCGGTCCTCAACCCGCAGATCCCTGGGCCGACGTTCCAGTTACGCAAGAGCGCGGAGGGCAAGACGGATGGGGACATCTTCAAAATGACCCTTGTCAATAAGCTCCCCGTCGACGCCTCGGGCCATGCCAGCCACGCCTGTAACCCGATCCGTGATGTCAGTAAACCTGTGACAATAAAATCGGGTGAGACCTGTGACGCCACCTCGTTTCCGTCGTTGCCGACGCAAATGCCGGCGTGCTTCCATGGCGACAATGTGACCAACTTCCACTACCACGGCTTCCATGTTTCCCCGCAGTTTCATCAAGACTTTGTTCTCCTCAATCTGTATCCTGAAGGCTCGCAGGGTATCTCCAAGGACAATTACAATGCCGTCGGGAGTTACCAGTACGCGCTTGATCCCCTCCCCTACAGCCAAGCTGAAGGCACGCACTGGTACCATCCTCATAAGCACGGCTCGACCACGCTGCAGGTCCTGAACGGGATGGCGGGCACCTTCCTTATCACAGGCCCTTTCGACGACTGGCTGAAGAGCCAATTCCCCGGTGGCCTCACCGATCGCGTGATGGTCATCCAGCAGATCGCTCAGGAGGTGAACTTCTTTAACGCAACTCCCCCAGTCGGCTTCACCAGCACCCCCAGTGACCCCACCAATCCCGCGCAATGTCCATCGAATGCCACGGGTGGATGTACTTGTCAGGTGACGAGTAACACGCCTGCCTTCAGCGCGCCGACCCTCGTCAATGGCCAGATCAATCCGGTGGTCACCATGCGGTCGGGGGAAATCCAGCGGTGGCGCTTCGTCAATTCCATGGTGCAAATCGGCGGCTTACTCAAGATTGGCTTTGAGCCGGGGTTTGAGGTCAAACAGATCGCCCAGGACGGCGTTCAGTTCTCGCCGGAGAACTATACAGCGCAGCCACTGCTCAGTACGGCCTGGTTCGTTCCGGGGCAGGCGGCGCAGATCCTGACGAATGCCAACCTGGCGCCCGGAAACCGCGTCGATTATCTGGTCAAAGCGCCCACAGTCACCAAACGGCAATGTTATGAGAATAAACAGGTTTCGGTCGGTGCGGTGCCTGAGGCCGTTCGTCAGCGTCGCCCGCTCCGGGCCTCGGCCCCCACTGAGCTGCTGACGGTGTGCGTTGATCCCAGTTCGGCCCCCGAGATGAAGTTCCCTACGCAGTTGCCGCTCTTGCCGGGCTTCCTGGCGACTATTCCTCCTCAGGCTTCCGCGCACCCGGTAGCGTTCAGCATGACGGGGCCCGATGGGAAACCGACAGAGCCACTGAATCCGCGCAATAATTTCTATATTGATAACGTGCAGTACTGCCCCAATTGCGCCAACCAGACGATGACCCTGGGGAGCGCCTATGAATGGCTCATTACCAATGACTCCACGCCGCAGCACCCGTTCCATATTCACACCAACCCCCATCAGATGGCGGAACAGGGGTTCATGGACACCAGTAGCACCCCGAGTACCCCGGTTGCGGTACAAAAGTATGCCTCCCCGATATGGGAGGATACGATCGCCCTGGCCAGCCTGGGACAATGTTGGAACGTCGCGGCGGGTCCAATCTGGGACCAAAACGATGCCCTGGATAAATGCCCGAAGGTTTGCAGCGGCATCAGTACGAAGTTGCAGTGGAAAGGCGACTGGGTCACAACGGTAGCAAACAAGGCGTCGGTCTGCGTCTGCTGTGCGCCGGGCACCAGCCCTGGGTACACGCGGATCCGTCAGCAACCCACCAACTTTACCGGCGAATTCGTGCTGCACTGCCACATCCTGGGCCATGAAGATCGTGGCATGATGCAGAACGTGCAGGTCGTCTGCCCCGCACCGAATGAGAAATCCTTCGGGAAGCCAAAGCCCGGACAAGATGAGTGCGTACAGGGCAACTACACCCCCGCGGCTCCACAGTGTCCAGACCGCTACAAAACCAGCGACCAGTGTCCGGCTTCGTGACAGAGAGAGGAAAGAATGCCGCGATTACACACTGCCGCGCTCCCGCTCAGCGCGCCGCCGCCCGCCGCAGCCGGTCCATGATGGCCCGGCCAAGTCCTTGCTCAGGAACAGGCTCGACAATCACGGCATCAAGTCCAGCCGCATCAAGACGACGGAGCGCCGCAAAAAGATTCGCGGCGGCTTCCGTCAGATTCCCATCCTGGGAGAGGACTTCCGTCACTGCGTAACCAGCACCGTGCGAGCGCGGTTGGAAGAGCACCAGGCCACAGCGCGTACGCTCATCTGCATGAGGGATGGGCTCGCCAGGGGCGAGCAATCGTAGTCTCACATGCGGAGCATAATGAGACAGTAAAGTTCCAGGAGACCGCGCATCAGCCTGTGTCGGGGACGCTAAGGCGACTGGGCCGATGAGAGCTTCGATGGCTTCGACAGCAACTCCACCGGGGCGCAGAATCACCGCTTGCCTTTCCGTCAGCGCGCACACGGTGGACTCGACCCCAACCGTGCACGGGCCTCCGTCGAGAATTAGCGGCACGGCGTGCCCAAGCAATTCTTGGACATGCAGTGCCGTCGTCGGACTCACGTACCCAAACGGGTTAGCACTCGGTGCCGCAACCGGCACCTGCGCGGCTCGCAAGAGCGCCAACGCGACCGGATGCGCGGGCACGCGCATCGCCACGGTATCAAGCCCGGCCGTGACTAAATCTGGAATGTTGGATCGTTTCCGCAACACCAATGTCAGCGGCCCCGGCCAGAACCGCTCCATCAACGCCACCGCGCGCTCGTCAATGTCAGTGGCATACAATGCGACCGCGTCTTGGTCGGGAACGTGAACAATCAGTGGGTCAAAGTGGGGGCGATTCTTGATAGCGAACACTTGAGCCACCGCGCGCTCGTTCAGTGCGTCGGCCCCAAGGCCGTACACCGTTTCGGTGGGAAACGCGACCACTTCGCCCGCGCGTAAGAGGGCCGCCGCGGTGGCGATGGCTTGGGGGTGGGGACCTGACAGCAGTTGTGACATGGGGAAAGAGAGAAGAAGTCAAAATGCAAAAGTCAAAAGTCAAAAGTGGAAAATAAGAAATGAGAACCTGCTTCTTATACTTTTGACTTTTGACTTTTGCGCTTTGACTTTTGACTTCTTTGAGTCATTCCAAGGTAAGATACGTATAACTCCCCAACGCCGCATCATACTCCCGCAGCAACTGGTTGCCCCATTCTGGCTTGAGGTTTTCGCGCGCGACCCCTTCAAAAACGCGGCTGCGGAACTCGGCCATCAAGTCCTCTTTCTCATACCCAAAAACCTTCAGCACTCCTTCAATCTTGTGGCCTGGCGTGATCTTGGTGATGTGACAACTCCCCTTCCCGTCCGCGACTACGAAGACGTCATGCACATGACCAAATAAGTTGTGGTAGTCGCCCATCACATCTTGATAGGCTCCGGTGAAAAAGACGCCGAGATAATAGGGCTCGCCGTTGAGCCCGTGTAATTCCAGCGCGTCCTTGACATCCCGCAAGTCAATGAAGTTATCAATCTTGCCATCGGAGTCACACGTCAAATCCGCCAGATACCCCTTGCGATCCGGGGCCTCGTTCAGCCGATGAATTGGCATAATGGGAAATAATTGGTCAATCGCCCAGGAGTCCGGCACCGATTGGAAGACCGAGAAGTTGCATATAAACTTGCGCGAGAGCATCCGCTCAACGTCCTCAAACTCCTCCGGCATGTGCTTGGCCAGCTTGGCGAACTTGGTCGCCCGCTCACATACGCCCCAGAACAATTCTTGCCCGAGCCCACGATCTTCAAGCGAGAGATAGCCAAGATTAAATAGCGAGAACATCTCGTCACGCCGTTCTAATACGTCGTGATAGTACTCGCGATAGTTCTTGCCGTTGATGCCCGAGTAGAGGTCGTACATTTCCTGGATGATTTGCGGCTTCCCTTCGCTATTGGTCACCCGAATCGGCCCGTTGGTGAGCGTCAACTCATTGATAACGTTGAAGACGAGGACAGCATGCGGACCGGCCACCATGCGACCATTCTCGGTCAGCACGATGGGCTCTTGCACATCCTCGTTGTCGCAGACTTCCTTGATCGAGTAGACCAC
>JANMSE010000505.1:0-3163 GCA_031389045.1 Deltaproteobacteria bacterium | reverse complement strand
TAGTTGATCTCCGAGGGGACGACGGCGCTCGGGACCGCAAGTACTGCAGCACTATGCTTCGCGGCCCATTTCGTTCCAATTGCCTGCAGCTTCTCGCGGGCTGCAACGTCCCGCCAGTCCGAAGGCAAATCCTCAACCTCGAGTCGGTCGATCGTCACTCCCTTCGGAATGTGAACGCCGATCATGACGTAACGCGCGCGCAGCGGTTCATCCTGGACCAGCATCTCCAGCATTGCCAGGGACTGGCTTCCCGAGGTGTAAATCAGAGGAATGCCTTTCCGGTTCCAGCGGCCGCCATATAGCCGCGCACCTTCCCCGGAAAATGCCGACTTCGCGAAGCGTGCGGTAACAAGCCGCCAAACGGTCAGCATCGGCGCTCGCTACGCGTATACGCCGTGTTCGATTCGTCCCAGTGTATCCATCACGCTCTCAGCCCCGATCTCGGTGTCGAGAACGCTCAATGGCGTAGCTCCCGACAAAGCTGAATTTGGGGCCTTGAGCCAGTGCAGCGCGGCATCGGGATCCTCGAAGACCTCATTGGCTCGCCCTACCGCTCGAGCTAGCCGCAACAGCTTGGCGGACTCTTCGCTGCTGAGGATGCCTTCGCGCTTGCGGCGCGCAAGGGTGCGTTCAGGAATGCCCAGCGCCCGCGCGAGTTCCGAGTGGGACACCTTGATGGTCTTCGTCAGCGCCTCGACTGCGGCTGCCGGAATGCCTCGTCGGATAACGTTGATCCAATCCTGTGTCGAATGAGGTCTGGCGCGCAGCACGCCGCGCCCACCAAGCAAGTTCTCGACCGCCCGGAACGATTCAGGTACCGACACCGTAATACTCGCCATGACAAGTCTCCATATCTGCCAAATGGCATAAACTATAGTCACTTTTGGCTGATTTGGCAAGCCGCGTTGCTACGCCACGCCTGTCATGCGCCGCCACAGACCAACGGACGCACCTCGTCATGCTTAAAACCCAACTACGCGGAACTCAACCCCACGTGCATTCAACAATGTGCTGGGGAATTCAGCCCCAGGCGCTTTTGTAAGACGGCGCCGATCAGCTCCAGGGCTATGGCGGGAACGACGAACTGTTCGGCGGCGCGGGGAGCGACACCCTTTACGGCGACGAGGCGCAACAGCGGAGTTTACGAACAGCGGGATTGAGGCGGGATTTTTTACGTCGAAAAAATAGTTTGGGAACTCGCGTTGAGGCTATTATCTAACTGCCTGAATCGGTTAGCCAAAAATGAAAACCTATCAAATCGATAGATTTGTTTTTTCGGAAGCGACTGCCTTTAATGCAAGGTATGGGCAACGGCAACAAGGAACAGGCGCGCTGCCCGCCGCGGTTGCCGGAACGGCAGGCGGATGTGAGAAACAAGAGCCGCAGCCAGACGGGGCGGTATTACAGAGTCGAACGGAGGACATTATGCAATTAGCCAAGCCTGATACCCCCCAGAAACTAGCTCTTTGCATCGCACTTATGGTCCTTCAGTCTTTCTGCGGTGGCTTCGCGATTGCAGCCGAGAGTGTTGGCGCGTCAATCGGGTCACCGAAACAGTGCAAGACGGTCCCCATTGTCCTCACAGAGAAGTTTCTTGACCGTCTCTTTGAGGCGGTTCACCAAGATAAAGACTGTTGGGTGCAGTCAATATGCGCGGCGGTTTCCAGCCTCAACCAAACCGAATATGAAAAATTCGTGAGGTTGGTGAGAGAACAGTCGGTGAAAGTCGATAGCGCCGGTTGGGCTCAGCCGGCACTTTATGCGAAACATATTCATCAATATACCAACGAATCTAATCGTGCGCTCAGTTGCATAGCGCTGCGCGCTGAATTTTCCGGGCCCGACACGTTGCTAGATATCTACTGGATCACCAGGACTTGGCCAAATATCCATCCGCATTATCGGTGGCTTAAGAAGGCGGTCGAGATGGGTAGCCCGTTAGCGCAGTACCGGATGAGCGTTGAAGTGCTGGATTATGGGCCCAATCTTCGGCAGCCGCCTCCAGAATTAGCTCAATTTACTAACGCAAGAAATTATCAAGATCTCTTAATGAAATCGGCTGCAGGCAATGTTGCGGAGGCGCAATTGCAGCTAGCTCGGTTCTATCTCGGCCGCGAAGTTGGTATGTGGGGCCCAACCAAAATTGATGCGAAAGCAGCGGAACATTGGTATCGGAAGACCGCAGCGCAAAACGTTGACCAATGGAGTCGCGATCGGGCGATTGCGGAGCTAGGCCACCTGTATTTCAGAGGAATCAATGTGCCTCAGGACTACGCTCAAGCCTTTAGATGGTACAGCAGATTAGAACCAGCGCAACTCGCTGGCTGCGGGGAATTGGCAATTGTCCTCATCAATCTGAAGCAGATGTACCGGGAAGGTCTTGGAATATCTCAGGATATCGAAAAAGCAAATGAATTAGAGAAGTATCCGACTGCATGCTCCAGGTAGAAACCCTAACCACACTCATACGGAGTCCAAAAGGCTGACCAAATTGACCCGGCGGTTACCTACTTGGGAGCTATTGTCAAATCTGGTGTATGGCGAGTTGATCAGGCGGCGACCCTGCTGCCCTCCTGACGCCGTGAAGTGCGTTTATCGGAACGCACTTCGATGCCGTCACGGAACTTCACTCCCCGAATTATCTTGGCGAGCCATTCGAATCCGCGCAAACGCCTCCAACCGTGTTCAGCCGAGATTCCTAGCTTGAACATCATCGCGAGCATCCCCGCGCGCGTGAGACACCCCTTGGTACGATCGGTGCGATGCCGGATGGTAGCGAAGGCCGACTCGATCACGTTGCTCGAACGGATGTGAGTCCAGTGCTCGGCCGGGAAGTCGAAGAACGCGAGCATGGCCTCGCGGTCCTTGGTGAGACACTCCACTGCCTTGGGATATTTCGCCTGGTAGGTGCGCACGAACTGCTCGAAAACGGCAAGCGCGCCGGGCCTGGTTTCCGCCATCCAGATCTGCTGCAGCGCAGTCTTCGCCTTGGGCTGCACCGCTTTGGGCAGATAGTTCAGAACGTTCGCAACTTTGAGTGGAAAGAACCGTGGAAAGAACCGGGTCAGGCTTGGCTAATTGCATAAAGGTGTTTATTGAGGGCTTTAGCGAAAGTGGCGGACTTTCGCGAGCGTTCTTCGAGGCGGGAGAGGGCATGACTGAG
>JANMSE010000501.1:0-15636 GCA_031389045.1 Deltaproteobacteria bacterium | reverse complement strand
GACCGAGGCCAGTGTATATCAGGTGCGGTATGAAGCGCTTGTCTCCGCGGGGCTGAAAGCGTCCTCTGGCAACACTGCCGCACTGAGTCTCAGTACCGCCGGATCCCCAGTTCCGCTCTGGGTTGAGGATGGAGGTGATGGACAGTTTGGCGTGGGCGATTGGGTGGAATTTGTCGGCCAGCCCCTAGCGGGCGAGGCGTCGTACTCAAACGAATTCATCAATTACAATACCTACTTACTCCGCGTGGGAGAGAAAGACCCAGGTGAGCCCTCCCTTCCTGTTCACTCGCCGGTGACCACGAGGGAGGGAAAACCGGGGTCGCGTGGTGCCACCTCGCTTATCCAGCCGTATGTCTCGCGCCATCTCGAAGAAGATCGATTGCTGACGCGCTTTCGTCCGAAAGACGAGACGATGCAAGAGTTATGGTACTGGGCCAAACTCACGCATCTCGATCAGAAACCGTTCGCGGTCCCACTGGATCTGAGTGACCGCCTCGCCACCTCCGCCGAGCCACTGACGGTGCGATTGTCTTTTCGGGGGTGGTCGCATGCCGCGAACCGCACGCCCTCCTCACTGGCGGATCATCGGGTTGAGGTGCTGTTCAACGATGAGATGGTGGGTAGTGGCGAGTGGAACGGGCAAGAAGGCTATCAGCTTGATGTGCAAGTCCCAGCCAAAGTGCTCTTACCGACTCACAATGTTGTGACGCTGCGCATTCCGAAACGCCTCCCACCACCAACCGCGAACCGTCAACCCGCGACCCCCGCGACCCCGGCCACCCCACTCGTCGATGTGGTGCTCTGCAATTGGCTGGAGGTGACGTATCCACGTGACCCCATGATCGCCGGCCCCGAGCCGGTGCGGTTCGTCGTGCCAGCGGAACAACCGAATCGGACTCTTGCCCTGGGCTCGAAAGCTGATGCCCGGCTCACGCTCTATGGACAGAACGGCGCGCGGATCGCCATGCCGCCGGCAGGCGTGCCGCCGGCAGGCGTGCCGCCGGCAGCCGTGTCAGCCACGGACGAGGACGTGCGAAAAGAGCGTCTCCAAAATCGCGTCGCGCTGCCCGAAGCCGAGACCGTTTTTTACGCGGTCGTCAACCAGAGCTTCAAGACGGTCACGTCCGTGACACTCGATCAGCCGTCCCAGCTCAAGGCGAAAACCAACCGAGCGGACTACCTGATGATCGTCCCCTCTCGGTTGCGGGAGGCGATCGCGCCCTTGGCCGCGTTCCATCGAAAGCGGGGACTCGCGGTGTCAGTCATTGATATTGAGGATGTGTACGACGAATTTCACGACGGCATTCTCCACCCGCGTGCGCTGCGGGATCTGATTGCCTACACCTATCATCAATGGGAGAAACCAGCTCCACGGTTTGTCTTGCTGGTGGGCGACGCGAGCTGGGATAGTAAGAACTCAAGCGTGGAGGACGCGAACTACTCAGACTGGACCTATCGACCGGGGGAGACGATCAGATTTGGCAAAAATGGCAGTACGGCCTACACCGATGGCCACTTGGGCTCCCTCCGTAATCTGATTCCCACCTGGAACTACAATACCTTTGAAGGGCACGCGGCGAGCGACACCTGGTTCGCGGAAGTGGACGGCGAGGATTTTTATCCCGACGTGGCGATTGGTCGCTTCCCAGTCACCGAACCGTCGGAGGTCGCGGCCATCGTTAAGAAAACCATCGGCTACATGGAGCGGCCAGAGGTCGGTCCGTGGCGGCGCAGCATGTTGTGGATCACCAATGACGAGTCCCATTTTCAAGCCAGCTCCGACACCTTGGCGGCGACGCTCACCACGGCGGGCTTCGCGGCGCACAAAATCTACCCGCAAATGCAGGATGTCGATAATGCCCGGCACCAGGAACGGTTACGGAGTGCGTTTGACGAAGGGCAACTGCTAGTGCATTTCTACGGCCACGGCGGGCGCTACATCTGGCGCACGGGACCACCAGACCTCCGCAAAAACCATGATTTATTCACACTCGCCGATCTGGACCGGTTGGCCCCCACCGGAAGGCTACCGATCGTGCTCAGCATGACGTGCTACTCGGCCCCCTTTGATCATCCTACCGCGGATTCGATTGGCGAGAAATTTCTTCGCCTGCCGGATCGCGGTGCCATCGCGGTGTTCGCCGCCTCGTGGCGCAACAGTCCGTCCATCAACTTTAGTCAAGTGGTGGTGCAAGAGTTGTCGAAGCCCGGCACGATTGGCGAAGCCATCATGCGGGCGAAGCACTTGGAAAAAGACCGGCTCCTGGTCGAGACCTACAATTTGTTAGGGGATCCCGCCGTGCCGTTGGCCCTGCCGCAACTTCCCGTCACCTTGACCTTGGAGAATCACAACGCCAACAGCGCGAGGGTAACAGCAGAGGTCGGAGCGCACGCCGTGCCGAGCCAGGCGCTGATCGAATGGTTGAATCAAGCGGGAGAAGTGGTGCATCACCAGGAGGTCAAGGTTCCGCGGCCTCGCTTCACGGCCACCTACGATGGAACACCAGAACGCTTCGCCACTGTCCGGGCCGTGCGGGCGTATGTGTGGAACGCCAAGGCGAATATCGACGGGGTCGGGGGAGTCGCGGTCCCACCGCAAGCCGCCGCCGTTGGGACCGGCTCCGTGCCGGGATCATGACGTCAACCGTCGCTACGCGACGGGGGAGAAGACGCACCTTGTCATCCCAGCCTTGAAAGGCTGGGCTACCCTCAAATGCCGCTCCGCGGCATGTCGGGCCTCGCGGAGCGAGGCCATGAGGGCAGCCGGGGGTTTCAACCCCCGGTACGCTCTAACCGTTCACGAATATTTTACGCTTTCCCCGTCACCAGATGAGATGCCGGCCGCACCGGTGGCTGTCCGTAGGCATCCCAGACTTCGCCCCATGCCGAGCGCTGAAACTCACGAATGCGTTTCCGCCCCACCAGCGGATACCACAAGAAGTCGTGATAGACATTGGACGCGAATGGGGCCCAGGCGACCAGGGGCGAATGTAAGAGGAGTCGCTCCAATGGTTGCAGCGGTCCTTTGCGAATCAACTGGTCGCCCCAAATCACCACGCTGCGCGATACCTCGAACCCAAAATTCACGCCAGACACATCCTCGCCCACGACGGTAATATGGGCGGGGTCCGCCACGCCCAGCTCGCGTTCATGGCACATCCGCAGGTACGGAATCGACAACGGGTCAAACCCCATCATCTTGGCGGCGATGGCATCAATGGCGACCTGGTCCCCGCTCGCGAGCAGATAATTTTTCACCACGGGCATCATCGTGCGTGGCCCAGCCCCATTGCCGCACACGGTGCCGTCCATCACCGCGAACATCCCAGGGTGGAGTTCCTTCTGCATGTACATGAGATCGACCAACACCTCGTGCATGTACTTATGCGCATGATGGCGCACCTCCTTGAGCAAGCCGCCGAAGCTATTTTTAATCGCTCCCGTCGTGGTGGAATGGCCGTGGGTTTTGACCGTGGGCAGGTGAATGATCTGTCGGCCCGGATAGAGTTTGGGAATCTCAATGCCGTCGGGAAAGATGTCGTTCAGTTTCAACAACGGACTCTTGAAGCGGTAGACCATCCATTCCACTTCCGGGAGCGGCGTGAACGTGAGTCCATACCGTTCCAGCACTGGCATCCAGCGGTTATTGACGGCGCCTTGGCGGGGGTCGGTGACCACGGTTTTGTTCTCCACCGGGAGCAGCGCATCTCTAGCGAAGCCGTCTTCCACCAGTGTGCGCACGACGCCCTCGAATTGCCACGGCTGCGTGGAACAGGCGGGAAAGTATTTCGTCCACGACAAGTTGAGCTTGAGTATGGTCTCGTGCTCTTTGCGAATATATCCCTCGTACTCGGCGAGGTGCAGGAGGCGGCGATAGTCATCAAGGACGGTCGCTGGGGTCGTTTTCAATACAACAACGGTGGCTTTCATGTGCGCGGTTTCCTTTTGTTAGCGCCAATACAGCACGATCCCCACGGTCAGCACCCAGAGTCCAAGATTCAGCAGGAGCGGAATGTCGGTCAGCATCTGCTGGGTTGGATCGCCGCCTAACTCCTTGTGGTAGACGAGATACAGGTAGCGAAAGATGCCGTACAACACAAACGGCAGCGTCGCCAGCAGCCCTTCGGTCTGAAATTTCCGCACCGTTTCGTCACTCACCGTGTAGAGCGCATAGCTCATCACGGTCGCCGCCGTGACGATGCTGATCATCATGTCGAGAAAGCGGAGATTGTATTCGGTGAGGACTTGGCGATGATGATCGCCGTCCGTGCCCAAGGCGAGTAATTCATGTCGCCGTTTGCAGAACCCCAGAAAAAGCGCCAAGAGGGTCGTGCACATCAGTAACCAGTGGCTGATCTCCACCGCCACCGCCACCGCGCCTCCGACCACCCGCAGGACGAATCCCGCCGCGATAGCGAACACATCGAGAATTACTTGATGTTTGAGCCACAGCGAATAGATCAGGTTCAACAGCCAATACCCGACGACGATCACCAACACCACGCGGCCCAGCAGGAGCGCCCCCGCGAAGACGAATACGAGCAAGGTCCCTGACGCACTCAAGACGGTGCCGCGTGTGAGGTGGCCCGCCGCGAACGGGCGATGCCGTTTTTCTGGGTGGGTACGATCCTGTTCGTAATCAAGCACATCGTTAAGCAAATAGACGGCACTGCTCACCCCACAGAAGAGGACAAAGGCGAACAGCGCGCGCGCGAAGGCTCCCGGAATAAACAATTGTTGAGCGAAGAGCAGCGGGGCAAAGACGGCGAGGTTTTTCGCCCATTGCGCTGGGCGCATCTCGGTCCAAAGGTGAGCGATCATCCCCGGCAGCTTACCGATGTGGCGCGCGACAGAGAACCTCCCCCTGCCAGAACGCCCTCCCGCGATCGGGTGCCACTGCTGGCTTGTCCAGCAGTGCGGTCTCCTCCCGCCCCTATACTTTTCGCCGAGCATTTCGTACTTTTCCCGCACCTCTTGGCTATGGACGCACCACGGATTGTCATTCTGACCGGGCCGACCGCGACGGGAAAAACCGCGCTGGCGATTGAGTTCGCGACTCGATATGGAGCGGACATCATCAGCGCCGACTCGCGCCAGGTGTATCGCTATCTCGATATTGGCACCGCCAAACCGACCGCGGAACAGCAGGCCGCGGTCCCGCATCACCTCATCAATGTCGTCAATCCCGATGAACAGTTCGACGGGGCACGGTTCCGCACCGACGCGCAACGGATCATCGCCGAGGCCAGTCAACGTGGCAAACGGATATTGGTCGTGGGCGGCACCGGGTTGTATCTGCGGGCGTTGACACGTGGCTTGTTTGAAGGACCACCGGCGAACCCGCCGTTACGTGCCCAGCTCGAAGAACAAGAGCGCACCGAAGGCAAAGGCTTCTTGCATCGCTGGTTGAGTCGTGTCGATCCACCGACCGCGGCACGACTGCATCCCAATGATGTGCTCCGTCAGATTCGCGCCTTGGAGGTCTTTCTGTTGACCGAGATTCCCATGAGCCGCTGGCAACAGGAACACGGCTTTCGCGAGCGCCCCTTTCCCACATTGCTGTTGAGTTTAATGTGTGATCGCGAGACACTCTATCGCCGCATCGAAGCTCGCTGCCAGCAAATGCTCCGCGATGGCTTGGTGGAGGAATTGCGCCAGGTGTGGGCAATGGGCTATGACCCTGCATTGCCGGTGTTTCAGACCATCGGCTATGCGCAGATGGGCGCTGTGCTTCAGGGCCGGTTGGGACAGGAGGACGCGCTCACGCAAATGGCTACGGAGACCAAACACTTGGCCAAACGGCAACTGACCTGGTTGCGGGTGGAACCGAACGTGCGGTGGTTTTCGCCAGTGCAAGAGCGGGAGATGACCAGGGCGATGGAAAAGTTTTGGCAGCAGGAAGAGTTGAAGATTGAGTCATTGAGTGATCGCGCCATTGAGCGATTGAAGAATTGAAAAATAAATTTTCGCTAATGACCCGATGACCCAATGACTCAATGATTCAACCGAGAGGAACATCGTGCCGACGACATACCTGGAATTTGAGAAACCATTAAGTGACATTGATAAACGCTTGGACGATCTGCGCCGCTTGCCGACGCGCTCGGAAGAGGAGCAGGCCGAATTGCTCGCCCTGGCCGCGCAACGGCAACAACTAGAAAGCGACATTTACGGCGCGTTGGTGCCAGGGCAACGGGTGCAGCTCTCGCGTCATACTGACCGGCCTTACACACTCGACTATATCGAGCGTCTCTGTTCGGAATTCGTGGAGTTGCATGGCGACCGCAATTTTTCCGATGACCCGGCCATTGTCGGCGGGCTGGCGCGCTTTCGCGGACAACCTGTGGTGATGGTGGGTCATCAGCGCGGACGCACCACCGCCGAAAAAATCAAGCGCAACTTCGGCATGCCCAGGCCGGAAGGCTACCGCAAGGCACTCCGCCTCTTTCAGTTAGCCGAACGCTTTCGTCGCCCGGTGATTACCTTCATTGATACCCAAGGTGCCTATCCTGGGCTGGACGCGGAAGAACGTGGACAAGCGGAAGCCATTGCCCGCAACATTCGGGAAATGGCGCGGCTGCGCACGTCGATCATTGTCGTCGTCATTGGCGAAGGCGGGAGCGGTGGCGCGTTGGCGTTGGGTGTGGGCGACCGCGTGTTGATGCAAGAGAATGCCTGTTATTCGGTGATTACGCCCGAAGGGTGCGCGGCGATTCTGTATGGAGAACGCACGCCGGAGCGGGTGGCGTGGGCCGCCGAAGCACTGAAAATCACGGCCCCGGATCTCCTCGCCCTCGGCGTGATCGATGGCATTATTCCAGAGCCACCAGGAGGCGCGCACCGGTATCCCGAAGCCGCCATCGCCGCTGTGGGTGATGTCCTGGAGGAACAGTTGCATGCGTTGAATGCGCTTGCGACTGAGGAGTTACTCGCCCAACGCTACATGAAATTCCGGCGTATGGGTGAGCAGGGGATTCGTGCGGAGTGAACCGACGGTGAAGACAATCGGGAGATTCTAAGCCATGACCTTGGCTACAGCGAGCAGCAACTCGACGACCTCCAGGCCGCCGGCATCCTGATTGAGGATAGTGAACTCGCGGAAATCCGTGCCCGCCGAACCTAGCCATACGTCTGGAGTCGCACATCGCCTTTTTTCAATTCTTAATTCTTCATTGCCTCTAATGCTCGTTCCCGCAAGGAGGCAAAGAGGTCATGTGCGGATTAAGGTTTCCCGCCTTCGTGCCGATAGCCTCAACAGGACGAAAAAATTGTTTGCGCCATGCGCCAGGACACGGCTTGTTGCTGGTACTGATGGTGGAGTCATGCGCACGCGTCTTGGGAAGAAAAGCGGAGTGATAATGAACCTTTTGCACTCAACCGGGCAGTCACTGACTCCCAACCATACCTGGCATTCCCACAAACAACGCGGCAACCTCCAGCCTCTCTTGGCCCGCGTTCGTCCCTGCCTCGTGCTCCTCTTGACACTCCTGCTCACTAGCGTTTCATCCCTTCTGCCTTCTGCCTTCTGCCTTCTGCCTTCCTTGTAAGTGAAGCCTGCGCCGGTGACGTCCAGTACGTCTACAATGACCTTGGTCGTCTGAATGCGGTGGTCGATAGCGCAACCAACGAGGCGGCGCTCTATCAATACGACGCGGTGGGTAATCTGCTGGGCATCACGCGTCAGCCCGCGAGTGCTCTCGCGATTCTGAACTTCACCCCCAAGAGCGGGCCGGTCGGCACTACGGTGACCGTATCGGGAATAGGCTTCAGCACGACGGCCAATCAGAACACCGCCACTTTCAATGGGACGCCTACGACCGTTTCTTCCGCGACGGCGACCCAACTGGTGGTGACGGTTCCCTCTGGTGCGACGACTGGCCCGATTGCGGTCACGACGCCCAGTGGTTCAGCGACGAGCAGTTCGCCGTTTACGGTGACAAGCGGTGGCAGCACAATGGCCGCCCCGACAATCACGAGTTTCACGCCGACCGTGGGTGCTCCCGGCACTCCGGTGACGATCAGTGGCAGCAACTTCGCGACGCCGGCAGCCGAGAATCGCATTCTCTTTCACACCGCCCAAGCCGTGACCAGTGCCGCGACCCCGACCAGTCTCACCACGAGTGTTCCTGCCGCTGCCACCTCTGGACCGATCTCGGTCACCACGCCCGCCGGACAAGGGGTGAGCGCGGCAGATTTCTTCGTCCCGCCCGCTCCCTACACGGCCGCTGCCGTCGCGGTCACGGCGCGTCTCACTTTCGGTCAGAGTCAGACCGTCACGCTGTCCACCGCCAACACGATTGCCCTCCTCCTCATCAATGCTCAGGCGGGACATCGCATCGGGGTAAACATTACCAACGTGACGCTCAGCGCCAGCACTGTCTCCATTACCAATCCGTATGGACAAGTGGTGGCGACGGCAGCCGTGACCACGGCTGGGGCCTTTGTCGAGACCCCGCTTCTGACCCTCACCGGCACGTATACCATTGCCGTGCTCCCGACCGGGACCGCCACCGGCGGCATGACGCTGATGCTGCACGATATCGTTGATCTCACAGGGGCTATCACTTCAGGGACAGCGATGACGATGAATCTGACGACTCCCGGCCAACAAGCGCGCTTGACGTTCACCGCGACGGCGGGGCAACGGGCGAGTGTGCAGGTCACGAGTTCCACGATCGGGGCCTGTACCAGCAGCCGATTCTCCTTCCGCGAGCCCGATGGGACACCGTGGATACGCGTGAACGGGAACGTCTACACAACTGTCGGCGGTACCCCATGCACCACCACATTCATGGATGCTGAAATTTTTCAACAGACCGGCACGTATAAACTCGTCCTTGACCCGACAGCGACCAATCTCGGCCAGGTGACCCTCACGCTCTATGTGTTCAACGATGTGACGGCGGCCGTGCCCTTTGGGACCGCCATGACTACGACTACCACGATGCCCGGACAAAACGCCAAATTGACCTTTGCAGGAACGACAGGCCAGCGTATTTTTGTGTATATCAATAATGCGGCCGTGGCCGGTGGCTACTCGCTCTCTACCCCTGACGGCACGAACTTCGTGGGCAGCTCCATGTCTACCGGCGCATATCTCGATACGCGGACGCTCCCGCAAACAGGCACCTACACCCTGACGGTAGACCCTACTGGTACTGCGGTCGGGTCCGCGACGTTCACGGTGTATGACGTGCCCGCCGATGTGACGGGGGCGATTACGCCGGGGACCACCACTACCACAACGATTCCCACCCCTGGTCAGGCCGCGAGACTCACCTTTACGGGTACGGCTGGTCAACGGGCGAGCGTGCGCGTGAACAGCACTACGATCAGCAGTGGCGCGGTGATCATTTACAAGCCCGACGGCACGTGGCTCGCGAGCATCTCACTGACGTCGGGCTTTCTGGATGCGGTCACGCTGCCGGTCACGGGGACCTACACCGTGGTGGTCGATCCCTCTGCCCTCAACACCGGCCAGGCGGTCCTCACGCTCTATGTGTTCGATGATATAGTCGGGACCCTCACGGCTGGGACTGCGCAGAGCGTGACAACCACGACCCCCGGCCAAGATGCCCGCTTGACCTTTGCTAATACCGCGGGGCAACAAGTCTTCATCGTGGTAAACAGTATGACTCTGACGCCGGCGTTCAGTTCTAGCATGGTGCTCCTCAAACCAGATGGCAACCAAATTGGCACGTCGCTGTGTGCAGGGTGTTTCTTCGATACGACCACGATTCCTACGGCTGGAACGACAACGCTGTGGCTCAATCCAGGCAATATCAGCACGGGCCCGATCAGTGTGACGCTCTATACCGTGACCGAGGTCACGGGCACGATTACTCCGGGGGTGGCCACCGCTGTCACGCTTACCGCGCCTGGGCAGAATGCCCGGCTGACCTTCTCTGGGACCGCAGGGAACCGGGCCAGTGTGCGGATCAATAGCTCCACGATCCCTGGGCCAGGGTATGCGACCGTGCGACTGCGGCGGCCAGACGGAACTGTCATCGCCGGGGTCTCGACGGGGACCAGTGGTTTTCTCGATGCAGTTCCCCTCTCGGTGACAGGGACGTACACCCTTGAGATCGACCCGTACGCGGGCAGTACGGGCCAAGCGAATGTCACGCTCCACGTGTTCGACGACATTACCGGGACCCTGGCCATCAATGGCCCCACCGTGACCGTGACGACCACGATTCCGGGCCAGCGCGGCCTCCTGACCTTCCCCGGTACCGCCACCCAACTGGTCACGATCCGTCTCACCGGCAACACGATGGGAACGGTCTCTATTGTCCTGCGCAGACCTGACGGCACTCTGCAGGTGGGCAGTGGATCAAATGCGGCGAGCTTTACCGTGCCCCAGCAGACCCTGTCGGTGGCAGGCACCTACACCGTCGAGGTCGATCCCAGCAATCCGCTGCCGATTAACACCGGGAGCATCACGGTCGCAGTGACCAGTCCGTAGCCGCGGGCCCCGTGGGGCACCGGGGAGTTTGGCCCTCGCTCTTCGAGTCAGCTCAGTCCGAGCGAGCACGAAGGCGGGGGCCGCGTCCAACACGCGGGGAGTTTCGACGGATTGTGAGTAGCACGGTCTAACCAGTGGAGCCTGAGCATGTCTCTTTCATCTTGTTTGCGTATCCTTTTCACAAGTAGTCTCGGCCTGTTCTTCACGGTCGCCCTCTCTAGCGGCGCGGCCTCCCCAGGCGGAGCCTCACCAGGTATAGCCTCCCAAGGCGCGGCGCGTCTCAGGCCTCCGCTTCAGGCCCCGCCCGGTCACACCGCCCTTGCGGGGCAAGTGCTGACACTCGACGGCACCCCATTGGCCCAGGTGAGGCTCCGCATCGGCAAACACAAGACCCACACCGATCGGCAGGGGCAATTCTTGCTTACGGGGATTCCCTCTGGCTTGCAGGTGCTGGAGATTGAGGGGGAGAGCGCGAACCGGGCTACTCGGGTGTACGGGCGCTTCGAAGTGGGGGTAGCGATTGCCCCCAAACAGACCACGGTCTTACCCTATACGATCTGGATGCCGGAGCTTGATACCAGCCATCCGGTGACGATTGCGTCGCCGACAACGAGTGAAGTCGTGGTGACGACCCCTCGGATTCCCGGGTTGGAGTTGCATCTCCCGCCCGGCACGGTCATTCATAACCATAAGGGGCAGGTCGTGACCGAGCTCACGATCACGCCGATCCCGGTGGAGCAACCGCCCTTCCCCATGCCGGGGCATGGCCACGTCCCCATCTACTTCACGATTCAGCCCGGTGGAGCGTATATCAGCAACGCCACCGGGGCACACGCGTGGCTGGTCTACCCCAACACGGACCATCTGCCGCCAGGGATGGAAGTTGAGTTCATCTATTACGACCCCGACGAAGCGCTGTGGGAAACGGTGGGGGTGGGCTCCGTGAGTGCGGACGGGAAACGCATTGTGCCGGATCCTGGGGTCGGGGTCGAAGCCTTTACCGGTGCGACCATCCTCTCCCGCCCGTTCGCGCCCTCGGCGGGGCCTGCCCCGTGCGATGACTGTTGTGGTGGGGGAGGCGGAGGTCCGGGCGGCGGTGGTGGCGGAGGCGGCGGTAGCGGAAGTGGGGTGGACGGGGATCCGTGTGATTTGGGCACGGGGCTGTTTCTGTACGAGAAGACCGACTTGGTCATTCCTGATGTGATCCCGATTGTCCTGAAACGCACGTATCGGACCAATGATGGCCGCGACCGACCTTTCGGCATCGGCATGAGTCATGAGTACGAACTCTATATCAATCTCGTCAATGGCGCGACGAAGCTTGTGAGCGCCGATCTCCTGTTACCCGACGGGGGCCAGGTGGTGTATAAATGGCTTACTACCCCGCTCTCGGTGATCAAGACCGATTGGCTCTTGGAGCATACCGCCACCCCGACGCGCTTCTATAAATCCCGGCTCTCGGTCAATCCCGAGGAAACTGCATGGCTGCTGACGTTTCGTGATGGCATGGTGTACGAGCTCGCCGGACAAGGCCCCCCCAGCGTGCTGGGCGGCTCGGTGTTACGGGCCATCCGTGATCGTAACGGCAACACCTTGACGATTCAGCGGAAGTATACCCAAGAGGCTGCGGGTGTATTTAGCGATATTACGCGCATCATCTCGCCCAGTGGCCACTGGGTGGCCTTCACCTACGATGCCGCCCACCACATTACCCAGGCTACGGACAACCTGGGGCGCACGGTGACCTATACCTATGATGTTCCCACAAACTTGGGCCGCTTGATTCGGGTCACCGACGTCAACGGCGGGATTACTGAATATACGTATGATCCCTACGATTGGACCCGCATCCTGACGGTCAAAGACCCGCGTGGGACGACGGTGGTGACGAATCAGTACGACATCAGCAGTAGACGACTCGTCCGCCAGACCCTCGCCGATGGCGGGGTGTATCAATTTGCGTATACCAACGATGCCAACGGCAAGATCATCCAGACCGATGTCACCGATCCACGCGGTAAGGTGCGACGGGTGACCCTCAATAGTAGTCGCTATCGGGTCAGTGATACACGGGCGCTGGGCCAACCTGAACAGCAAGCCACGACCATGACGCGGCAAGCTGGCACCAATCTGCTGTTGGCGCAAACCGATCCGCTGGGGCGGCAGACGACCTACACCTACGATGCCAAGGGCAACACCACCAGCGTGACGAGATTGGCCGGGACGGCCCAAGCGGTGACGACCACGGCGACCTACGAGCCGACGTTCAATCAAGTTGCCAGCGTGACCGACCCGCTCAATCACACCACGACCTTTGCCTATGACAGCCAAGGCAACCTCACGACGCTGACCGACCCCACCAATCGGCAAATGACCTTCACCTACAACGCCCAAGGACAGCCGGTGACGGTCACAACCCCGGCGGGCACGACGCAGCTCGCGTATGCGCTGGGCGATCTGACGACGGTGACCGACCCGGTGGGGAATATCACCACCCAGGCCACTGACGGCGGCGGGCGGATACTACGACAGACCAATCCGCTGGGACAGCAAACGCAGTACGCCTACGACGCCCTCAATCGGCTCACGCAGATGAGTGATCCGTTTGGGCAGACGACGGCGTTTACCTACGATGGCAATGACAATCTCTTGAGCCTGGCTGACGCCCAGAATGGCGTCACGCAATATACGTATGATGAGGACCCGCTGCTACGACAAGAGAGCTTTCAATACGACGGCAAAGATAATCTGACCCAGAGCACCGATCGTAAAGGGCAGGTGACGACCACGACCTACGACAGTCGCAACCGCCCCATTGTGGTCACATACACCGATGGTGCGACGGTGCAGTACACCTATGACGCGGGAGATCGGGTGACGCAGATCGTCGATTCGGTCACTGGCACGATCACGCGCGGTTATGACGGACTGGATCGGGTGATCTCGGAAACCACACCAGAAGGGACAGTCACGTATACGTATGATGCGGCGAGTCGGCGCACGAGTCTGACCGTGCAAGGCCAGTCGCCGATCACGTACACCTACGACACCGCCAACCGGCTGATCGAAGTCAGCCAGGACGGACGGGACGTGACGTTCGCGTATGATACGACGGGGCGGCGGAGCCGGCTGACCCTGACTAATAGCATCGTCGTGACGTACAGCTATGACGCGGCCTCGCGGCTCACCGCGCTGACGTACACCAAGGGAGCGACGACGCTGGGGACGCTGACGTACCGCTATGATAAAGCGGGACGGCGCATCGGGGCCGGGGGCAGCTTTGGGCGCACGGGCATCCCTGCGGCAATCAATACCGCCAATTATGACGCCGCGAACCAGCAACTCACTCTCGGTCCCAAGAGCGCAACGTATGACAATAACGGCAACCTCCAGACCTTGACCGACTCCAGTGGCACGACGACGTACACCTGGAATGCCAGAGATCAACTGGTGAGTCTGAGTGGTCCCAGTGTCACCGCGAGTTTCCAGTACGATGCAGTCGGCCGGCGCAAGAGTAAGACGGTCAACGGCACGACGACGGTGTTCCTGTACGACGGGCTCAATGTGGTCCAAGAACTCGACGGCACGACGCCGACTGCCAACCTCATCACCAGCCTCGGCATCGACGAAACGCTACTACGAATCGACGCTGCTGGGCCACGGTCCTTCCTCACCGATGGCCTGGGCTTGACGCTAGCGCTCACCGATAGTGCGGGGCTGGTGCAGGGTGAGTACACCTACGAGCCGTTCGGCAAGACGACGACCAGTGGTGCAGCGTCTACCAATGCCTTCAAGTACACGGGCCGGGAAGATGACGGGACTGGGTTGTACTACTACCGCGCCCGGTATTATCATCCCGCGTTACAGCGGTTCCTCAGCGAGGACCCGATTGGGTTTAACGGCGGCGATGTCAATCTGTATGCGTATGTGGGGAATGGGCCGGTTAATTGGGTCGATCCGACGGGACACGCCATGGCGGGCGCTATCCCGGCCGGTGGGGCGGCTGGCACTGCTGTGTGCGGGCCACCGTGTGGTGTGGCGGTTGCCGGACTCATTGCGGGAGTGATTATCGGGCAGTGCATCTGGGATTATGTGTTTGAGGCTTCAGGCAAACCTCATGGCTTTTGGCCGGGCGATAAAGGTGGAGAGGAATGGGGAAGAAGAACCGGGATTGGTAGGGATGAAGGGCGACGGCGCTTCCACGAGGAAAAGAAGCGGGATAAAGGACGGCCAAGGGATGATTATTCGGTCAACCCCGACACCGGCGATGTTGCTAATCCGGGAGGAGAGGTCGTAGGAAATCTGAATGACTAACGCCAGAAGACCGAGCATCCAACTACCTCATACTAAGGTCCCAAATTATAGAGAGCGAAATGCTAACTCAAATCAGTTTATATTTATGGGGAGACAACCTCGCCCCCCAGCGCATCACGGAGATGCTTGGAGTGATGCCCTCTGCGGCGCGCGCTAAAGGTGAGACGAGAACACTCCCAACGAAACATGTGGTTACCGCCAAGGTTGGAGTGTGGGAATTCTGTACTTATCCTGAACTGAAAAGTTCCATCTTGGCGGACCACATTGAACTGTTGCGGTCCCGGTTTGGATCAAGTGGGACGAACGTTGGTAACCTGCCAGATGTAGAGGACGCGTGTGTGGATGTGTTCATGGCGATCAGTGCTAAGGAGGATAGGACCGAGTGTTATTTCGAACTGAGCCCGAAAGACTTGTCCCACTTGCAGCAGTTCGGTGTCCGGATAGAGTTCCATGTAGCGTTTACTGATTCAGATTTTATCAATTCCAGTAGCTAAAGTTCACCTTTCGACCAGGGAATAGGGGGGACAGTGCCGGGAAATTTTGGTTTTGGTCAGACGCCAACTTCCTCACCAGCCTCGGCATTGACGAGACGCTCTTGCGAACTGATTCCGCTGGCGCACGGGCCTTCCTCACCGATGGTCTGGGCTCGACGCTGGCGCTCACCGACAGTGCGGGACTGGTGCAAAGCCAATACACCTACGAACCCTTCGGCAAGACGACGACCACAGGCGTGGCCTCCACCAATGCCTTCAAGTACACGGGTCGGGAAGACGATGGGACTGGGTTGTACTACTACCGGGCGCGGTATTATCATCCGGCGTTGCAGCGGTTCATCAGCGAGGACCCGATTGGGTTTG
>JANMSE010000301.1:0-3490 GCA_031389045.1 Deltaproteobacteria bacterium | reverse complement strand
CAAGGTCAGGAGCGCAGCCGGGGCCGACAGCGTCCGCCGCAGGTTATCACACATCTTCCAGCGATTGATCGCGGAAATCGCGGCGTGCGCCGGACTACCGCTTGTGTGAGGGGCGCGCCCCATGATCCACGGCAGTAACTGCCAGTCCCCACGAGCCCACCGGTGTTGGCGGGCGGCGGCGACCACGTAGTGCGCGGGAAATTCATCGAAGAATTCGATATCGGTGACGAGGCCCGCACGGGCAAAAATTCCTTCGAAGAGGTCATGACTCAGCAAGGCATTCTCCGGCACCAGCCCAGCTAGCGCCGCTTCGAAGGCATCAATGTCGTAGATACCTTTCCCGGTGTACGACCCCTCAGCGAGGAGGTCCTGGTAGACGTCGGAGACGGCGGACGCGTAGGGATCAATGCCACACGGGCCGGAAGATATCCGCTGAAAAAGAGAGCCCCCGAGATCCGCCGGGAGCGTTGGGGTAATGCGCGGTTGTAACACCGCATAGCCCTCCACGACCCGACCAACACACGGATCCACCCTGGGGCGGTTGAGGGGATGCGCTAGCGTGCCCACCAAACGGCACGCGGCTCCTCTCGGTAACTCGGTGTCGGCATCCAGCGTGATGACGTAGCGAATGCCGGATGGCGCGGGCAGCGCCTGACTATCGGTGGGCAGAAAGGTCGTGTCAGTGGCGCCACGTAACAATCGGTTCAATTCGTGCAGCTTCCCGCGTTTCCGTTCCCATCCCATCCACTTCTGTTCGCTCTCGTTCCATTTGCGTCGCCGATGAAACAGGAGGAATCGTTTGCTCCCGTCCCGACTCGGTCCGTAAAGCCGGTTGAGCCGCGCGATGCCTTCCACCGTCGCGGCGAGCAAGGCATCGTCTTCCGGCTGGGTCTCCACAGGCGCGTCGCGCCAGTCCGAGAGCAACGCAAAGCGCACCTCTTCCTCTGGATTGGCGAGATAGTGAACCTCCAGCCGCTCGATTTGCTCGGTAATCTGCGCCTGTCCGGTCAGGAGCGTTGGCGTGACGACCAGAGTGCGCAGCTCTGGCGGCACGCCCTCACGGAGCGCGAGTTTCGGCAGCGCGTGCGGCCTGAGCAGCACTGAGACCAGACGATTCACCACGGCAATGGCCAAATCGGAGGCCGGAATGAGCGCAAGCAGTCCGAGGACAAGCATGCCCGCTGTCCCAGCCTGCGCCACACCGGCGTGATGAAGGAAGACCGCAAGGATGAGTCCGCTGACGATGGCGATGGCACCGAGGTACCGGGGAGCCGTTTGGGTCACGTACGCGCGCAGCAGCCGACTCTTGAGTGGTACGCGAAAGCCGAGTTCCCGCTCGAAAGCGAGACGCCCGGTCGAGATGAGGGAATAACCGGGATCCCCCTGACAGTTCCCAGGCAGGTAACCAGCGCCCGACGCCGCGACCCGAAAGCGTGTGGCATGGAGCACCGCTCGCCGGGCAACCGCAAGCTCCGAATGGTGAGAGCCTCGCGACAGTTCCTCGATCGCATGCCGGTAGCGATCGCGCGTTGCGAAGTCCAGGGCGGCAAAGTCAGTGTCGGCCTGGAGTTCCGCATCAACCAAACTCACACTCTCGAAAAATTCCGCCCAGTCGAACACGGACATCAGACGCATACTGGTGATGACATTGCGGACGGTCACGTTCATCGCCGCTTGCCGTTGGTGCTCCACCCGGACGATCTCATCACCCGTTGTTCCTTGGGCCGCCAACCGTTCTTCAAGCCAGTGCAACGCCGGGGTCACCACCGGGTCCTGATCGCGCAGCCGTTGGACGAGCTGGACGGCAAAGGCGGTCGCTAACGGGGCCCGTTCGAATTCCTGTAAGACCATTGTTGATAGCTCAGCCAGGTGGCCATCAAGTCCGATCAGGGTATCGGCCACTACATCGGCTTCTTGTCGCGCCGCCCGACTGTGCACGATCCGGTCCGCCAAGCGGCGGAGATTCTCGACGAGTACGATGCGGAGGGTGATGGCCACTGCCCAGAGTTCGCCGATCGTCAGGGGCTGGACGCGCTGGTAGGCCCGCACAAAGCGGCGGAGGGCCTCTGGCTCAAACCGGCTGTCCGTATGAGCAATAAACGCCCACGCGATGCCAAAGACCCGCGGATAGCCGGCCAGCGGACCATCGGCCAACTTCGGCAGTTCTCGGTAATAGCCGGCCGGGAAGTCGTCTCGGATTTCACGCAGTTGCTCATCGACAATGTGAAAATTGTCGACCAACCATTCGGCCGCGGGGATGATCGCGCGCTCTTCACGGATCGCCTGGGCAATGGCGCGATAGGTATTGAGCAGCACCCGCCCATTCTCCACCACCCGTGGTAATAGCGGGCGCACCGTGCGCGGGGTCGCTGTGACCGGCTGCGAGGCGGCAAGGCTTTCGGCATGTTGCTCCAGACGCTCGCCGCTGAAGAGTTCGGCGCGAATCGGCTCTTCAAGGTGAACAGCGGAGAGCGCTTCGGAACGGGCTTTGCGTTGGAGATTCAGCGGCCATAACGATTTCAATCCATGTCCCTCACAGCTTACCGGCACTCACGCCGTCAGCAAGGAGAACGCTAGGAAGTTCTTGAGGATGTCCTCGCTCCCGGCCTCCTCTGCTATTGCGAGAGCAGGGTTCAGACGTTGCCAGATCACCTCGCCGAGCACGGACACTCCGACATTCCAATGCGCTTGGCGGAGACCGGTGGGATGATGCGGATGTGGGGAAGTCAGCACGCGGACCGTGGGGGTGAGCAGATCCGCGCGAAATGGCGGGGCGGTGTCTATTTCCAACTCAATCGTTGGCCCCTCTTCTTGCAACCCTCGTACGCTGAACAGCGTGCCCCGCCGCATGTAGGTAGTCGTTCCTTGCGGACTCTGCGCGTATGACACCACATTCAAGTCGGGGAACCGGTTCGTCTGTTTGAGCGCCTGAACTAATGTGGTGAGCATTTGGACGACCTGCTCCATTCCCTTGACCCAGACGGTCTCGGCTTGCGCTTGCGTCAAGAAGTTCGATTGCTGCCGTTGTTCCTGCGTCAGCGTTTTGCGATCGACGAGAACGGCGATCTCATGAGCCCACGTGGTGAGGGCTAGGGAGTTTTCCATAAAAATAAGCTCCTACCGCGGTAAGACCGCTGGTCAGGGAGGGGCAGGCGTCCGCGTGCGCTAGGCGGGCAGTGCTTCGAGCACTTCGGGGATCTCCGTGAGCGCACGCGCGAAGTGTTCAATGGTCGCGGGCTGGTCGGTCTTGGCGAGAAATGCCTCCCACGCGTGCTCGTGGGTTTTCAGAAACGCTTCGCCCTTCGCGGTGATGGCAAACGGCGGCGGTCCAACGCGGGAACTGATGAGATCTCTCCGCAAGAGGGCATCGGTCGCGGCCCCGACCGATGCCTTGCCGCGCACGTCGCCCCAATACCAGCCTGACGTTCGAGAGTCCGTCCGCACGGCGTGGAACACTTCCAAACAGTGCACGGTCTTGGCAAAAGCCATC
>JANMSE010000495.1:0-3721 GCA_031389045.1 Deltaproteobacteria bacterium | reverse complement strand
GGTGGTGACAGCCGAGATCAAACAATCGTCCGGGTCTTCCCTGCTTGATGAGGCGGCGTTGCAAACCGTGCGCGTGAGTTGGCGGTTCCTCCCCGCGCGTCTTGGCGAGGTGTCGGTCGAGAGTTGGGTCGAGGTGCCGATTCGCTTCGTCTTAGGAGAGGGGTGAGCGCGCGGATCATTAGGAGGAGAGAGGATTATGAGGCAGGAGTTGCGGTGTGCGATCGCTTACGGTAAACAGCGAAGCGTTATGAGCTTCCTGCCGCGCTTCACCGTTTCGCTGCGTCTCTGCGCAACCGTCACGTTTCTCTGCTACCTGGCAGCGGGAGCAAGCTTAACACTCCCTTCCCTCATCTCGTGTGTCCGTTGCGCGAAACAGAATCATTATGCCGGTATGAAAACCGGCGCTTCCTGCCCACTTTCTTATCACGGACAGGGTCATGACTGTCACGGCGCAAAAGACAAATCGTCCGGTTCGATCAAACTCTGCCCTGATGGCTGCCTACGCCATGACGGACAAAGTGGAGAAGTCACGTCAATTGCGAAATTTCTTTCTCCTCCTCAGTCAACCCCGCTGGTGTTAAAGCCGCTTGCCCAGCTTCCGCCTGAACAATCTCTCGTCATACCAACCCGCGCATTGTCCCCACCGCAACATCCGCCCTCTCTGCTTGCGTAGTCGTCTTCCTGAAGCTCAAGGTCCCTATTAGTGGTTCGCCACGGAGATTTTGACAGGCGGAGGTTGCTTCGTCGCTCGGCTCCTCGCAATGACAGAGAGTCGCTCATTGCGAGCGCAGCGAAGCAATCTCGTCGAGCTAACGAGCCCTCGCCTGTCAAAACTCTTGTGGTCACCTACTAGGCGAAACACCACAAGTTCAGTCGAGCGAGGGGTTTCATCCTATTGATAGCCTCGCCTCACTTATAGAGAGGAATGTATGTTCATATATAAATACGGCACAATTATTGGCCTTATCTTGCTCCTGATGATTTCCTTAACCACCCAAGCCCTTGGTCATGGTGAAGGCGGTGGAAGTAGTAAGAACCTTGTCGAGATCACCTTCACTCCGAATCCGAACGTTCCAGAGTTTGCTAACGTGAAGGGAAGGGCTGAGGTAAACCTCGCTGAAGGCATCATTCAACTCGAAGAGCTAGAAGGGTTCCCTTTCAACACGGAGCGGAATCGCATTCTCCCAGTCGAGGTCACCTCGACCGCCGATCCACGCCTGAAAGGGCACGACGGCGAGCCTGGAGGAACAAGCTGTGAAGAAGCAGACGGCACCTGGGCGTGCCATGTCCATTCCTATGTTGTGTGGCTCGCCGAGTTAGAAGACGGTGCCTTAGGACATCCGATCCCGCTCGGCACAATTTATCCGCGCACGGATGGGACAACCGCGGAACGAAACTTCAGTTTTCGTGAAGGAGATATGTCGGGTTTTGGCGCGAACGTGATTGTCATTACCGCCGAGGTCTCGTTTGGCCCCCTGCCCTCAATCGCCCACGGGCATGATGGCGGTGAGTCTGAGGTACAGATGGTGCCGCGTGGTCCTATCGTCATGCAGGCAAACCTTCCCTAAGCGACAACACAGGAGAAGAAATATATGCACACCAAACTGCTCGCGGTGTGTGTGGTCGTTTTGGGGACTGTTCTCAGTCGGCCACCACAGAGTCTCGCCTCGTGCGGTCAAGCGTTCTGTCCAATCGAAACCTCGACGACAACAGAGCGCCACCCGCACGGAGGAGAGTTACAGGTTAACCTCAGCTATGAATTTATTGAGATGGACGACCCGTTTATTGGCACTGACAGTGCGCGGGTCGGGGAGATTCGTCGCGCTCATGATGAACAATTTACGCGTAACCAGACAACAAAGTTTACGCTTGATTATGGTATCTCGTCGCGACTCACGGTTGGGGCGCTGATTCCATTTGTGGATCGTTTACACCAACATTTGGCGCACGAGGAAGAAGAAGTCGTTGGCGGGGGCGTAGGCGAAACCGAAATCGTCGATGAAACCAAGCGCTGGCGCTATCAAGCCCTCGGTGATCTACAACTCACCGCGCGTTACTTGCTGTACAAAGCTGAAACACCGCTGCAACCGTCTTTTTCACTGATCATCGGTATGAAATTACCGACAGGTCGTACTAACGTGAAAGATGACGACGGTGAAAAAGCCGAACTCACCCTACAACCGGGTAATGGTTCGTGGGATGGGATCGTCGGCTTGTCGTATGTCCAGCACTTCTCAGTCGCAACCGCCCAACGGCGGATCGCACTGGCACCACTCTTTGTGACTGCCATCGGTCGCTTTCCGGTCGGCACTGGAAAGTTTGGTTATAGACCAGGGAGTGAGTTGTTCCTGAATATTGGCACAGCATATCCCGTGTTCCGCAATTTCGACATTTTGGCGCAAGTCAATTTTCACTACCGAGATCGCGACAACATTGGTCATGCTCCAGGTGTTGAGCAAGCTGATACCGGACGAGAGACGCTCTTCTTAAGTCCGGGTGTCCGCTACCATGTGACTGACAACCTGGCTGTTTACGCGCTGATGCAATTCGTCGCCTATCGTCGTGTCAATGGCATCCAGTTGACTTCAGACTGGAATGTGACATCTGGTATCTCCTATCGGTTCAACTTGTTTTCGCGTGCGTAACCCGGAGGGGCGTACAGAGGTGCGCCCCTATTTATTGTTGTTTCAATGGAACTACATGACTCAGGTATTCTTCATAGGAATTGCCTTAGCGTTGCTTGCCTGCCAACCGGCCCCAGAACGACGCCATGATGTCAAAGGTACCGTCGTCGCCGTCGATCCACAGCGCAAGCAAATCACCATCAACCACGAAGAGATTCCCGGTTATATGGACGCGATGACCATGCCGTTTTCGCTCACGGAGGAGTGGCCGTACAAAGTGCTCAACGCCGGAGACTACGTCCAAGCAGTCCTTGTCGTTCAAGGAGACCGCTCATGGTTAGAGGAACTCTCCATTACTCGATCAAGTACGACGACAGAAGAAGCACCTCAAGAAAAAACATCTAGTGAATTCTCTCCCTACCCCGCTGCGAATTTCGCCTTGACCGATCAAGACGGTCAGCCATTGTCTCTTTCTGATCTACACGGCAAAATCGTCGTCCTGGATTTCATCTTCACCCGTTGCCCTGGTCCCTGTCCGTTGCTCTCGTTAAAGTTTTCTCAATTGCAACAAAAGCTTGGTGAGCGCTTAGGCAAGGATGTCGTGCTTCTCTCCATCTCCATCGATCCTCGACACGACACTCCGGCAGTGCTCAAGGAATATGCGCAACGCTACTCCGCGAATCCGGCAGGCTGGAAGTTTCTCGTCGGCAGTACCAGAGAGACGATCATGGCGGCTTCGGCATTTGGTGCCGACTATGAAGCGAATCAAGATGGGATCGTCGATCATCGGCTGGTGACCTGTGTCATTGATCGTGGGGGAAACGTCGTCAAGGAGTTTTCGGGAACGAATTATACGGTTGACGAGATTCTTACGGAGATCGCAAGGCTCAATCGATGAGCCTACTCGCTCTTTTCCGAAGCAGCATGGTGTATAACGCGCGTCAGGCGTGTGACGTGTCTCTAATGCGCCAGGGAGGAGAAAACTTTCGCTTACACCTTTTGTTGATTGTTGGACTGCTGTCCGTATTCAACACCACCCTATCGGGGGAAGCACAAACAACAACGCCGACCACACTTCCCGAAGTCACCGTGCACGG
>JANMSE010000446.1:0-14052 GCA_031389045.1 Deltaproteobacteria bacterium | reverse complement strand
TTATAGCAGTTTTCAAGTGCAAACGATCTCAGATATAGTGAGAGTATGAAAGCCTATCCGCAAGAATTACGTAGTCGGGTGGTGGCCGCCGTCGAACAAGGGGAGCTGACGATTGGAGACATCGCCGGGGTGTTTAGTGTGGGCCTCACGTTCGTCAAAAAGATGCTGCGCCTGCATCGTGCCGGGGAGGCCCTCGCGCCGCGGCACGGGGGAGGCCCGACGCCGCTGTTGCAAGAGCCCGAGCGGGCACTGCTGCGGGAGGCGGTGGCCAAGCAGCCCGACGTGACGCTGGCTGAATTACAAACCCAGCTGGCGACGCGGGGCAAGCCGGTCAGCCTGCCCACCCTGTGGCGGGCTCTGCAAGCCCTGGGACTGCCACGGAAAAAAAAAGTCTGGTCTCCACGGGGCGGGTGGAGAAGCAGCGCAAGAAGTTTCGCAAGTTGATGCGGGTCCTGGACCTGCGCAAGGGCATCTTTATCGACGAAATGGGCAGTAATTTAGCGATGACGCGCCGGTATGGCCGCGCCGCCCCCGGCCACCGGGTCTACGACACCGTGCCGGACAACCGAGGCGAGAACGTCTCCACCATCGGGGCCCTGGATCTCACGGGCCTCCGCACCGGGTTGAGCGTGCCGGGGGCCATTGATGGCGAGACCATGGTCTTCTTTGTTGAAGAGCTGCTCGCCCCGACCCTCAAGCGGGGGGAGCTGGTCGTGATGGATAACTGTTCGATTCATAAGCAGGACGAGATCGACGAGCTGATTGAGGCCCGGGGGGCGGGGATCGTGTTTCTGCCCACCTACTCGCCCGACCTCAATCCGATCGAGCTGTGCTGGTCCAAAGTCAAAACGCGCCTCCGGGCGCTCAAACCCCGCACGCCCGACGACTTACTGCAAGCGTTGGTGGATGCCTTTGCCACAGTCACGGTGAGCGACATTCGCGGCTGGTTCGCGCACTGCGGATATGAGGTCGTGGACACTTGAAAATTGCTATAAGGTGGGGAAGGTGGCATCCTTCACCGAATCCGTCGTCGAAACCGCCGCCCTCGCTTGGCCCCAAGCACTGGGCTACGTGGTGTTGCGCGGCCCGGACATCGCCGCAGGCAGACCCCACGTAAAGCTCAGTCACAAGGAGGCTCAATGAAGATATCCACGATCCTCGACAAGATCGACGAAAAGCAACTGTTCGTTCCCGCGTTCCAGCGCGAGTACGTGTGGAAGCGCGACGACGCCAAGATGCTGGTCGATTCGCTGATCAAAGAGTATCCGACCGGAACGATGCTGACCTGGGAGACGGCCAACCCGCCGGAGCTGAAAGGGCTGCATAAGTACAACGAGAAGCAGGGCGCCGTGCGACTGCTGCTCGACGGCCAACAGCGCGTGACAACGCTCTACATGCTCATTCGCGGCGAGATACCAGGGTATTACACGCAAGCGGAGATCGAGAATGACACGCGCGGACTCTACGTGAACCTCGCGACGCTCGAGCTGGCATACTACATGAAAACGCGCATGGATAATGATCCGTACTGGCAGAACATCACCGACATCTTCCAGGGAAAGGTGAGCGCGTTCGACCTCCAGGCCTCCTTCGCGAAGCAGACCAAGACCTTGGGGATGGAGGAACTGAAGAAGCTCAACGACAACATCAACGCCGTCACGCGCATCAAGGATCGCGACTTTCCAGAGCAGACCATCCCGGTGAGAGCCAACGTCCGCGAGGCCATCGACATCTTCTACAAGGTCAACGCCAGTGGCGTCGCGCTGACGGACGCGGAGCTCGCCCTTGCGCAGATTTCGGGCTACTGGCCACAGGCCCGCGATCTTTTCAAAACGAAACTATCCCAGCTCGAGCAAGAAGGGTTCGCCTTTCCACTCGATTTCCTGATGTACGTCCTGCTCGGCTGCCTGCACCACCTGGGCTCTGATATGCGCAAGCTACACGGCGAGGAGAACAAGGCCGCGCTTATGGACACGTGGCAACGCCTGGACTCTCAGGTGCTCGACTACGTCGTCAACGTGCTGCGCACCAGCGCGTTCGTGGATCACCTGCACGAGATCAGCTCGCCCTACGCATTGGTGCCGATCATCGTCTACTGCTTCGACAAGCGCGGGCAGCACCTCAGCGATCTTGAGACTCGTAAGCTGGTGAAGTGGTTCTACTACTCCCAAATCCGTGCACGCTACGTGAGCCAACTGCCACAGAAGCTGGACCGCGATCTGCGGATTGTCACGGAAAGCCAGCAGCCCTTTGACGACCTTCTCCAGGTGATCGCGGAGGAGCGGCCGCTCACCGTCCAGTCAATGGAATTCGTTGGTCGCGCCACGCAACACCCGCTCTTCAGCATGGTGCGCTGGTACGTGAAGAGTCGCGGTGCGGTATGCCTCAGCACCGGAGTGAGCCTGCGGAAGAACATGGGCAAGAAGTACCAGCTTGAGCTGGACCATATCTTCCCGTACTCGCGCCTCAAGAAGGCGGGATATGGCAAGGGCAACCGCGTGAAGTATGCGCTCGCGCAGGAGTTCACCAACCGGGCCTTCCTCACCCAGACCGCAAACCGGTCGAAGCTGGCGCGGGAACCCGCCGTCTACCTCGCCGAGGTGAAGGAACGATTCCCGAAGGCCCTCGCGCTCCAATGTATCCCGGAGGAACCCGAACTCTGGCAACTGTCGAACTACGAGACGTTCCTGAAAAAGAGACGCGAGCTGCTTGCCAGCAACATTAACGACTTCCTCACCCAGATCACGCTGACGCAGGCACCGGAAGCGCCCGCCACGATTGAGGACCTGATTCAAGAGGGAGAGAGTGACGAGCTGGAGTTCAAGTCGACGCTCCGCTGGGACCTCAAGAACGGCGAAACCAGCAAGAAGATGGAGGAAGTCATCGCAAAGACCGTGGCCGCTCTGGCCAACGGACAGGGCGGGACGCTCGTGATCGGTGTGGCCGACGATGGGACCATGATTGGTCTTCAGCATGACTACCTGTCCCTTGGCGGCGCCACGCGTGACGGTTTCGAGGTGCACCTCCGCAACCTCCTCAACGAACAGCTAGGCGTTGCCTTCGTGGCCAGCAAAGTGAAGGTCGTGTTCCACGAGGTTGGCGACTGCGAGGTCTGCCAGGTGGACGTTGAGCCCGCGAGTCAGCCTATGGTCCTGGTGACCAAGGACAAGAATGGCCAGAAGGTCGAGAAGTTCTACGTGCGCAACGGCAATGCTTCCCACGAAATGCCCATGAGCGAGATGAGTGTGTACGTCAAGGAGCGATTCCACTGATGGCGGCATTTTCCGAATCCGTCGTCGAAGACGCCGCCCTCGCCTGGCTGGAGTCGATTGGTTATGTAGTGCTGCAAGGTCGGACATCGCGGCAAGCGAGCCCGGCGCGGAGCGCAGCGATCCGCACTTGAGCCGGGCGGTGGGGGCGCTTGGTCCTGCGCCCGGCGTATGGGCTTGGCGGTCTTGCTCGGTGTCGTGGACAGATAAAACGCCTACGCTCCCAGGAAAGATCGCACGCAATTGAAAACCGCTGTAAGGGAGTGGGCTCCAAAAGTTCCCGCTCCCGGCTAGGCAAGGGGGAGGGGGATCAAGTCACCTTTCCTCGCTACGGCGCCACCGCCACACCCCACGGCGTAGTCCCAACGGTAATCATCGTCAGCAACGTATCCGTGGTCGTATCAATGACGGCCACTTTATCAGCGCGGCCAACCGTCACATAGAGTTTTTTCCCGTCTGGGGTGAGCGCAACCCACCACGCGCGCCCACCTTCTACCGGAATTTTTCTGGTCACCGTATTGGTCATGGGGTCAATGACATGGACCTCCGGTGTCCGTCCGTGCGCGACATAAACCTTTTTTCCGTCAGGCAGGACCGCGATCCCTACCGGGCGTTCGCCCATCGGGATCGTCGCCGTCACCGCGTTCGTGCTGGCATCAATCACGGAGAGCGTATGCGAACGCTCATTACTCACATACACCCGTGTCCCATCAGGCGTCAGCGCGACCCCGCGCGGGTTTTCCCCAACCTTGATGGAAGTCACGACCTTCCTTGTTTTCGTATCAACAACCGTCACATCGTGAGAGGTCTCGTTGGGAATGTAGGCACGGGTCGCGTCTGGCGAGAGCACCACGGTTTCCGGCTCGACTCCAGCCGTAACCTTCGCCAGCAGCATTTTCTTCTTGGTCAAATCAAGTATTCGCATCAGCCCTTCATTTTCATTGACCACGTAAAGAATCTTCCCGTCAGGGCTGATGTCGATACCTTCGGGATCAATCCCCGCGGCGATTTTCTTGACGACCTTGTTGGTCGTGGCGTCAATCACGGAAATGTCATTGGAGTTGCCATTGGCGACGTACACGCGCTTGCCGTCAGGGGAGACGACGACCCCACGTGGGCGTTTGCCAACTTTGATCGAGGCAACGACTTGATCCGTCGCCGCGTCAATCACCGTCACGTCATCCGACTTCTCGTTGGTGACGTACACAGTGGGCGCGGCGAGGAGTGGGGAGAAATCAAAAGGCAAAAGGCAAAAGGCAAAAGGCAAAAATAAGAAGAGGAGATTCTTTCGAGAAACGGTGTGAACGTCCCGCGTTCGCTGGTTTTTCATATTGCCTCCAACGCCTCCGCGTCTCTGCGTCTCCGCGTGAGATAATCCTAATGCGCCGCGGCCGCGGGCTTGCCGTCGGGCGGACATTTCGAGGCTGACCGGAGATACGTGACGATTTTCCACAGCATCTCGTCCGGAAGCCGCCCCTTGAATCCAATCATCTGCGTCTTCGGGACGCCGTCCGACATGATGCGAAAAATATCCGCATCCTTGGCGCCGTTCTTCCATTCGCAATCGAAGAGACCTGGACATTGTCCGGGACGGGTTGAATTCTCAGTGACATGACAATAGCCAGCGCAGACGCCCTCGAACATCTTTTTCCCTTCGGCGCTCGCCTTGGCGTCACCGGCGAAAGGGTTGGGGCTGGGAGACTCCGCACTCACGGACCGTGAGGAAAAGACACAAAGAGTGAAAAACAGTAGGGCACTATGACGAAGAACGATCCTGAACATACGCATGAAAATTTTTCTCCTGGTTCCTGTAAACACCAGGCTATTGTTTTAGTTTCTGAAGCTCGACGGCGCTGTAGGTGGTCGCGAATGGCGCGCGGAAAATCATGCCATAGCGCTCCGCCAGGGTTTTCAGCGTTCCGTCCGTCGCCAAGCGACCCAGGGCCGCATCAATCGCCGTTCGCAAATCGGTGTCACTTTCGCGCGTCGCCACATGCTCATTCCACCGCGCCGCGACCGGAGGCTCATAACCCGTAGTGAAGGCCAACTTCAGGTCAGGGTGAGACCGCAGAACCCACCCCGCCATTGGTCCCCAGACAAAGGCCACGGGCGCTTCGCCTTTCGAGACGCTCGTCAAGGCCGCGTCCACGGAAAAGACCGTCTGCATTTTGATCTTGCGCGCGCTCAGAATGAAGCTCGCGATCGTCTGGGCCTGCACGGCGACTGGCGTGTCTTGCAGCGCCTTGAGATCGGCTGGGCCAGTCCCATCACGACTCACGAACTCAAAAGCGGCCCCATAATAGGGAGCACCAAGCGCGACTTTCTGCGCGTCTCGGAGCGCGTCCGCGCCCGGCATGCTGAAGATCGCGTCGCACTCATTCTTACTCAAGCGACGTAAAGGAAAATCGCTCTCTTCAATTTCTTGAATCTGCGTGCTGTTCGGCACCCACACCGGTAAGAACGTCCGCTGCAACGCCTCGGCCACCGCTTTGCCGGTATCGAGATCGAAGCCGGTGTTCTCCTTGCGTGAGGACAGCGGCAGGTTGTCTTCGAGCAGGCAGACGCGCAACTCAGCTTTCTGTTCAGCCTGAGCAATCGCGCCCACTCCGAGAATGTTGATGATGAGAGGAAGGAGCGTCAGAGCGGGTTTCACGCCTGCTCTGACGGAGGCACGGAGCCAATGAAGAAAAGCCATTGGATGTTTCACCAGCGGTTACTGCGGCAAGGCCAGCACCACGACCGCGCTGCCTTTGGTGCCCAGGGCATGTTCACCAACGATGGTCACCGCGAGGCCACCACCACCACTCGGAATGGCCACGAACTGGCGGCCACCGACTTTATAGGTGACCGGTTGGCCCCGCACGGGAGACCCAGTTTGGAGTTTCCACAGCAACTCACCAGTCGTGTCATCAAACGCGAGGGCATAGCCCATCTGATTGCCAGTGAACACCAAGCCCCCAGCGGTGGCCAGCGTGCCGCCGACCAGTGGATACTCGTCAACGTAGCGCCATTTGATCGCGCCGCTCGAAGGATCAACCGCCGAAAGGTGGCCATACGAAGATTGATCGTCCCCTTCGGTTTTGCCCGGGCCACCGCCCCAGAACGGAATCCCTTGGATGAAGGTCGCGGCGGCTTTTTCCATCTTCCCGCAGCTTTCGATCACCGGCACATACATTGACTTGGTCAGCGGGCTGTACGCCGCCGTATACGCACCGTTTTGCCCACCCACGTTCCCAGGGCAGATCATGGCTTTGTTGCCGCCTTCTTCTGGCAGAAAGTCGGGGTTGACAATCGGACGGCCTTTTTCATCAAGCCCCTTCGACCAGTTGAGGCGGTCCACATACTGCGAACCGTGCAGATATTTGCCATCGGCGCGGTCCAACACATAGACAAACCCATTACGGTTCGGCTGGGCCAACGCTTTGACGGTTTTTCCACTGCGGTCCACATTCACGAGAAACATGCCGGTGTTGCCGTCATAGTCCCACACATCGTGGGGAGTGAACTGAAAATACCATTTGAGGTCGCCGGTGGAGGGATTCAGGGCCAAGACGGAATTGGAATAGAGGTTGTCGCCTTTGCGAGAGTCGCCGTTCCAATCTGGCGAAGGGTTGCCCGTCGCCCAGTAGAGAATGTCTTGTTCCGGGTCATACGAGCCAGTGACCCAAGCTGGTGCGCCGCCCACTTTCCAGGAATCGCCTTCCCAGGTTTCCACTCCTTTTTCGCCTTCGGTGGGTACGGTGTACCGACGCCACGTGCGCTTACCGGTTTTCGCGTCGTAGGCATCAATGAAGCCACGAGCGCCATATTCGCCGCCAGCGATGCCGATAATCACGTTGCCTTTGATGACGAGCGGCGCGGCGGTTGCGCTATAGCCCTTGCCGTACTCATCCATGACCACGTTCCACGCCACTTTGCCGGTCTTGCGGTCCAAGGCCACCAAGCGGGCATCCAGTGTCGCCATGAACACCTTGTCATCAAGGATCGCCACGCCACGATTGGTCGGGCCACAGCAGATCCGCAGATCATCCGGCAGCGGATGGTCATATTTCCACAAGGGCTCGCCGGTGACCGCATCCAGCGCATACAGATGGTTATATGAAGCAGTCAGATACATGATCCCGTCCGCGATGATCGGTGCGGCCTCAAGCTGGCCAGGGATACCAGTCTGGAAAATCCACGCGACTTGCAGATTCTTGACGTTCTTCCGGTCCACATCGGTGAGCGGGCTAAAGCGCCAGTTCTCATAGTTGCCGCCGTACATGAGCCAGGACGTGGTTTCGTTGGTGCCTTTGAGCAACCGTTCCGCCGTGACTGGGGGGAGTATCCGTTCTTTCTTGCCATTTTGCGCCTGGGCTCCCACGGGGAGTAGGAGCAGCAGCGCGCTCAGAGTGCTGGCGAAGCGCCATAGTCGATGATCTGTCATTGATTCGGTCCCTCCTTAAAAAAACAACTCGGCGCCACGGGCACCTGAGTGCGGTCCGCAAGGTACTGGCTTTCAGGAAAAGGGTCAAGAAAGGGCCAAGGGAAACACGGCGGGATCGCCGAAGCCATTATCATGAGCTGCCGCTCGCGGGAAAGATGGGGCCCATGATGACCGGGTGCCCAACCAATGTCGTCGAAGCGAGACCGTGTTGGTATCGGTTGTCGTCACCATACTTCACTTCTACTGCTCAAATCTCTCCCGGTACCGCGCGACCCCGCTGACAGCATGGGGTCGCGCGGTGTGTCGCTGTTCACAAGCCAGACGCTGCTGAAAGAGGTTCACATCAAGATAGATCGGCATACGCTCGACGCCCGCGGGGACCTCTGCTTCCACCGCCGCGATGTCGAGTGAGAGCCGCGTCTGCCCCGCCGCTTTCGCCTCGCTGAACGCCTCAAAAAGATGCTGCGCGAGTCGCTCTTCACGCGGACTCACCACCTGCCGCACAGCGACAGGCAGTGTCGCCAGTTGTTGTTGAACGAACCGCGCTATCGCCGTCAGGTCGGTCACCAGCTTCCCACTCCCAGGAAACGATTCTTTCTTCGCCGGCTCTCGGTAGACGTATTCCCCCTCCGCATTAAAGACCGGAACAAGCAGCTCCCGCATCTGGGACATCGGCGGCGCGACCCGCACGTCCGTGAAATCGCGAAGATTCACCATTCGGTGCGCATGGTCCACGCCAAGGGATTCGTCGTACAACAAAACATACGCGAGTACGCCAGTTTCATCGTAGGCGCGACGTGAGTTGATCCTGCCGGGATTAGAGGATTTGACGGGAGCATTACCCACCACTTTCATCACCGGAGTCAGCGTGGCCTCCGCCGGCAGCGCTCGACCACCGAGGACCTCCATATAGATCGCCGAGGCTTTATAGACCAACCCGAGCGGTGCCACATGCGAGCCCGCCGTGCCGATCCCCCAAGCCGTGAAAAACGCGCCGTTCTCACGCATCTCGCGGGCGGTGTATTCGCTGATGCCATCCGCCGCCGCGCAGAAGACCGAGCACCGGTGAGCGTGGTGCAGCAGGGCCGAGTCACTGAGTGTGTCAACGGTGGCACGCGTGAGCCCCTCTACAAACCCCTCTTCCGCGAAGCGGCGCAGGGCATGTCGGGATGAGGCAACCAGGTCCCCTGAATCAAACCGCACCCCATACTGTCGCCCAAAGCCCAGCGCCCGCAGTTCCTTGATGACGGTAACGGCATGTTCGAGCCCTTGGATGGGATCGTAGGTATCAAGCAGAAGAATGCCACTTTCCGGGTACGCCAAGGCGAAGCTGCGGAACGCATCCTCCGTCAGCCGCTGCTGAAGCTCCTCGGTGCGCTCCTCCTGTTGTAAACGGAACAGCGTGCCGAGTGGAACCTCGCCTAACTCCTGCTTATGTGTCATCACCCAGGCGTGATCCATCGTGCCCGCGAAAATCTGGCCGAACTGTTTGGCGGCGGTGCCAGTGGATGTGGAGGCGTATCCTCCAAGCCCCAGGCTGCGCGAGGCTTCCAGCGCGGCTCCCAGACTTGGCCCTCGACGTAATCCCTGCACACTGGCCGCCCCTGATGGAGACCCATTGGGTAATACTTGGGTGATGACATCGGACTGACGAGCGGCGTGGGTGGCATATCCACTGTGCCCATTAATAAGACACAGCGCGACCGACTCCAACATCTTGGCTTGCACGATCGGCCCTTCAACGCGCAGGATCGGCTCCTGGGGAAAAAAGACGGTTCCTTCGGGCGCGGCGTCGATTTTGAGCTTGAAGGACATCTGTCGCAAATAGGTGAGGAACTCTTCAGGGAACTGCAGCTTCCCACTCGGCGTGGTGAGGGAGCGCAGAAACTGGCAATCCTCGTCGGTGAGACCGAACTGTTGCCAGCGCTGGACAATGTCGATGACCCCTTCGAGACCCGCGGCCACCGTGTAACCGCCATGCAGCCCTTCTGTACGACCAAACATGTAGAACACGGCGGGATTGTCGGCACGCCCCTCCAGCCAATACGCGTAGGCCGTGGTGAAGTGGTATTTGTCGGTCAGCAGCGGGGTCGTCCGCGCGATGCTGTAGTTGTCGGAAATAAAGCCCATCGTCGTTGTTGCTCGCCCTCGTTGCGCGTCTCATTGGTCCGCGCTCGTTGTAACACTGACTCTGAAGGCACGAAAGAAGAAGGCAGGGCTCTCATACGTATCCCCCACGCGCCCATATTGAAAAGGCCACCGAACCAGCTACGCTCCCTCCGCCTCTTCGGGACGAAGAGAGCCATGATATGGGAGGTCGTAATGGGTCAGCACACTCGCTCACAACATCGGTTTGTCATTATCGGCGCGGGGTCCGGTGGACTCTGCATGGGCATCCATCTCAAGAAAGCGGGCATTGAGGATTTCGTGATCCTGGAAAAGGGGGAAGGACTGGGAGGCACCTGGTGGCATAACACCTATCCCGGCGCGGAGTGCGACGTGCAATCGCATCTCTATTCGTATTCGTTCGAACAGAAAACCGATTGGTCCCGCCCCTTCGCCGGGCAGGCCGAAATTCTTGACTACCTCAATCATTGCGCTGACAAGTACGACATCCGGCGGCATATTCAATTCCAGACCGCCGTGACGTCCGCCCACTGGCGGGACGACCAATCTCGTTGGCAGGTCACCACGAACACGGGGGAAGAGATCGAAGCGCAGGTGGTCGTCAGCGCGCTGGGCATGTTCAACAACCTGGTATGGCCCAAGATTCCTGGCATTCATGATTTCAAGGGCACCTACTTCCATTCCGCGCGCTGGAATCATCAGCATAACCTGCGTGGGGAACGGGTCGGCGTCATTGGCATCGCCGCCAGCGCTATCCAGTTCGTGCCGGAGATCGCCGACAAAGTTGGACAACTCCATCTCTTTCAACGCACCGCCAATTGGGTCGTGCCCAAAGGAAATACGCCTTACACGGAAGAAGACTTGGCGACCTTCCGCGCGCACCCGGAGATCGTCCAGAAGTCGCGCGAGGACATCTATCGGAATTGGAACACCCTGTGCACGTTTCAAGATAAAAAGGTGCTGGCCGAGATTGAACAAGCCGGACTCGAACGCTTGGCGGTGGTCAAGGACCCAGAAGTGCGCCGCAAGCTCACGCCGACGCATCCGTTTGGCTGTAAACGCCCGCTGTTCTCGGATGTCTATTATCCGGTCTTCAACCGCGACAACGTCCACCTGATTACCGAAGGCATCGAGAAAGTGACCGCCACTGGCATCGTGACGGTGGACGGCAAGCTCCACGAGGTGGATACCATCATCTACTCGACCGGCTTCGAGACCACGACCTACTTGGCGGCGCTTGACGTGACGGGGCGCGGCGGCAAACCGCTCAAGGACGCCTGGAGCGATGGGGCGCAAGCCTACTTGGGCATCACCACTAGTGGCTTTCCGAACTTGTTCATGCTCTACGGCCCCAATACCAATCAGGGCAGCATCATCTTCATGTTGGAGCGGCAGGTCGAGTACATCATGCGTCAGGTCAAACGCATGGAGGCGGAAAAGATCGCCTGGATGGATGTCCGACCCGACGTGATGAGGTCTTTCAACGACGAACTACAGAAGGACATCAGCAAGGTCGATGTGTGGCAGGCGCAATGTGGGAATGATTTCTACTACCGCTCAAGTTCAGGGCGACTGGTGACGCAGTGGCCGCATTCGATGGATGCGTTCGTGGAACGGACGACGCAGGCGGATAATAAGGCGTTCGAGGTAGGAGTCGCGGCGTAAGAAAACAGAACCGGAGAAACGGGGAATCGGAGAATTTGTTCTGAACGTCTTCGATTCTCCCACGCTCCGTTTCTCCGGTTCGTTTTTTCCCGTCACCGCCCCGGAAAATTCGGCTTGCGCTGCTCGACGAAATGCGCCACGCCTTCCTTCAGGCCGCTTTGGCTGGCTCGGACTCGCTGGAATGGCGGCGGAGATATTCCAGGACTTCAGCGTGCATCCGCTCGATCTCCGCCAGATAGCCTTCCGCCATCGCGGAGAAATTCTCCCGTGGTGCACTGACGCGAAATTGCGCAACCAGTCCCTCGAAATAGGCAATCCGTTCCTGGGTTCCCTTCAATTCAACATCGTTGTGAATCATCATGTTTCCTCCGAGAGCACTTCGACAATCCCGTGCCGACTCTGGTCACGTTGGATTTGCCAGCCCGCGATGAACTGGTCAACCGTCTCCAACAAGATGTTTGAGGGCGATGACCAGAAAACGCTCGCGCCCAGCTTTTCTTGCGCTTGTAAATGGTGGAAAAGAGGCGACGTATCCGCGTCACTCTCCGATAAGCGAAAATCGTCTCGCATAATGAGGATGACATCCACATCATTAGGCTCGAGCTTGGCGGTGACATAACTCCCAAAGATGACGAACCGTAGCAGCTTCCCTGTTCGCTGGGCAAGTTCGTAAATATGCACGAGGCGGCGGGTCACCAGTTCACGTTGTGGCGTCCCAGCACCAAAACGAGCCACAATTTCAGCAAACGTTGCATGGTGGACTCCCACTGGGAGATCCCCACGGTCTTCAAAGGCGGGAAGCGGCATGGGTGCTCATGAATCTGGCAACATGTCTCGATGTGGTAAGGACGAATGGGAGGGGGGGAGACTGCAAGACAAATTCGCCCATTCGTCCCTCACGTCACCGCCCCGGAAAATTCGGCGTGCGCTGCTCCACAAAATGCGCCACGCCTTCCTTGAAGTCCTCACTGCCCAAGCTCTCCACCACATCCGGGATAGACGCATGCACCGCCGCGCCAAAGTCGAGGTTTTGCGCGCGGAACAGTTGCTGTTTCATTACCCGCATCGAACGCGGTGACACCATCGTCGCCAGTTCCAACGCATACGCGCGCACTTCTGACATGAACGACTCACGGGCGAAGACTTTGTTGACCAGTCCCATTTGCAGGGCTTCTTCCGCCGTGATCTTGCGCGCCGAAAGGAGCAGGTCAATGGCATTCGGCAAGCCCACGATCCGCGGCAGAATCCAATCAATGCCATGTTCCGCCACCAGCCCCCGTCGCGCGAAGGCGGTGGTGAACACCGCCGCCTGTGAGGCGAAACGCACATCGGCATACAACGACACAATCAGCCCGACCCCAGCGGCCGGGCCGTTGATCGCCGCGATAATCGGCTTGGGCACGGTCGGGAAATAGGCATGACGATACGCATACGCTTGCGGCAGTTCCAGGCCGCCGGGAACCGGGCCTGAGGCATAGGCTTCGGCGCGCATGGTGGCGACCCGGTTGGTGAGGGAACTGCTCTTCGGCGTATGTTGGCTGGCTTGATTGAGATTGGACATGTCGGCTCCGGCGCAGAAGCCGCGTCCCGCGCCGGTCAGAATAATCACGCGCACAGCCTCATCGGCGGTGGCCTCGGTCATCGCCGCGCGGACTTCGCGTTCCATCACTGGAGTCCACGCGTTTAAGCGGTCGGGTCGATTCAGTGTGACCGTCGCAATGCGATCTTGGACTTCGTAGAGAATTTGTTCGTAAGCCATCGTTCTTCCTTTCTATGAGAAAATCAAAATGAGAAAGACGCTCAGTCATCATTGGTGATCGTGCCGAGCCCCACTCCGTCGGCTATCGTCGCCCCCACCGGCGTGCTGAGTGCGACGGTAAAGGTCTCAGCAGGCTCAACCAGCAGGTCCCCTTTCACGACCACCGCCACCGTCCGACTCACCTGCCCTGGCGTAAACGTTAAGGTCGTGAGCGGCACCGCAGTGTAATCCGTCCCCGCCACGGCCGTGCCATTGGCGGTCGCATAGCGCACCGTCACATTGGTGGCACTGGGATTGCTCAACGTTACCGTGAACGTAAAGGTCTTCGTCCCGGTGTTGCCTTCGACCGCGCTGACATCGCTGATGCGCAGTGCCGTCGCATCATCATTGGTGATCGTCCCCACACCCTGACTGTCGGCAATGCTGGCGTTCGTCGCGCCACTCAGGTTCACCACGAACGTTTCATTCGCCTCCACCGTGAGGTCCCCGATTACATTCACCGTTACGGTTTTGCTCACCTGCCCCGGCGTGAACGTCAACACCGTCGCGGGGACCGCCGTGTAGTCACTCCCCGCCAGCGCGCTGCCATTGCCCGTCGCGTAGGTCACTGTCACTGGCACCACCGCCGCGCCCGATAACGTCACCGTGAACGTGAATGCCTTCGGCCCACTGTTCCCTTCGACCGCGCTGACATTGTTAATCACGATGGTCGGGCGAATCACCGTCGTCACCTGCCCATTATCCGGGGCCTGGTTCGCGCCTTGATACACTGTCGTGCGGATGCGACTCGCCACCACCACTTGGCC
>JANMSE010000445.1:0-3387 GCA_031389045.1 Deltaproteobacteria bacterium | reverse complement strand
AAGATGATCTTTCTGCCGTTCTTAGGCTTGTGACGATCCAGCGTGGCGCGCGGTGTGAGTGCCCACGAGAAAGATCACCAGCGCGCCGGTAATACAGCCGCTGCCGCACAGGTACATGGCGCTGAAGCCAATCTGAGTGGCGATGGTGCCCATCAGTATCCCGCCAAGTCCCATGCCCAAGTCGAGCCCTTGACCAAAGGTGCTCATGCCCAACCCGCGCCGTTCGGGCGAGAGGCGATCAATCATAAACGCGCTCAGTCCCGGTTGCGCGAGACCAAACCCCAAGCCGTACAGGATCACTCCGAGATAGAGAAACGGGCTGCTCGGCGCGTAGGCGAGCACCACCAACGCGAGCAGCGCGGAGCCTAATCCGGGAATGATAACGGCTGCTCGTCCGTGTTGGTCACTGACGCGGGCAGTGAAGAATCGCGTGCTCAGCAAGGCGAGCGCGTACGTCGAATACAGATACCCAGCGTTGCGCATGCCGAGGGTCCGTGCATAGAGGGGCAGGAACGTCGTGTACGACGTGAACGTCATATACAAAAGCGAGTTGACGGTCATGGGAAACAGCGCCTCGCGGGCGAACCACGGACGACGCTGCGCCAGAGGCGAGGGCGTATGGAGTTCGCGCATGCCGAGACTGAGCAGGCACCCCAGAAATGCAAACCCGGCGGCGGTGAAGAACAGCAGCGCGAAGTTCTCTGGCCACTCCAGAGTGCCCGCCAGCCCTGGCATCACAGCAGCGACCTGTTCTTCGATGGGGTGCAGCGTCGTGCTGCTCATCAACCCGAGCGCGAGTGGAGGGATGATGCCCATTGCCAGCGGACTGACGAGACCCCAATAACTGGCGGCTTCTCCACGACGCGCGGCGGGAGCCACATCAGCGAGATAGGCACCCGATGCCGTGGTGAAACAGCCCAACGCTATGCCATACACAAGACGCAGCGCGAAAAGCACGACAAGACTCAACGCCCAGGCGTGCATCACCGCCATGCACGCGAAGACGCCCGCGGCCACACTCATTAGCCGCACGCGCCCATGCTGATCGACCCAGCGCCCAGCGAATGGTTTCACCAAGCAAGCGACCAAACTCGACAAGCCGATTAAGAAGCCAACATCAGCCTCTCGGCCTCCCAGATGCGTGATATAAAATGGCAAGGTCGGAAAGAAAAAGAAGAAACTCGAAAAGTAACCAAAGGTGACGAGACACAGGAGGACGAAATCACGGGTGAAGAGGGAGGGCAGTCCAGCCGTGAGGGGTGCGGTGTTTTTCATGGTGGAGCTAAGCAACCGGTACGCCAATCGCACGGAGAATTGCTTTTTCGATTTCTGTCATCCGGGCCGCTGAGAGTGCTCCGCCAAGAGCGCGCGGCAAGAGCCGGTCACGCTGAAGCGTCGTGATTTGTTCGCATTTCACAATGGACGGATGATCAAGGCCACCTTCTCCCGCACGCAGTCTGATATATGTTGGTGCCTCACGGAGCACCGTCGAAATTGGAATGACAATCACGTCACTTGCCAGTCGGTTACGGGAGTCAGGTGACACCACAAGCGCTGGACGGCGTTTGCCGCGAGGTTCGTCAGGAATTCGCACCCAGTAGAGATGGGCTCGCCGTGGGTAAGCGTCGGCTGGCGTCACTCGTCTGACTCTCCCCAGCCGTGGCGAACAGTCTCATCACCAAGAGCGGCCCATGCGGTATCCTCGGCGACTTCTTCCTGGTCTAAAGCGCGGTAATATCGCTCAATCGCTTGGTCAAGCGCTGCTTGTCGATGGTGTCGGAGCCAGGAGGCAAGCGCCTGCTCGAAGACGGCACTGCGACTCAAGTCGCCCGCGAGTCGAGCAACCTCTTCCAGGATATCCTCCGAGACCGAGACTGATACTTTTTTCTTCGCGTGCATCATGGCGAGACACTATCCGACTTGAAAATCTTCCTCAATGACGCAACCACCTAATGGCCCGATGCCTCAATGACGCAATTTTCGGCAGTGGCAAAGCCTAAGGCACTATGCTCTAATCCCCGCGCAGGAGGGGTTATGATTGAAACACTCAAAGACAAAACCGCGATCGTTGGCGTTGGTCACACCGAATACTCGAAGGACTCTGGCCGCAGCGAAATGAGCCTCGCCGTCGAGGCGATTCGCAACGCGATCGCCGACGCCGGCCTCAAGCCCAGCGATATTGATGGCATCGGCAAATACACGATGGATAATAACGACCCGGTCGATATCGCCGCGAACCTGGGCATTCCGCGCCTGCGATTCTTCGGTGAAGTCGCGTATGGTGGTGGCGGTGGCCCGGTGGGCTCGATCCTGCTGGGAGCGATGGCCGTCGCCACTGGCATGGCGAACTGTGTGGTCGCGTTCCGCGCGATGAATGAACGATCCGGTCGTGGTACACCACGATATGGTCAGGCATCCGTGCGTCGCGGAGCTTCTGGCGCGGCGGCGTATCAAGAACCCTACGGATTGTTCACGCCAGCGCAGATGGTGGCCCTCGCCGCGCGCCGTCACATGCACCTGTACGGCACCAAGAGTGAACACTTCGGCGCGATCGCGGTCGCCTGTCGCACCCACGCGCAAAACAACCCCAATGCCGTGATGCGCAACCGTCCGATTACCATTGAAGATCATCAGAACTCGCGCATGATCGCCGACCCGTTGCATCTGCTGGACTGCTGTTTGGAGACGGATGGCGGAGCCGCGGTGGTCATTACGTCAGCCGAACGAGCCAAAGACCTCAAGCACAAGCCAATTTCCATTATGAGTGGCGCGTTTGGGGCGGGCGAGTGGAACATGCACCGCGTGGTGAAAAACATCGAGAACGTGGAGACCGAGTCCACCGTGGTCGGCAAAGACCTCTTCGCCCGTGCGGGGGTGACCCACAAGGATATTGATGTGTGTTTCCTCTACGATCATTTCACGCCGCTGGTGCTGTTTGCCTTTGAGGAGCTAGGCTTCTGCAAACGCGGTGAAGGCGGCCCCTTCGTCTCCGATTGCAAACTCCTCCAGGCCACCGGCTCGCTGCCGTTCAATACCAGCGGCGGCAACCTGTCCGAAGGGTATATCCACGGCATGGAGAACATTATTGAATCGGTCCGCCAACTGCGCGGCCAAGCGATCAATCAGGTCAAGGATGCGGAAATCTCCCTGGTGACATCAGGCAATGGTGTGCCCAACACGGCGATGATTCTGCACGGATAATGCTTGCAAGGAGAATGTTATGTCAGAGCCAGGAATTTTTGAGATTATCCACTCCACGCGCGCGATGCGCCGGCTGAAACCCGACCCGATTCCGGAAGCCACCCTCAAGAAAATCGTTGATGCCGGTATCCGCGCTCCCAGCGGCGGAAACGCGCAAGACTGGGCGTTCCTTCTCGTGCGTGATCC
>JANMSE010000436.1:0-14660 GCA_031389045.1 Deltaproteobacteria bacterium | reverse complement strand
CCGCAGCTTAGTGCCGGTGGTGCTTCACTAACCTAGCATCAGGAAACAAGGATTGGTTCAACCCCTAATTCGCATTGATAGGTGAGGTCATCGCCATCGGCATCAGACGACCCGCCGCCGTCCAGCGTGACCGAGGTATTGACCCGGCCACTTTGATCTGGTCCGGCCTCGGCTACGGGCGCGGTATTATCGCCGTTAATATTGAGGGTGATGCCACAGCCCGGTTTGCCGCGGAGTTCGACGATCACGGTATTACTGGCACTCAATACGACCGGGGCTTCGAGCAGCGTGACATGGGGATTGAAGTTGTTCGGTGTGAAGATCGCTTGCCCGTTGACGATCACCAGCGCGCTGCTGACCGGACAATACTGGCCTTGCTGCCCACCGTTGTAGAGGCGGAGGATATAGGGCAGGCCGGGATTCGTGACCGTGAAGGTGCGGGTTTCTTGCACTGGAGCCCCGGTGCTGCGCACAAAGTCTTCCGGCCCAAAGGCGCTAAAGGAACTCGCGCGACTCGTCGGCAGCGGGACATCGAGTAGGACGAGCATCACGATCAGCAGCCACGTCAGGCCGCGTTTCCAGGGCGAACGGTGCGGGGCGGGCAGGGTCAGCGGCTGGGGATTGTACTAGGTGCGCATGTGGGGCCTCCGGGGGAAGAAATCGGGAAGTCAAAAGTGAAGAAGGAAATCAAAAGACAAAAGGCACAATCGGTCGTCCGTTGTTAGTATCGGTCGTCCGGCAAAGAACTTTAGAGGGTGTCTAAAAAGCCGCCGTTCGCCCTGAGCTTGTCGAAGGGCGAACGCGGTCCATTTCAAAAAGGAAGCCTATAGAGTGCGCCGGGGTCAAGGAAAAAATACGGAACGGCAAAAAAATGCACCCGGCGTGCACTCTCACCTTTTCTCGACTTGCCTTGGACTTGCAGTGACTTCTTCGAGACTTGCCTGAGACTTGGGACCTTGGACTTGAGACCTTATTGACTCGCGCCGTTCTTGAGGAGTTCTCGCGCCCGCTGCAACTCCTCACCTTCTTCCGCGAACTTCCCTTCGAGCGACCCTTGCCGGGAGGAGACCTCATCAAGCCGGGTTTCGAGATGTTCCACATGTTTCAACAGCGCGGACAGCGCTCGGTTCACTGGGTCTGGCAGATCGGCGTGGTCGAGGTCAACAATGGGGCGACCTGAGGGTTGATGCCGGCCTTCTTCCTTCACCACCTTGCCGGGAATACCTACGACGGTCGAATGCGCGGGTACGGCGTTCACTACGACCGACCCAGCCCCAATCCGACTATGCCGCCCAATCGTGATTGGCCCCAGCACGGCGGCCCCCGCCCCAATCAACACCCAGTCTTCAATCGTCGGATGTCGCTTCCCGCGTTCCAAACTGGTTCCGGCCAGCGAAACGCCTTGGTAGAGCGTCACGTCATTGCCGACTTCGGCGGTCTCGCCAATAACCACTCCCATACCGTGGTCAATGAAGACCCGTCGCCCAATCCGCGCGCCAGGGTGAATCTCAATGCCCGTGAGGAATCGCGAGATGTGGCTGACGATCCGCGCGAACGTGGTGAGTTCTCGCTTCCATAACCAGTGCGCCACGCGGTGAAACAACAACACGTGAAATCCTGGATAGGCGAGCATCACCTCCCAGGTCGAGCGCGCGGCGGGGTCGCGCTCAAAGACCGCTTGAATGTCTTCTTTGATTTCTTTCCACATCATACGATTCACGACGGACCGATGTAGGGGCGCAAGATTTTGCGCCCCTACGCCCACGCCTAAGCAGCGCTGATCGGCGCGCGGCCGCGCTTGGTCTTTTGGTCCTTGTAGAGTTTGTATTCGATGCTATCCACCAACGCCTGCCAACTCGCCTCGATCACGTTGGGTGACACACCGACGGTGCCCCAGCGGTCGTGCTCGTCGCCGGACTCAATCAGCACCCGCACGGTGGCTTCCGTCCCGCCGTCTCCACCCAGGACCCGGACCTTATAATCGAGCAATTCCACCTGCTCTAGTTGCGGATAGAATTTCGTCAGCGCCTTACGCAGCGCCCGGTCCAGCGCGTTGACCGGCCCATTGCCCTGCGCGGCGGTATGTTCGACCGCGCCATCCGGGCCTTCAATCATAATCGTCGCTTCCGACAGTGGGGGCTCGTCTTCCTTGCGTTTCTCGTCGATCACGCGGAAACCAATCAAGCGAAAATAGCGCACCTTGCCGTGGATCGCCTTCTGCATCAACAACTCAAACGATCCTTCGGCCCCCTCATATTGGAAGCCGCTGTGCTCCAGGCGCTTCACTTCATCAAGAATCGTTTTCACCGCCGGGTCGGAACTCTCGACATCCAGGCCAAACTCCTTGGCTTTGTACACCACGTTGCTGCGACCAGAGAGATCGGACACCAGCACCCGTTGATGATTGCCGACCAACTCGGAGTCGATATGCTCGTAGGTTTCGCGGTTCTTTTGCACGGCGGCGACATGGAGCCCGCCTTTGTGGGCGAAGGCACTGGCGCCCACAAAGGCTTGGCGCTTGCTGGGTTCGATATTCGCCAGCTCATAGACGAAGCGGGACATTTCCGCGAGGTGCGTCAGTTGCGCCGGACTCACACAGTGATAGCCCATCTTGAGTTGCAGATTGGGCGCGACCGAGCACAGGTTGGCATTGCCGCACCGTTCGCCAAAGCCGTTGATGGTCCCTTGCACTTGCACCGCGCCAGCCACCACGCCGGCCAGCGAATTCGCGACCGCCAATTCACAATCGTTGTGACAATGAATGCCAAAGGGCGTGGCCACCACCGCGCGGGCCGCCGCCATCGCCGCCTGAATTTCGTGCGGCAGGCGGCCTCCGCGGGTATCGCAGAGCACCAGCACATCCGCGCCCGCCTGTGCCGCCACATGCAAACATTCCACCGCGTATTCGGGATTCGCGGCGTAGCCATCAAAGAAATGTTCGGCGTCGAAGAACACCTGATCGACGCGCTTTTTGAGATAGGCAATGGAATCGCCAATGACTTCGAGGTTGGCTTTCTCGGAAATGCGCAGGTCGTCACGCACATGCAGGTCCCAGGTTTTCCCGACAATCGTGACCACCGGAGTGTCCGCCTTCAGGAGGAGACGGATATTCAGATCGTCCGCGGCCGCGATGTTGGCGCGTCGGGTCGAGCCGAAGGCGGCGATTTTCGCGTGGGTAAGCTGGAATTTCTTGATGGCCACAAAAAATTCTTCATCACGAGGGTTCGAGCCCGGCCATCCTCCTTCAATGTAGTCAATGCCAAAATGGTCAAGCTTCTCAGCAATGCGCAGCTTGTCCTCAAGGGTAAATGAGACGTCTTCCGACTGGCAGCCGTCTCGCAAGGTGGTGTCATAGAGGGAAATCCGTTTCATGCCTTCCTCACTTTGGGGGCGTCACAAAGGCGTCGTGCAGCACGCGCACCGCCAGTTCCGTGTATTTGGCGTCGATCACCACGGAGATTTTAATCTCGGATGTGGAGATCATCAGAATGTTAATCCCTTCGCGCGCTAACAGTTGGAACATCCGGGCAGCCACTCCGGCGTGACTGCGCATGCCCAGGCCGACGATCGACACCTTGGCGACATCGACATCGTGCGTCACTCCCTGGGCACCAAGCTCAGGGATCAGCGCCTTGACCGAGGCGAGCGCTTTAGCGGCGTCGCCCTTGGGCACGGTGAAGGTCAGGTCGGTGGACCCATCGGCGCTGGCGTTCTGAATAATCATATCGACGACGATGTTCGCCTCGGCGATGGGGCCAAACACCTTGGCCGCCAATCCTGGACGGTCGGGGACATGCAAAATGGTAATCTTCGCTTGATCGAGGTCGGAGGTGACCCCGGAGACTGTCACTTCTTCCATGCTCGGCTCCTCATGTACTAACCAGGTTCCTTCTTCACGGGAAAAACTCGACCGCACATGCACGGGCACTTGATAGCGCTTGGCGAATTCGACGGAGCGAATTTGCAGGACCTTCGCGCCCAGGCTGGCGAGTTCGAGCATCTCATCATACGAAATGCGGCTGAGTTTGCGCGCGTTGGGGCAGATACGGGGGTCGGCGCTGTAGACGCCATCGACATCCGTATAAATCTCGCAGGCATCGGCCTTGAGAGCGGCGGCGATGGCCACGGCGGTGGTGTCGGACCCCCCACGCCCCAGGGTTGTGATGTTGTCGTGCGCATCGACTCCTTGGAAGCCCGCGACAATCACGATATTGCCCTGCCGGAGGCCGGACAGCAGCCGGTCGGCGTTAATGCGCCGAATCCGCGCCCGGCCAAAGGCGCTGTCGGTCTCGATTTCAATCTGGTGCCCCAGCATCGAGAACGATGGATAGCCCATTGATTTAAGCGTCATGGCGAGTAGCGCCACGGTCACTTGCTCACCAGTTGACACCAGCACGTCGCTCTCGCGTTCATCGGGACGGTCGGTCACCTGTTTCGCGAGCCCTAAGAGACGATTGGTCTCTCCGCTCATGGCCGAGACGACGACGGCGACTTGATGGCCAGCGTCGTGGGTTTCCGCCGCGCGTTTCGCGACTTCCTTAATCCGTTCGATTGTACCGACGGATGTTCCACCATATTTCTGCACGACAAGCATACGAGTATTTCTTTCTCCTCATTATGTATGGGGGCGTCTGACCAGGGCGTATCATCATACGCCCCTACCGACTGTATTCTGCCGCCAGGGCGTATCATCATACGCCCCTACAACGCGCGTAACATCTGTTCGTACCGCTCTCCCTGAGCGGAAAAGGTGAGCACGCGCTCGTCTTCTCCCGCACCAAACGAGATCGTCACCAACAGATACTCCGGCATCAGGTCACTGGGCAGGAAGCGGAACCACTCAATGGCGCTGACTCCGGTCCCAAAGAGATACTCTTCCAAGCCGAGTTCTTCAATCGCTGTCCCTTCCAAGCGATACAGATCAATATGATAGAGCGGCAGTCGGCCACCGTGATATTCGGCGATGAGCGTGAAGGTCGGACTGTGCACCTCGTCTGGCTCAATGTCCAACCCGGTCGCCAGGCCACGCACGAAACATGTTTTCCCCGCGCCCAGTTCGCCCACTAAACCGAGGATTGTTCCGGGTTGCAGAACGCGCGCAAGCCGTGCGCCACAGGCTTCGGTCTCTTCGGGGGATGTGGTGTGGAGTTGGAGGTGCATACGTTGAAGATTGGAAGAGGAATCTCCTTGATCCCCCTCACCCTAGCCCTCTCCCGGCTGGGAGAGGGAATTTTGGAGATCCCGAATCCCCATCGGCAACTGCTCAATCAGGTCACGCGCGAGAATGCCGATCTGCCCTTTCTCTTGAGCGGCACGGTCACCGACAAAACCGTGGAGAAAGACGCCTAAACAACACGCATCGGTTGGTGCGTAGCCTTGCGCAAGCAATCCACTGATAATGCCAGTGAGCACATCGCCCATACCGCCGCTCGCCATGCCCGGATTACCAGTCGGGTTGATCCACACCTTGCCATCGGGAGCCGCGATCACCGTGCGCGCCCCTTTGAGCACCAGATAGCAGCGATACTGGATAGCAAACGCGCGGGCGACTTCGAGCCGCCGCTCCTGCACTTCAGCATTACTGCTCTTCACTAACCGCGCCATTTCACCAGGATGAGGCGTGAGCACCACCGGCACTTTCGCTTCGTGGAGCAGATTCGGCTCCGTGGCCAGACAATTGAGTCCGTCGGCATCAATCACCAGTGGTCGCTCACTCTTCGTCACTAACCAGCGGAGGATGCCGATGGTATCCGTGGACACGCCAACCCCTGGACCAAACGCGATGGCGCTTTTGCCTTGCATGGCTTCGGTCATCGCCTGAGCGTCGAACCTCACACTGCCATCCGGTTGTTCTGGCAACGGCACGGTCATCGCTTCCAGCAATGCCGTCGAGAACACCGTGTTGAGTGACGCCGGCCCACCGAGGGTGACCAGACCCGTCCCCGCCCGTAGTGCGGCTCCACCACTCATCAAGGCCGCGCCGCTTTTCCCGCGTGATCCGGCGACGACCAAGAGATGGCCAAAGTCGCCTTTATGGACGTCGGCATGTCGGCCACGGATACGCGCGCCCATGTCCGCCTTGGTCAGCAAGGCTGTTTGTGGGTTGATGGCGGCCAGCGCTTCGGGTGCAATGCCAATCTCGACAACTTCCAATCGACCAACGTGCGCCAGTCCCGGCGCGACGACGAGTCCGAGCTTTGGATAGCCGAACGTCACGGTCAGTGCTGCCTTCACCGCCGTGCCGAGCACAACCCCTCGGTCCGCATCAAGCCCCGAAGGAATATCGACCGCCAGGACCGGTACACCACTGGCGTTCATCATCGCGATCAGGTCCGCCATGAGGCCACGGACCGGGGCATTGAGGCCAGTGCCAAGCAAAGCATCGACGATGAGGCCACAGGAGTCGAGCTTGTGTTGAACGCGATCGTAGTGAGTGGCGTCGGTGATTTCCGTCACCCGCCCGCGCAGTTGCACGAAAGTCGTGAGATTGCGCAACGCATCACCAGTCACCTCCGTTTTCTTGGCCGCGAGCACGACTTCACAGGCGATGCCTTGCTTCTTCAGGAGACGGGCGATGACGAATCCATCCCCACCGTTGTTGCCTTTCCCGGCGAAGATGAGCACGGGCGCGGTACGGACCTGAGGAAAAACGGCGAGCAGCGCATCAGTCGCGCCAGCCCCAGCTTGTTCCATCAGAACATGGCCCGGTGTTCCATAGTGGTGAATGGTGAGCTGCTCCAACTCACGCATCTCTTGAGCGGTCACGATATACATAGGAGACGTCATACCCCTAAATGGTGGCGGACCTGGTTCGCGACTTCCTCGGCACAAGATTTCACCATCTTTTCATCTTCCCCTTCCACCATCACCCGGACCAGTGCCTCAGTGCCCGAATAGCGCACCAATAATCGCCCGCGCTCCCCTAGTGTCGCTTTGACCTGTTCCATGGCTCGCGCCACTGGTCCAATGGTGGCGAGATCACGACGTTCCCGCACTTTCACGTTGAGCAACACCTGCGGATAGCGCTGGAAGACGTTCTTCAACTCCGACAAGGGCCGTTGTCGCTGGAGCATGATCCCCAACAGCGTCAGGAACGTCACTAACCCGTCACCGGTCGTATTCACATCAAGGAACACCACATGCCCAGAGGGTTCGCCACCAAGGTTGTACCCACCACGTAGCATCTCCTCCACCACGTATCGGTCTCCGACCGCGGTCCGCACTAACCGCGCCCCCATTTGTCGCAGAGCGACCTCCAGCCCTAAATTACTCATCACCGTCCCAACGAGCGTATCGTTACGCAAGCTCCCCGTCCGTAACATCTCACCGGCGGCGATCCCCAGCACCGCATCGCCATCAACCACTTCGCCAGTTTCGTCAACGAGAATAGCGCGGTCGGCATCACCATCAAGGGCGACCCCGATCTGCGCCCCAGTTTCACGGACCATCTTCTGCACATGGTGGGGATGCAACGCTCCGCAGTCTCTGTTGATATTCTCCCCATCTGGGTCCACCCCAAGGGCGATCACCTCGGCCCCAAGTTCTTCGAGGACTTCAGGGGCAAGTTTGTACGCGGCTCCATGCCCACAATCCACCACGACTTTGACGCCATCAAGGGTAAGGTGTCGCGGAAACGCATTCTTGACGAAGACATTATACCGTCCAATGGCATCTTCGACCCGAAAGGCTTTGCCAATAGCGGTCGCGGTCGGTCGCAGATGATCAATGTGTTGATCCACGACCAACGCCTCGATTTCATCTTCCACCTCATCAGGGAGCTTGAATCCATCACGAGAGAAAATTTTGATCCCATTATCCTGAAACGGGTTGTGCGAGGCGGAAATGACCACGCCCGCATCCGCGCGTAAACTACGAGTCAAGAACGCAATCCCTGGTGTCGGGACTGGTCCCACCAACAAGACATCGACCCCCATGGAGCAGATCCCCGACGCGAGCGCGGTCTCCAGTAAATACCCGGAGAGTCGCGTGTCTTTCCCGATGAGAATTTTATGTCGTCCGGGACGATGACGGAACGTATGCGCGAGCGCGCGTCCAACGCGCAAGATGGTCTCCGAGGTCATGGGTTCCACATTGGCGATCCCACGGATGCCGTCGGTGCCAAACAAGCGCTGGCTCGGTTCTCCATTCTTCGTGTTTGGGCTATTGCCATTTGCCATCTATCTTCTCTCCTCCCGCTTGCGGGTGGTTGTCGGTTTTGCCGGACGGGGTTTTTTCTTCCCGTCATCAGCGAATTGCAAGATTGCCTCCACCGGCTCCCGCGAGACTAATTCGAGCCCAGGTGGGAGCACAATAGCAACGGGAACAGTCACCATACCAGTTTTTTGCCCCAGGGCATCGACAAACGCATCAATCGCCGGAGCAGGCTCTCCATCGAGCAGGCGTTGCGGCCCACGCACTTTGACCTGCGCGTACCCTGGGATCAGCGTCGCGCCATCTTCCGCGTTGCGAATGCCTATTTTCACCTGGCGAAACTCACGCGTCGTGACGATCTCTTGCACGCCAATCTTCACAAGGACTTTCTCGACGTTATAAGAGACGGTCTCGTCCTCTGGGCCACGCAAGTTGATGGTGTGCGTCACGGGTTGCATGAGCGTGGTGAGATCGAACGAGTCGGTCTGAATCGTCCGAATTTTTTCCACCACTGAGGACGGGCCACTGACCTCCACTTTGTCAGGAAGGAGTTCCGTGCTCGTCAGTGTATATCCACGCGGGAGAGCGCCCACCGTCTCGAAGCGCACCGGCACCATCCGTTTGATAACCCGCGCGATGTCAAGATTGACTTGCGCGGGACTAATCCGCACGACCCGCACTCCACGCGGCAGATTCAGTGAATCCGGGTTGATACGAAACGAGGACAGACCGGGCCGTACATCGTTCAGGTCCAACCGAATGCGCTTGGATTTGATCCCCTCCAATAACGAGCGAGGCCCCCGCAGCCGCAGGTCGATATAGTCATCGCGTGACCCCGTAATGATGAATTGCTCCGGGAGGTTATAGAACTCCACGGGCACCAGCAACGTTTTCTCCGTGTCGCGTTCGCCATAATTGACGAAAATCCATAAGCCCACCGCGAACGCCAAGGAAAACAGCTTCAGTTTGCGGTTGCGACGGAACGGCACCAGAAGTTGTGTATTATCCCACGTCATGAGCGAAGAGCGGTTGGAGTGCGTCACGCACCGCGTCGGCATCAAGGACACGAGTGATCCGCCCCTCACGAACCAGGGAAATAGTCCCTTCCTCTTCAGAGACGACCACGACGATCGCGTCCGTTTCTTCCGTGAGACCCATCGCCGCCCGATGTCGCGTACCGAAATGCTGACGCACGTTGGGGTTCGAGGTCAGGGGAAGAATACAGCCAGCGGCCACAATTTGCCCTTGCTGAATAATCAGCGCCCCATCATGCAACGGGGCGCCCGGCAGAAAAATACTCTCAATTAATTCTTTACGCACCTCGGCGTGCAAGGGAACCCCCGTGCGAATATACTCATTGAGCCCAACTTCTCGTGCCACCACGATGAGGGCCCCCACCCGTCTGCTAGCCAAACGAATAACCGCCTTGGTTAATTCCTCCACCAGAGGACCAGACGCCGTGCGTTCCTTGCCGCCCAAAAACGATCCACGCCCCACTTCGGTCAAGGCACGACGAATGTCATTCTGAAACAGGACCACAATCACCAGGAGGATCGAGCTGAGGAAATTGTCCAATACCCAATTGAGCGTATAGAGCTCAAAGACTTGCGAAAAGAGGTAGATGGCGAAGAGAACGACCAGCCCCCCCAACATCTGCACGGCGCGGGTGCCACGAATGAGGAGGCTCAGCCAATAGACGACGCTGGCAATCAGGGCGATATCGACCGCGTCTTGCCATCGAAGTTGCGTGAGCAGGTTCGTCATGATTGCCGCACGGGGGGGGTGAGGCTGCGATTTTCACGCTGACCACCCGCTTGTCATACGCATCTCGCCCCAGCCGCGACTCCCTGAACTTCAGGCTATTGTCCACGCGAGGAGTCGGGCAGAACTCAGGCCGCCGGTTGCGGTTCGGCGATCGGGTCCGTTTGTGGCCGCAGCGCGCGCATGATCTCGTCAATCTCAGGCCCGTCCAACACCTCTTTCTCGAGTAATGCGGCGGCCATCTTGTGCAAGATGTCGAGGTGCGTACGCAGCAGGGCCTTGGCGCGCTCGTAGGCGCCCGAGATAATCTGTCGCACTTCCGTGTCGATATCGACCGCCGTTTTTTCGGAGTAGTCTTTCGCCTGCGTGAAGTCACGCCCCAGAAAAATCTGTTCTTCTTTCTTGCCGAAGGTCATCGGCCCTAAGCGTTCGCTCATCCCCCATTCACAGACCATACGGCGGGCCAGTTCCGTCGCTTTTTCCAGGTCATCCCCCGCGCCGGTGGTCATTTGGCGAAAGATCAGTTCCTCAGCCGCGCGGCCGCCAAAGATGATCGCCAACCGATCCACGATGTAGTCCCTGGACCAGGTGTGACGGTCATCAATAGGGACTTGCATTGTCACACCGAGCGCCATCCCACGCGGAATGATCGTCACCTTATGGACGGGGTCGGTGCCGGGAATGAGCCGCGCGACCAGCGCGTGGCCGGATTCGTGATACGCGGTGTTCTTTCGCTCTTCTGGGCTGAGAATCAGACTGCGTCGCTCGGCGCCCATCAGGACCTTGTCTTTTGACAGCTCAAAGTCCTGCATATCCACTTTGTCTTTATTCTTGCGAGCCGCGAGCAGCGCGGCCTCGTTCACCAGATTTTCCAGGTCGGCCCCGGAGAAACCCGGCGTACTGCGCGCCAGGGTCTCGATATTGACGCCATCGGCCAACGGCACGCGCCGACTATGGACCCGCAAAATTTCTTCTCGTCCACGGACATCGGGCCGCGGCACGACCACACGGCGATCGAAGCGTCCGGGACGAAGGAGCGCGGGATCAAGCACATCTGGACGGTTGGTCGCGGCAATGAGAATCACGCCTTCGTTCGCCTCAAACCCATCCATTTCAACTAACAATTGGTTCAGGGTCTGCTCGCGTTCGTCGTGACCGCCCCCTAATCCCGCTCCACGATGGCGGCCAACGGCGTCAATTTCATCAATAAAAATAATGCACGGGGCTTGTTTCTTGCCTTGGACGAAGAGGTCCCGAACGCGCGAGGCGCCAACCCCAACAAACATCTCGACAAAGTCCGATCCGCTGATCGAGAAAAATGGGACTCCCGCTTCACCGGCGATCGCACGAGCCAGGAGAGTTTTTCCCGTCCCCGGCGCACCAACGAGCAGAACTCCCTTGGGAATACGCCCGCCGAGACGTGTGAATTTTTTCGGGTCCTTAAGAAAGGCGATAATTTCTTCGAGCTCTTCTTTCGCTTCTTCCACGCCAGCCACGTCATTGAACGTCACGCGATGCTGGTTTTCGGTGAGCAATTTCGCGCGACTCTTGCCAAACGACATCGCCTTGCCGCCACCGATCTGCATCTGTCGTAGAAAAAAGACCCATACCCCAATGAGCAAGAGAATAGGGAATGATTGGACGAGAAGCGCAATATACCAGGCATCTCCCTCTTCAGGGCGGGCCGAGATTTTTACCCCTTTTTCTCGCAGGGTACGGACAACATCCGGGTCTTCCGGGGTAAACGTCCGGAAGCTGTCGTCATTGCGGAACTTGCCCCGGATGATTCGGCCCTGAATGGTGACCTCGGCCACCTCCCCCTTCTCCACGGCGGAGAAGAAGGCACTGAAGTCGATTTCAGGTATCTTTGGCTGTTGCGGATTGAACACCTTGAAGATGAGCAGGAGGACCAGCCCCAGTGTGAGCCATAATGCGAAGTTGTGCGATCTATTCACTCACTTTCCCCTTTACACGGCTGTGACACCCTAACATAGTTTTCCTTTCTCCGGCAATGGGACAACCTGCCCCTGACATATCCAACGAGTCGTTGGGGTGATTTTCGCGATTTCACCCCGGACACAACCAGGCACCCAGGCAATGTCGGAACCAACGACAACCAAAGGCCAGGTTGCACGGTGCGCGACTGGAACCTTGGCGTCCACGAACACATCGTGCACCTTCTTATGACCGTGCATCCCGAGAGGACGCACCCGGTCGCCGGGAGAGACCGTGCGCACGAGCACTCCGTCGCGGACAGCCTCCCCATCGAAGAAGGCGTGCCAGAGAGTCCGCGTCTGTAGTTGTTCACGACTCCCTTGCCATTCTTGCAGCGGGGAGAGCACCACACGATAGGCCCCCTCCCCGACTAACAGCTCTTTTCCTGGGAGAAGCGAGGCACGGTACGGGCTCGCGGGCGCGGGCCTCCCTCGGTTCGTAATCACAAGCGTATCCCCGTCACGCACGACGCGGTGCTTGCCAGGGACATCCACACTTCCACGACGCCTATGCGAACTCAAGTCGAGTACGGAGCGGAGATGAAAAAATGTCAAATCAGCGGCGAGCCCGTCCTCCTCCAACCATTGGCGCAGGATACGTGCGTGCAGAGCCTGGGGTTCAGCGACAAGTTTACTGAGTGAAAGGATAGTGGGCGCCGTTTGCACTCGATGACGCCCGGCTGTGGCCTGCGCGTCAAGCCAGGTTTCTTCTTCACGAAATGTCGTCGCCAGCGCCGCGAGGTGGTAACGCACGCGCGGAGAAAACTCTTGTTCCAATAATGGCAGGAGGTGATGGCGGATCTTGTTGCGGCGATATTTCCAGTCAGCATTGCTAGGATCAACCGCGTAAGGAAGCTGTTGGGAGTGCACGTATTCCATCACCTCTTGTCGGGTACAGTCGAGCAAGGGGCGCAGAATCCACGCTCGCCCCAACGACCGCACTGGCGGCATACCAGCCAACCCCCGCCGCGCACTGCCACGCAGCAAGCGAAAGAGCACCGTTTCCGCTTGGTCATCAATCGTATGGGCAAGGGCCACCGCGGGGAGCGCGAGATTCTCACAGGTCGTCTGAAAAAATCGATACCGTTCCGCCCGCGCCCATGCCTCAATACCTGAAAGCTTCGCTGGAGGTGTCAAGGTCTCAACAAGACACGGCAGCCGCCACCGCGCGCACAATGTTTCGACCAGCCGTTGTTCCTCGTCCGCTTCGTGCCGGAGACGATGATTGACGTGGAGAACTGTCAGTGAGAGGTGCTGCTCCCGCGCGAGTGTGACCAGCGCGCCCAAGAGGGCAACCGAGTCCGGGCCACCGGAGACCGCGACACCGAGCGGGAGTGGCCGTGGCGTGGGGAAGTAGTAAGAAAGCGCCGCCGCGACTTGGCGTACTAACCGAGGAGTTCGCATCGTTTCCTGTTCATGGTGCTTGTCCGATTCGCCAGAGGTTGGCATCATAGCAACATTATGAATCGATCATATCCGTGCTGGTGGGCTATCTGCATGCTTCTGTCGATAACGCTGACGACGAGCGGTTTCGCGGAGGAACCGACATGGAAACACGAGGGCACGCAATCGCCGGAACTGGGGAAATTGTTACGCGAGCTCAACCAGAAATACGGACCAGACACCGTCGCGTTGATCAGTTGGCTCAATGACGCGACGATTCGCAGCGGGTCCGTCCTCACCGCCACGGTAGGGGTAAAAGGGCAAGAAACCAGGGAGAACCACACGTTTCTGGTGGTCCAAGTCGAAACTGGCCTCATCTTTAATACCCAGAAGGAGGACCAGACCAGCCGACTCCGCACGTTGTGGGAAAAAATCCTCGCGGACGCGTTCAGCCGCCTTGAGAATATGAGGATGCCAACAGATGGGGTCAGAATCGATCTCCTCTCGCACTGTAAATCATTCGCGGTCACGGACGAGCTGACCGAGCACATGGATGAACCTGGTCCGATCGAAACCGTGAAATTCTATTTTTCTGGCGACTCGTTACGAGCGTATCTCTACAAGCAACTGCCCGTACAAGCCTTATTGTCAGGCACGACGATTCTGGTCGACGAGGTTCCCGCGTCTTTCTCGCCGGTGGGGACTACACCCAAAACAGAGGCGCGGACCCCCCACCCTGACAATCGCCAATCGTAAAACAGGACAGTCCAAAAACCGGCGATTCCCCCACGAGAGGAACCACGGAAAAAGGCATGGGGCATTGAAGCGCCGCTCGCACAATTGCACCGGCTATCTCGGTGTGGCATACTCCGTGACGCAGGCCAGCTAGGCACTTTATCCATAAGAAAGGGAGGAAACAGTATGGCTGATGTCACAATCCGTGCATTGAAGAATGGTCCGTATGAGGTCACCGGTGGGCCAAAGGTCACCGACCAGAAGCGCGGTGAATTCAAGGGGCAAGGCGACCCGATCTATCTGTGTCGCTGCGGGCAATCCGCGAACAAACCATTCTGTGATGGCACCCACACCAAAATTGGCTTCAAAGCCGAAGAAACGGCCAGCTAAGCCAACTCACTTGTCGTTCGTTCCAGCCTCGGTGGACTGCTCCACAGTGGACTGATCCTCCGGGGCTTTTTTGTGTCCGTCTTGTTGGCGCTGTTCACTCAACACCTGCACGGCGCGGACTCCGGCTCCGTAGCGATAGACCATTTCTCCGCCGATATACCCCTGCACCAAAACCCCCAACACCCCAATCGTCGTGCAAATCAACCACGACATGGGAAGCGGCTCGGCGAGGCGCAAGCGAATCAC
>JANMSE010000391.1:0-2195 GCA_031389045.1 Deltaproteobacteria bacterium | reverse complement strand
TGGGCCGTTCATTGTCGAAGCCGTGCGTCAAGCGACAACATTGCCCCTAGATGTGCACTTGATGATTGTGGAACCAGAGCGTTACATCGGCGACTTCGCGCGCGCCGGAGCGGATATGATCTCCGTGCATCAGGAAGCGTGTCCTCATCTGCATCGCACGATTGAACAGATCAAGCAGCTTGGCAAGAAAGCCGGGGTGGTACTTAACCCTAGCACGCCACTTGTCACACTTGAGGAAGTGCTCACCGAGGTCGATTTCATTCTCCTGATGAGTGTGAACCCCGGATTTGGCGGGCAGCGCTTTATCGAGGCGAGCGTGGAAAAAGTCCGCCGGTTACGTCAACGGATCACCGAATGCGGAGCCCAAGCTGAAGTCGAAATTGACGGCGGTATTGACCCCGCAACCGCACCACGTGTCGTAGCGGCGGGAGCGACGATGCTCGTTGCGGGATCAGCGGTATTTCGCGCGCCAGGAGGCGCGGGAGAAGGCGTGCGGCGGCTAAGAAAGTTGAAAGTTGAAAGTTGAAAGTTGAAAATGAAGAAATTTTTCGCTCTCCACTCTCCACTATTCACTTCTTCTTCCCTTGCTTGATTAAGTCACCCAGCGTCAGACCGAATCCGCCTTTTGGGGAGCCCCGCAGGTAGGACTGCGCTTCGGCCTGTTCTTCTTGCGCTTGGGCTTTGGCACGTGACAACCGGATGCGTTTGCCCCCTTCCTCAATACCCAGCACGGTCACTTTCACTTCCGTTCCGGGCGCAAAATCCTTACGGTGGTCAGTCCCACGTTGGGTGCCCATTTCCGCGTTAGGAATCAGCCCCACCTGTCCTGGACCAAGACGCACGAACAGCCCAAACGGCTCGACCCGTTCCACCGTCCCCGTCTTCACTGCTCCGGCTTGCAATTCTTCCACTTCCTGACCGGGCGCTAATCCTTCAGGCGCAAGCGCCAAGGAAATGCGGTGCTTATCGAGGTCGAGTCCTAAAATCATCACGGCCAGTTCTCCGCCAACCGCCGCGGCTTCCTTGATTTGTCCTTGTTGATTGCGCGGAATCTCGCTCAGGTGCAGCAGTCCGTCCACTCCCGGCAAGAGTTCCACAAACACGCCGAAATCCGTCGCCCGCACAATCCGGCCTTGCACAATCTGGCGCTCGCGCAACTGGTCGGAGATCGTCAGCCAGGGGTCCCCTTCCAGCGCCTTCATACTGAGCGTTACTTTCCCTTTTTGCGGGTCCACTCTCATTACTTTCACCGTCACCGCTTGCCCCATTTGGAATCGCTCCGCGAGGTTCGTGACTCGGACATGCGACAACTCCGACAACGGGACCAGCCCTTGGATACCGCCGAGATCAACAAACAGGCCAAATTCCGCAATGGACGTAATCGTGCCTGAGAGGACCGCGCCGGGAATGAGCTGTTTTTTCGTCTCTTCCGCCGCTTTGGCCGCCGCGGCTTCCAGCAACTGGCGGCGTGACAGGACGATGTTTCGTCCTTTCTCATCATATCGCGTGACCCGAAATTCGAGCACCTGGTTCAGAAAGGCATCAGACGATTCGACCCGCCGCACATCAATTTGAGAGAACGGACAAAACGCGCGTAGCCCGGCAACCATGACTTCGTAGCCACCTTTGACCACGCCCGTCACCTTGCCTTCGACCGGGACGCCGTTCTCCACGGAGATTTGGAACATTTCCCGGGCCTGGGCGCCTTTGAGCAATTTGCGCGAGAGCCGCACCTCGCCATCAGTCGACAAGACCGTCGCTTCTACTTCATCTCCCACCGCGACTTGCAGCGCGCCGCTCTCATCTTCCAACTCGGCACGGGCGATCATCGCCTCGCCCTTGCCCTGCACATCGACAAATACGCTGTCGGCACCGATCTGGATGACCCGACTTTTCACGATCTGGCCGACTTGCAACATAGGGCCGGTTTTCTGCTGGGCGAATAAATCGGCGAAAGTTTCTTGTCCACCATTTGTTTGCATTTCACTCATGCTGCTAGTCCATTCCTTTCTCTTGCGCGAACCACCGAGCATAACACGCGCGAATCAATTCTCGTTGGCGCTGGTAGTCCGCGAGCAATTGCGTCGCGGCATCGTCGCCGTCATACCCCAAGCGACGGGCCACCGACAATAATTGCTCATTCCTGTTTTCCAACGCCTCCACCGGCTGATCTCGTTCAATCCGCAACCGGTTCT
>JANMSE010000378.1:0-3012 GCA_031389045.1 Deltaproteobacteria bacterium | reverse complement strand
CCCTTGCTTCTGATCGCGAAGCCCACTACAGTGCGCAGGCGAAAGAGTCCGCGCCTACGGGCTCAATCTTGAATAGGAGGGAACCTTGCAAGCATTTACGTATGAAGCGCCACGATCGCTCGATCAAGCGTTGAGCCTTTTTGCCAATGCCGGCGATAAAGGCCGGGCTTTGATCGGTGGGACGGACCTACTGATCCAGATGCGCGCCGGTGTCAAACAACCGGACGTGATCGTCGATCTCAAAAGCATCCCAGAATTGCAGATCCTCGCGTTTGATCCGCAAACCGGACTGCGCCTCGGTGCCGCCGTGCCGAGCTGCCGTATCATGGAAGACAAGATGATGCAGGACAACTACCCCGGCCTCACCGAAGCCGCCGGGTTGATTGGGTCCGTGCAAATTAAAAACCGCTGCTCCGTGGGTGGCAACCTGTGCAACGGGTCTCCCGCGGCGGATACCCCGCCCGCGCTGATCGCTTTGGGTGCTGAGTGCGTTATTGCCAGCGCTACGGGCACACGGACGGTCAAAGCCGAAGATTTTATCTTGAGCCCAGGCCGCACGGTTTTGGCGCCCGGAGAAATCTTGGTTGAGTTCCGTATCGCCGCGCCCAAGCCCCATTCTTCAGATTGTTATCAGCGCTTTATCCCACGCAACGAAATGGATATTGCCGTCGTCGGAGTGGGCGCGGCGCTGACGTTGAACGGGAACACCTGTACCGCCGCGCGGATCGGTCTTGGTGCGGTTGCCGCCACGCCGTTGTTCGCGAAAGCGGCGGGTGACGCATTAGTGGGCAAACCGCTCACGGATCAGACGATTGCCGATGCCGCCGCCGCGGCGCAAAAGATCGCCACGCCGATCACCGACATGCGCGGCACGGCGGAATATCGCACCCACATGGTTGGCGTCCTCACACGCCGTGTGGTCATGGAAGCAGCGGAACGAGCAAAAGCACGATAGCGGAAGGCTTATGGCAAATGGCCCGTTCGCTTCGCTCACTCTATGGCGGATAGCTGATACCAAGAATTTTTGCCATAGAGCGACCATTTAAGGAGCGAGCCAAAGAAAGGAAATATCATGGCAGGAAAAGTTCATGTCGAAACAACGCTGAATGGTGAGCAGGCGGAATTCCTCTGCGAGCCGCGGCAAAGCTTATTGGAAGTGCTGCGCGATGTCCTCGGTTTCACTGGTGCGAAGGAAGGCTGCCTCACTGGTGACTGCGGCGCGTGTAGTGTCATTATTGATGGTCGCGTGGTGTGTGCGTGTTTAGTCCTCGGTCCAGAGGTCCAAGGCAAAACGCTGGAGACCGTCGAAGGGCTCGCCAAGAGTGGAGAGAAGCTCCATCCGTTACAACAAAAATTTCTCGAACATGCCGCGCTGCAATGCGGTATTTGTACACCCGGCTTTCTGGTCGCGGCCAAAGCGCTCTTGGATCGGAATCCGAATCCGACCGAACATGAAATACGGTTTGGCTTAGCTGGCAATCTCTGCCGTTGTACTGGGTATGACAAAATCGTGCGTGCGGTGATGGATGCCGCCACGGTTATGCAAGGGAGGTAAAAGATGCAAACGCAAGAAGCAAAATTCAAGGTTATCGGTACTCGTCCGATCCGCCATGATGGCGTGGACAAGGTCACTGGTCGTGCGCGGTATGGCGCGGACGTGACGCTCCCCGGCCTGCTGCATGGGAAGGTGCTCCGCAGCCCGCATGCGCATGCGCGGATTAAATCCCTTGACGTGTCGGCGGCGGCGGCTCTGCCTGGTGTGAAAGCCATCGTCACCCGCGCGGACTTCCCACCGCTCAAGTCTGGCATTGTGCCCATGGGCGAGTTGGCGATGAACCCTCACTACATGTCCATGAATCTCCTCGCGCATGACAAAGTGCTCTACGATGGACATCCAGTGGCGGCGGTCGCGGCCACCAGTACCCATATCGCCGAGGAAGCGCTGAAATTGATTAAGGTGGAATACGAAGTCCTTCCCCACGTGCAAGACGTGCGCAACGCGATGAAAGAGGAGGCCCCCATTCTGCATCCTGACGTGCGCACCAGCGGGTCGCCGGAGAAAAGCGATAAACAAACCAATGTCGCCAGCCAAGTTCGCTTTGCCCGTGGTGACCTGGATGCCGGGTTCAAAACGGCTGATGTGGTGATTGAGCGCGAGTTTAAGACCTCAATGGTTCACCAAGGATATATTGAGCCGCATAACGCGGTGGCGCAGTATAACGCCGATGGGCAATCCACTCTGTGGACGAGCACGCAAGGAGCGTTTACCGCCCGCGACCAGTGCGGTCTCGTGCTCGGCATTCCCCCGAGTTCCATCAAGGTTGTCCCGGCGGAAATCGGTGGGGGCTTTGGCGGAAAAATCGGTATCTATCTAGAGCCGCTTGCCCTCCTGCTGTCGAAGAAGTCCGGCAAGCCGGTCAAACTCGTAATGACTCGCGGTGAGGTGTTGCGCGCGACTGGACCGACGTCGGGTTCGCATATCCGCGTCAAGATGGGCGCGAATAAACAAGGCAAAATCACCGCCGCGCAGGTCTGGATGGCGTACGAGGCTGGGGCCTTCCCTGGTTCGCCTGTTGGAGCCGGTTGTATGACCGTGCTCGCACCCTACGATTTGGAAAACCTCCAGATCGACGGTTTCGATGTCCTCGTCAATAAGCCCAAGACCGCGGCTTACCGCGCCCCTGGAGCGACGAATGCCGCGATGGGCGCCGAAACGGTCATTGACGAGTTGGCGGAAAAGCTGGGGATTGATCCCATCGAATTTCGCCGTATCAACGGCGCGAAGGAAGGGAGTGCGCAACCAGCGGGGCCAAAGTTCCCGCGTATTGGTTTCCTCGAAACCCTTGAGGCCGCCAAGAATAGTCCGCACTACCAGTCGCCGTTACCAAAGGTGAATGGCAAGCTCGTCGGGCGCGGCGTCGCGTCGGGCTTCTGGTTCAATGCCGGGTTTCAGTCGAGTGCCACGGTCAATATCAACAGCGATGGCACGGCGAACGTCGTCACCGGCTCGCC
>JANMSE010000375.1:0-8704 GCA_031389045.1 Deltaproteobacteria bacterium | reverse complement strand
GGCGAGCGTGTCCGCCTGGCGGATTACCAGGGAAAAGCCGTGCTCGTGAATTTCTGGGCGACGTGGTGTGGTCCTTGTGTCGTCGAGACCCCCGCGTTGGTCCGTGTCTATAACAAATACAAGGACCGTGGCTTTTCCGTGATCGGTGTGGCTCTCCAGAGTGAGGAAGACAACATCAAAGACTTCGTCAAAAAGTATCGTGTGCCCTACGCGATCGCGAGCGATACGACGAGTGAAGTGGGGTTACGCTACCAAGTCTTTGCCCTACCGAGTAGTTTCCTGTTTACCGCTGATGGCAAAGTGAAAAAGGCATTCACGGGGTATGTCGAAGAAGAGGCATTGGAACGTGAGTTAGAGGCCGTCCTTGGGCCAGCAGTGGCTCCACAAGACAAACCGCAAGACGCTTCTTTACCGGAATCGTCGCTCGGCCAATCGGGATGACCCACGTGGCGGTTCTTTTTCAGTAAACGGAGGGCGGGAAAGTATCCCGCCCTTTTTCTTTTGCGAGAAGAGGAGGAATGGTCATGTCAGAGGGAAAGGCCCAAGAATCGCAACCTTTGGAAGAGCGAGTTTCTTCCCAGCCGACAGGCGGTTTTCGGCACGCCGTTGCTCAGACGACCACGGATTCTTTCGCGGTTGAAGTGCAGGCCGGGGAATTGGCTTGGACCTTAGACGAGCCGCTCACGATGGGTGGTCATGGCACCGTGCCCGACCCGGTGACCTCGTTTTTAGGGGCGCTGTGTGGGTGCTTATTGATTTCGCTGCGAATCACTGCCCGTGCCCGACAGATTCCCATTGGGCGGGCCACCACGTCCGCCCGAGCGAACGATAAAGGGTTTGTCAAAACTATCGATGTGGACCTGACTGTCTACAGTGATGCTCCCGAGGACACTGTGCGTATCGCTGTCGAGCGTGCTGAGAAGGGTTGCTATATCAAAGGGCTACTCAAGGAGAGCATCGCGTATCGATTGAATCTGGTGATACAGCCTTTAGCGTCTATTGGCGGAGAAGAGTAACAAATAGGAGAGACAAAGAAGACCAGCCGACATTGCGAGATGTAATCCGTCCATGATGTGCGCTCCTTACAGAGTGAAGATGAGGACTATGAGCAAAGTGAATGCCGCCTCCTTGCTCTTCTCATCAGATGGAAAAATCCGTTTTTTTGTTTCATAAAAAAGGTGGTTCGTGCGGGAAGAAGAGTGGGGCTGTCAATTTTGTTTTACAGTGGCGACTATTTGATTGGCGGTGGACAGTGCCCACGAAGCGACGAATAGGAAGGCGGTTGCTGTCCGCTAGAGCGGGAAATGACTTGGCCTGTGGGGCGAGCTTGTGGTATCAGTGGGAGCCAATAACGAACCTTCTGGGAAGGTCCCTCTTTTTTGTCGTCACAAGGAGCATGTCGCATGAACGCTCAAGCCTTCAACCAAGAACAAACCGAAATCATGGAACCAGAAGAAGATGGCTTTATTGAGATGTCGGACAACGAATTGCGAGAGAGAGTCGATGCGAATGCCCGCGAGTACTTAGGCATAAGTGGTGAGGAGGTATTACAGAGGTTACGAGAGAGGAAACCCTTGACGGATGATGCGGGAACCGTGCTGCCGGCATGGGTGCCAGTGACCATGTTAGCCCGTCTTCTCCTTGATGATTAGCGCTGGGGACTTGTGTCTTTTATTGCCAGAACCTCGCGAGACGTATTTCACGTCTTCCAGGATCATCTGAACAAAACCCCCAATCGGACGTTGACATGCTACCGGTTACGGTCCTTTCTTCGCTTGACCAAAAGCGCTCATGCCTCGCTCGCGTTTTTCAACAACCGAGGGGTGGCTATCGCGGTCCCGCTGCCTCCGACTCCTTGGTATCTCTCGATCAACTATGAACTCCGAGCTGTCCCTGAAGGCAAAGACTATGGGCTTGAAATCCTGGAGTACCAACATCGGCTGCATCGTACCTCGTCAATTGACGACGAAGCCGAAGTCCGGTTCGAGTACGTTTCTCCGGTTACCGACCCCGACTTTCCCTACAGCCGCCATCACGTCCAGTTTCACCGTGAGTTCCAGGATGTGCGTGACGGGTTCTCCCCGAACACGCTCCACATTCCCACCGGTGGCGTGAGCATTGAGCACGTGATCCGCTTCCTCATCGTGGACTTGGGCGTTCCTCCGTTGACCACGCAATGGGAAGCGGAGCTACAGGCGAGCAAGGAGCGTTCACGTGAGTGGACACCCTGAACATGGGATTGTGAACTCGCGACGATGGTGATTCGTTGTCAGGGGGCGAGACGGACTTGCACTTTCCTACCCTGCGGCATACGTTGCCCGACCGAAGAGCTAGATGGAGAGCCGAAAAACCACGTGCTCTCGCTAGCAAGTGAAGTTCCTCCTGGTCCACTGCGCGCCCGTAGCTCAATAGGATAGAGCGCCGGGCTTCGAACCCGTCGGTTGGGAGTTCAAGTCTCTCCGGGCGCATTCTCACAAAGACTGTCAATGAAACGTTTCTTGGATCGGTTGCTGAACCGCACGGCAAGCCAGGCTCCCGCACCATTGACTCCGGCTCCTCTGCCGCAAGAGCCGCCGCTTCCCCGACCACCGTCTGGGGTCAATAACTACATCGTGGTCATCCTCGATAGCTGTCGCTATGACACGTTCATGGCGGCGGCACCGCCAACCTTGCAGCGGCTTGGGACCGTCGAACGTCGCTGGAGTTATGCGTCGTGGACCGGCCCGTCTCATTACAATCTCCTCATGGGCTTGCTGCCACATTCCAGCCCCCAGCATGTGTATGCCTCGGAATACTACAAACATGACTTTCTCCGCTACAACGAGCGGCTCGGCACCACGCAGTTTGAATTCAAGCAGCTCGTGCCGCATCTGTTCCTGCCGACGTTTCTCAAGCGCACGCTCGGTTATCGCACCCACGCCATGGTCTCCCTTCCGGTCCTCAATCCCGCGACGCCGCTAAACAAGGATTTTGATTCCTTTACCCTCATGCCGAAACATAATGATATGGCCGCCATGCTGGAACGCATGACCTTCTCTGAAGAGCGCCCCTCGTTCTATTTGCTCAACGTGGGGGAAACGCATTATCCCTACGCCTTACCAACGGAGTCCCAGCAGGAATGGCCACGGATTCATGGGGTGCACGGGGTATTCAAGCATCTTGATGATTTGGTGGTTGGGGGCCGGCTGGTGGGCGATGCCAGTGAACCGCCGAAGTTCTTCGATCAAGAGAAGCTGGACCAACTCCGCGCTCGCCAAATCGAGACGGTTCGGTATCTAGATGGCGTGTTCGCACGCCTGTTTGATGTGGTGCCACCGAACACCTACGTGACCGTGACGGCGGATCACGGCGAGTTATTTGGCGAGGGGGGCTATTTTGGGCATGGCCCGATCAACCATGAAAAGGTCTACGAGGTGCCGTTTGTGGAAGGCAAGATTCGCTAGTCACCTACCGGGCATTATCACGGGACTCCGGTGAAGATCCTTCAAGTTGTTATTGGTCTGGTCATCAGCCTCGTGTGTGGCTACTTCGCCGTGCGTGGGGTGGAGTGGGGCGCGGTGTGGGCGGCCTTCCAAAAGGTGCGGGTCCTCGCGCTTATTCCCGCTCTTGGAGCCCTCGCGATGATGCTCCTCGTGCGGGCCTATCGGTGGCAACGCTTTGTCGCGCCGCTGCAACCGGTTCGCTATGCCCCGTTTCTCTCCGCGACGTTGATCGGCTTCATGGCTAATGATGTGCTGCCGTTACGGGCCGGAGAGTTGATTCGCGTATACGCCCTCTCGCAGCTTGCCGGGGTGCGCATCAGTACGTCGCTCGCGACCCTCGTCCTCGAACGGGTGTGGGATACCGTGGCGGTGGCCGTGTTATTGGTCGTGCTGCTGCTGAGTTTTCCCATTCCCGTTTGGCTGACCCAGGTGGCTCTGGTGATGTTCGGGGGAAGTCTGCTGATTCTTGTGGGCGGTGGGGTTTTGGTGCGTCGGGGAGAAGCGGGCCTTGCCTGGCTTCCGTCACGGGTCGCGAACAGCGCGAGCCATTTTGTCCGCGGGCTTGCCACGCTCAACAATCTCTCGTCGGTCTTGTGGGCCTTTGGCTTATCCATGTTGATTTGGATCAGTTTAGCGACCTTTTATTGGATTTTACTGCGGGCATGCGGGTTCGTCTTGCCCGTGACCGCCACACTGATGGTGACGGTGCTCACCGTTTTCGCGGCGGCCTTGCCCGCGGCTCCGGGATATTTGGGAACGTTCCAGTATGCGATGGTCTTAGCGTTGTCATTTTTTGCTATTCCGAAAGAAGAGGCGCTCGGCTTTTCCATTATTGCGCACGTCGCCCAACTCCTCCCCGTCATCATCGCGGGTTTTGTTGAACTCGTGCGGACGCGCTTGCCATTATGGCCCGCCCGTCACATTCTGGAGGAACAGGATCCTACTCCCCCGGAGAGAGCCACGGCTCCCGTTCCTCCTACGGTTGTCTAGCGGCAAAGGTCAGGCGCGAACCGCTAGCAGCGCTCGTGCCGTGCGCAAGTCCGCCGTGTCAGCACCTTCGTGAAACCACTGATACACCGACGCCAACTGCTGTTGTGTGCCGTTCCGCCGTTCGTGGGGGGCCAGACGTTGGCTCTGACTAATGAGCGTACGCAACTCGAAGAACTTCGCTCCTTGATTGTGAGCGAGGGTCAACGCCTGTTGAAAACACGATTCCGCACTCTCGTCGCGCATTGGTGACAGGTGGGGGGTGCTGCGTAACAGCTCCCCACGAATCCGATACAGTTCCGGCGCATAGATGTAGTGGGCCGGATCGCGCACGGCGGCGAAGGCTTCATCCACACACTGGAGCCCTTTTTTGACAGAGCCGTTTTTTCCATGCGCGTCCGCGAGTAACGCGCGGAAGTACGGTTGCGCGATCGCCGAACCGGTGGTTTCGTAGGCCGCTATCCCCTCCTGCATCTGGCGAAGCCCTGCTTTTACCTGCCCCTGCGCTGCTAGCGCCCAACCTTGCAGAACCATTCCCCCAGCGAGGCAGTAGGCGAATCCGTGCTCTTGCGAGAGCGCCATCATGGCCTCCGCCAGTTCCTGGGTTCGTTGTGGATTCCCCAGAGATTGGTGCAAAACCGTGGCATGGTAGGACGCGAGCGCCAGTGTATACGGGTGTCGCTGCTCTTTGGCGAGTGCGAGGGCCATCAAGCTGTGGTGCAACGCCTGGTCGGGATAGCCCTGGAGCAAAAGCACCAGCGCGTAATGGGAGCGACAGATGACACCGGGGTCTTGTCCATACAGGAACGCGTGCGCGCCATGCCGTTGGGGGTCGTAGATATCCAGGCTGCGGAGCAAGTGTTCATGGGCCGCCTCAAGGTCGCCAATCAGATACAACGTGTATCCGAGCGCCCGCTGGGCTTCGAGGAGTGTCGCGGCCTCATTGTCTCGCTGGGCAATTTGCGTGAGCTGCTCCGCGAGTTCGCGCGCGGTCACGAAATCGGCCCGGACGATATAAAACGACCACAACCCACGCAGGACAGGGAACGACTGGGCCGTGGTGTCCACCCGCTGGCACAGCGCTCGGGCGCGGGCATACGCACGTTCAACCATTGGCGAAGCGTACCCATGGAGTGCGGCGAGTGTCGTCCCCAAGGTGCAGGATAAAGTAATCTCCTGCTGTTCTCGCTCCACGGTTGCTGGTGCGGCTTTGAGTAATTCGAGTGCAATGGTCAGGTGGTTCAGCGCTTCCCGATAGGCGTACTGCCGCAGGGCTTGCTCCGCCGCCGTCCGTCGATACCGCAGCGCGCGGGCATATTCTCGTCCACGCTCGAAGTGCAAGGCCAGTTCGGTGGCCACGCGATTCGCTTGTGACCCGTATGCGAGTTCGAGTTGCTGCCCGAAACGCAGGTGCAGCGCTGTTCGTCTTCCTGGCGGAATACGATCGTACAGGACCTGTTGGTATAACGAGTGGACGAATCGATAGTGGGTCGAAAGGGTGCCGTCCGGCCAGATGTTTTCCCCGGCGGGTTGGAGGAAGTGCGCGTGGCGCGCGAGATGCGCGCAGTGGTTTTCGACGGCGCCACTCTCTTGAGCTAAACCGACGGCAAGCATGGTGGTGGAGAATTGGAGCCCCGCGACACTGGCCACTTCGAGGAGCTGCTGGTGTTCCTGACTGAGGCGGTCGATTTGGGCTTCGATCATCTCCTGGAGGTTCGCGGAAACGCCCACGGAGAGCTGTTGCGGCTCTTCGCGCAGTTCCCAGCGCCCCTGATCCTGTCGAAGGACTCCATGGCTGATGAGATATTCGATCATGTTGATCATGAAGAGCGGATTGCCCTCGGAGTGTTCATGGATAATCCGTGCGAGAGCCGGGGTGAATTCACTGCGCGGAAAGCGGAGAGTCAGATGGTCACTGACCTCCGCTTGGTTCAGGAGATCAAGGGATAGCTCTTCCCCTTGACCATGCGCGACAAGTTCGTGCTTGAGCAACTTGAGCGGATGGGGGTCCCCGTTCGTCTCGTGTGGTCGATAGGTTGCGATCACGAACACGCGAGCGGCCTCGCGACGACGGGCCAGCAGCGCCAAGAGATCAAGCGTGGCGTAGTCACTCCAATGCATGTCTTCGAGAACGAAAAGAAAGGGTTTCTCCACGGAGAGTGTCTCGATGGTCTCCGCCATTTCCCGCAGCATCTGATCCCGCGAGACTCCCTGGACTTCTCGTTGTAACCGTTTTCGTTCTGCGGGTGTCACGATCGATGGCATCTGTGTCAGCCACGTTGGGGCATGCTGACGTAGGGTGGCGACGAGTTGCTCGTGGCCGGGTTGGCGACAGAGCCGGTTCAAGGCATCAAGCACCGGCAGATACGGCTCGCCAGTGCCATAATGTTCGATGCATTGTCCTCTCGCGATCCAATACGGAGCGGTGGGTTTGAGTGTTTCGAGGAACGTTTCGACGAGCGCCGTTTTGCCAATGCCGGTTTCCCCGGTGATGAAGATGGTACGGCGATCCCCCCGGAAAACTGAATCTAGCCACTGGTGAAATTTTTGGAGCGCGAGGGTGCGCCCGACGAAATGCGTGGTCGCGGGAGGGGAGAGCAAGGACGGCAGCGTTGGGAGCGCACTCGTCGGCTGACGTGATCGTTGTTCCGCCCCGATGGGTGCGGATGGTTGTGGTCCGCGGCGGTGGTTGCGGGCTTGGTTCGCGACGGACGGATGGCGGCTACGGTCCGCGGTGGGTCGTGGTTGGGGAGTCGCCTCAAGCAGGGGAATGGTGCCGATGAAGCGATAGCCTCGCCACGGAATCGTTTCGATAAACTGGGGAGTTCGAGAGTGGTCACCCAACGTCTGTCGCAACCGACGAATACACACCTTCAGGGCGGCATCGCTCACGTACACCTCCGGCCAGGCGGCGTTGAGGAGTTCTTCCTTGGTTACCAGTTGGTCACCGTGGTCCATCAGATAGCGTAAGACCGTGAACGCTTTAGGGGTCAATGGCACGGCTTGGGGGCCATGTCGGAGGCACTGATTGATGACGTCTAACCGCAGAGGCGAAGACATAGTGAGTTTTCCTCCTCCCCACAATTTTCTTTGTTCCCAAAATGTCACCACAAATTTACCGTTTTGTTATGACTTCCTTCCGTCACTCTGGGTATTGCCCTTGTTGCTGAGCACGGAATGCTCGCGGCCTTATACCACCAAGAACGGTGCATGATTTTACCTTCTCCCTGGCCCACTATTACACCTGGCAAGATGGGCCGGTGTCAGCGGGAGCAGCTCTCTCGCCCACGCCCGCGCATTTAGCGTGGGACCTGGACGCGACGGGGACCTTATTTAATCGGATTACGGGAAAGAACGCCCTAGAGAAAGATTCGTCGGGGCGGTATGTGAACAATCCCTGGGGCATCAATGACCCGGTAGTCAGCGGGGTCAATGGCCGTGGTGGACCAGGCGCGACGGCTGGGGTGCCAGCGGTGCAGGAGCGTAACACCTGGGTGCCGATTCGGGAGAAGCGGATTCAGATCACGGGGGCGTCGTTGTCGTTTCCCGTCAATGCGTTGACTGGAATGTTTGTGGGGTCGGACAACCCGCTGTATTACATTTACACAACGTTCCGTGGGGAATTCGCCTACTCCCGCAATGTCGGATTCCGCTCCAACATTCACGATGGTTCGGTCTCCTTTGGGGATGTCAATGGGAACGGGGTTCCGCGGTGGCAGCGGTTTTTGACGCTGCCGCTGGAAGAGGCCGCGTTGCGAGCGGAGCGGGCGGGGAATTTGACCGAAGCCGCCGCGATTCGCAAAGATTCTCGCTACAATCCGGTCTTTTTGCGTGGTGGGTCGAAATCAAGCGAGGGCAATTGTACCGATGCCTCCGGGGTTCGTGGTTGTCGGCTGGGGCGATTCAAGAGTCGAGACATGTGGGCCTTTAGCATCGGATTGGACCATAATCAGTGGATCCAAGCGCTCAATCCCGCCAATAGTTTTGTGTTCTCGGCGCAATTTTTTGTCTCGCATGTCCTCAACAACCGGCGGGAGTATGACCACGGTCGGCCTATTGGGTACGACAACGACGTATTTGGTACAGGGCTGACCCGACGACCGATCGCCACGATTGGACCGAACCGGACTGATCCCAGACTCCTCAACCGGATTGGTGGGACGGGGGACCGGGCATTCTCGTGTATCAAGGATGGACAGGCCGGAGCGCCGACCGCACCGCAGATGAGGCCGTGT
>JANMSE010000354.1:0-1937 GCA_031389045.1 Deltaproteobacteria bacterium | reverse complement strand
CCGGAGTGTGGGCAAGCCAGTGGGAGGCATGATCTGGCTCCCGAGCGCAGTTGGCGGCACTTGGATACGATGCAATTCGAGACTGTCATTCGGGCTCGCGTCCCGCGCTGTACCTGCGCGCAATGCGGAGTCAAAACGGTGCCCGTGCCCTGGGCCGATAGTAAGCGCGCATCACCGCCAGTCTTGGCGCGGGGGGTAGGCTTCTGGGGTACGAATTTCACGAACCCTAGCGGTGAGGTGTGCGATGAGTCGTGGTCCAGATCTGGCGAAGCGAGAGGAGTGGGGGCGGCGGTTGGTGGAGTTTGAGGGGAGCGGGTTGACGGTCGCGGAGTTTTGCGCGCGGGAGAGGGTATCGGTCGCGAGTTTCCATCGGTGGCGGCGAAAGCTGGCATCTCCGCCGGTGGAAAAGCTTTCGGCGGCGAACGACGGCCGGCGGGCTGAGCCCAGGGCAAACGCACACTAAATACTTGTGGTGGCAAGGACTTGCGTCAGGAAGTTGTCGTTCCAGCCGGCCATGCGGCGTCGCATGGCGATGCTTTCTTTACTCTTGACCTGTTTCAGAAGGCTGATGGCGAAGCGTTTTAACCACGCCACATTGTCGCCGGCGATGCGGTTCCGGAGTCGGCTTTCATCCTCGCGAAACGTGACATCCAGGCACCAGTGCAGCGTGTTTTCGATGGCCCAGTGGCCACGCACCACCCGCGCAAATTGCTTCACGTTCAGCGGCAGCGAGGTCAGATAATAACGCGTGTCGTAGGTGTCTCTCGCCCCCACGCGGCAGTGCCGCACGGCCACTCCAATCGTTTGGAGTTTGGCCCACTGTTCGCGCCCGCGGAGAGACTCCGGTACGGCGAGCTGCGTGTACCAATAGGTGACCTCGCGTCCATGACTCTTTTCGGTGACTTCGAGTTGGTGCGCCGTCACCTCGGCGAAGTCATTCTCCATGTGTTTCAGCACCCAAGCTTCGGTCTCCTTGTGGATGTGTCCTTGATTGCCTTTGAGGGCCAGGGCATAGTCGCCACCGCCGTCGACGATTTGCTGGGCAATGTTTTTCTGACAGCCGGCGGCATCGATCGTCACGATGGCACCCTGCACATCCAGATTCTTCAGCAGGGCTGGAATCGCGGTGATTTCGTTTGATTTCTCCTCGGTCGCCAGTTGTCCCAAGCTGATGCCGCACTCCACGGACCAGGCGCTCACCAGGAACAACGGCCCCAGGTTTTTCCGTTTGTCATGCGAGCGCCTGAGAGCTTTACCGTCGATGGCAATGTGTTTCACTGCGGCAGCCTCCTGGGAAGTCGAGGTGCCTTGTAACTGCGCGATCCATTTTGCAAAACACTCTTGGAAGGCCGCGGGCTTGACGGTCGCCAGCACGCGTCCGAGAGTGTCGTGCGACGGAACTCCATGAGGCAACTCCAGCACTTTCTTCAGCCAGTCTTTTTTGGACGCCGCCCACATCCCAATCGCGATCGGACCATCCGCGCCGCAGAGCACACCGCAAATGCAAATCACCATGATCTCCCCCAGCAAATGCTTGCGATTGATCGAGCTCCGCGGGTCGGGCAAGTCCTGAAAGAATTCCAGGATCGATACGGCATCCGCTTCCTCAACGTTTTTCATCTCGCGATACTCCCTTGTTGAACACGCCCGCAGGCTCGTGGAAAACAATAGGTGTACCGAAATCAAACTTACCGCGCTAGCCCAGATTGCCTAAAGTGCGCGCTTGCCCTGCGGAGATGGACCATGATCATTTTCGCGCGTTCCGAAATTCATTTTCACGAGCAGGAAAAAGTGTCGGTGTTTCTCGAGAGCAACTCGTCCGGTGCTGCACAACTGGCCGGGGAGATTGGCACAATGGCCATGTTCGCCCTCAGGATGATGAGCAATTTGGACGTCTGCGAGACAAGCGATAGCCTGGCTCATTTTTTGTCCGAATC
>JANMSE010000331.1:0-11298 GCA_031389045.1 Deltaproteobacteria bacterium | reverse complement strand
TGCCAATGGAGTACGAGAGCATCAGCAACCTGGGGAGGGGGAATGTCCTTAACCCCTCAGATACTTGACATCTGAGGTTGCGAATCCCGGACGGTTCGCACCTCCCCGCCTTCTTGACGCTCTCGAAGACAAGAACAGACGGTTACGCCAATCCGCGGGAACGTTATTTTCTATCAAGCAGCTTAACCGCCTGCCTAAATTTCTTGTCCGCCTCGACCTCAGCATCAGTTACCGCAGGGCACGTCACCGCTTCTACAGTCGCTGTGGAAAAGAACTCAACGGGCGTCGGTTGGCCAGCGGAATACGCGACTGTTTCACTCGCCAAGGTTCCGGTTAATGTGTCAAGCGACAATGAGATATGGTTGAAAATAGAAGCATAATTTTCAATACCTAAATCAGCTTGTTTTTCAATGCCTGTGACGCCCAGCTCAATCTTATTTTCATAAAGAATGCCGCTTCCCTGTACGGGCATGCAATCTTTGGCTTCGGGTAATCCGTTCGCTGGGGGAATAACGTAGCAACTGTCTCCGTATACCTGGACATGACCAGCCTTCAATCCGGCATAGGAGAGAGTCATGGTACCGGTGCTTTGCGAGCCTGTGGAGCTGATCTTCAAACATAGCTCCTTGTTTTCGGCCATTACCTGGGTGGTTGCGCAAAAGGCGAACACCGATAGTCCTATTATCGCTGTAAATTTTTTCATCAGAATGAATCCTCTTCTCTGCAGTTAAACCCCGATTAGAAGATCAAGGCTATGAAGTTTTTGGCGAACAGAGGGGCGGTCCTACAAAAATTTAACACGACGGAACGTCCCGTCAGGAATACAAAGACAATCAGGTGTGGATTTTTCATTGATGGGGATTCATTATGACTTCACCCTCCTCATCCTCAAAAAAAGATGCGGGAGCATGCTCCTTGCTAAGCCTGAAGACTGCACCCGCCGCACCGTGGCAAAGCAGACCAAGTAACAGGGGCTGAGCCGTGGCAACTGTCCCGCTTGCTCAGGCATCAGTGTGATCGCATACATGAGTCAAGGACTGGGTTGTTCGTCCTTTCTTGGCTCAGCTTCTCCGCGCCGTCCAGGAGTACCTCACAACCCGAGGTGGGTTCCATAGCAGGGCTCGTAACGTTTAGCGAGGTCCCCCACGCCTAACAAAAAGTGTCTCAACGGGTGTTACCTGCTAGTGGTAGCCGGAATATATTGGTGTAAGAATCGATCATATATCACTAGTGGTTACTTGTTTGAGATTTTTGCAACAAAGAAATACCGTACCCGTTTACGGGTTTGGGACGGGTAGAGCTTTCTAGGTAATTTTGCTAGAGTCGCCCAGTGGACAGAAAAGAGGAAGTCATTGCCGAACTGCGCGCCCTGATTGCTCAGCAAGCGACGCAATTGACCGTGCAAGCGACGCAATTGGCGGCGCAGGCGGCGCGCATTGCGGAGTTGGAATTGGCGCTGGCTAAGGCGCAGAAGAATTCGGCCCCCTCGTCCAAGCCGCCTTCGAGTGACCTCACGAATCCCCCGCCCAAACACCACCGGCCCGGACGGCGCCCCAAACCGCATCACGGCGGCGACCTTCAGCGTCTTTCACATTGCCGCGACGCGCTCGCGGGACGTGTTGGAGAAGCTGATTGGCCCAGACTTCGCGGGCTTTCTGAATTTTGATTATTTCTCAGCCAATTGCTCGTTCGCATGGAACTTCTGGATCAAGGCGCAATACTGCTGGGCGCACCTGATCCGTGACATCCGGTTCTTGGGCACTCACCCGGACCCGCTCACCATGCTGTGGGCGGAGCGGTTGCGTGAGCGCTTCGGCTGCCTTGGCCCTTGCTGTCATTAAAATTCCACAACCCATCGTTCCACCACGCCTCCGACAGTATCTGCTCAATGTCATAATCCGTCTCGTAGGCGCTTGTGGAGACGTAGCGGGGAAGTCCAAGCGCCTCCCAATGCGGCATCATACGCACGGAACAATCCTTTGATGGGGGCGGGCTCGTCACGCCAGCCCCCACCACCAGTGGAGGACCACTCCACTCGGAGCACTACACCAAAACAAAGACGAGCTGCGATTCTCTCCATGGGCGAATTCCCTGGGGTCGTGACATGCGGAGAAGCAACAGCAACCGACGAGAGCTTCATTTTTGGTACTCACCGCAATTCGCCAGCACTGGCATAGAGGAAAAGGAGAAGGATATATGAAAGCACCCAAATTCAAGACGTGGACATCGCTCGCCATACTCACAGGAACCGGCGGTGTTCTTTTCGGTTCCCTCGCTGGGTTCGATACCGCGCGGGCGGAAGTCGTTCACTCCCAAGCACCACCAACCGCCCAAAAGCCGCTTGCGGTCGAGGATTTTCGTAGCGCGCTGTCGCAAACCGCGACTATCGTTGAAGGCGTGGTGACTGATATTCGCTATGACTACAGTGAGGCCGAAGGGCCGTGGACCCGTGTGATCTTGTCCAAGGTCAAGGCTCATCTCGGTACCGCACTGCCGCAACTCGAACTTCGTCATTTTGGTGGCCGTCTCCCCAACGGACGGATGATGGTGGCGAGCGAGCTGCCCGCATTCGTCAAAGGCAAGCAATATCTGGTCTTTCTGCGCAACACGGCGTGGAATGTCTCCCCAGTCGTTGGCGACCTCGCCCTACGGGTGGAGAAGGTCGGCACCTCGGAGGTATTAGTAAACTCCGATGGTCTCGCGGTCACAAAGGTCGGGGTCAAAGGCGTCGAGACAGGTCCCGAGCTCTTCGGCCCCCTAGAGCCGGACAATACCGCACCTCAGGCACTCCGGGCGACTCTTCCTACTGGTCTCAAGCTGCTCACCCGCCAAAGCTTCATGCAGGAACTGGGCATGAACTTGACCGCGCAAGGCATAAAAGTCGGGGGGATTTTTTATAGTCGTCCAGGCGGCGAGTTCAAGTGGCGTGCGCAAAACACTGTGCGATCCACGCTCCCCACCGCGACCGAGAGTAAGACCCCGACCCTTGATACTTCTAAACCTCAGTAACTCATTCACAAAAAGGAGAAACGACCATGACAAATAGCATGAGAATTCGCGTCTTTTTTACCCTGATTTCAACGCTTCTTACCCTCTTCACCGTCAGCGGCGATGCCGAAGCGGCAAGCTGGAGAACCTGCAACGGCAGTGCGGTCAAATGGCGTGGGACTGTGAATATTCATCGAAACCGCTGCAGCATTGCCGACACCGGCCTTGCGAATAGTGCGTATTGGAACGGCATCAGACAGTGGGACAACCTGTCCCACGTCGTAGACGGATTCTTTGTCAATCCCGCCTCTGATTGCTCGATCTCGCACGGGGACGGGCAGAATGAGGTCGGCCGCGTCAACCGTTCTGCGATCGACGGCGCGAACGGGCTTACGATTTCCCAGCTTGGCCTCTGCTTTATCGGGAGCAACGATATCGACGAAGCCGACGTGATGATCGCCAACGACCTCAGTTTTACCGCGCAGTGGGGCAATTTTCTCGGGACGACTGGGCGCAGTACCTTCGTGCATGAGTTCGGGCATTTCTTTGGGTTCCTACACGTAAATGCCCATGCGGTGCTGCGCACGAGCCCGCCGCATCTCCTCACTGGTGGATCAGAACCGTCGACGAATTGGCCAAATGACACGGCGGGCATGCATGCCCTCTATGGATTCTCCAGCAATCGTCCCAATCTTCTGCCCTCGGCACTTGGGGTTGTCAGTGGAGCCGTCCAACGTCTGAATTCGGCTGCCACAGTGAACGTCTGCCGGGGTTCGGCCCGCACGGTCCGTGTGTACCTCGGGAACTCTGGAAGCGTGGCCTCGGGCACCTACAATCTGCGTGTCCGGCTGAGCCCGACCTCTCCCATCCCCGGCTATACCTTGGGGACGACGGTCGCGAAAAATTTCACTCATTCCTTGGGTGCCTTCTCGCAGGGGACTTTCGACCTTGGTTTCACTGTGCCTAACTCTTTACCTAATGGCACCTACTTCATCTACGTTGACATGGATCACACGCATACGATCACTGAGTTGCGCGAAGGTGACAACTCGACCGTGAGCGCCATGAAGTTCCAGGTGACCTGCTAACCCGGAGTCCGCACGGCTGGTCTTGTCAGACTACCTCTCAATAGGTACCGAACACTATGGGAATTGACCCTGAGCCGGGTGGCGCTTCAACTGCTCACCTCCGCTCAGGGTCTTGTCTTTGATTGTGTTGTGCACGGACGGAAAAAATGTTCGTTTCGTCCATACTGAGAGAGTGAAAGGAGCGTAACTTATGGTGGATAAATGGCACCTGCGGCGGTTGAAGACAGCGTTTCGTGCGCTGACTGTGACACTCAACGTGATACTCCTGGCAGTCGCCACCGGAGATGCGAACCAAGAGGCAACCAATCTGGAGCACGAGCAGCCTGCGGTTGAAGAGCAATTCGTTGTGACGACCTCCACGGGCATACGACTTGTGGGCATGGCCGCAAGAGTCGAAATCAAATATCCGGACGTGGCGCAGGCCCCGCAGGTCGAGATTGTATTTTCAGCCGCCAACGCGTCGGAGCGCTTCTGGGCTGTTCAAGCCTTCCCCTCGGCGGATTTCCTCAAGACCCACATCCTATCCGCCCAGGTCGTTGACCGTCCGCTCACACTCGGCAAAGCCAGTGTCCAGGTGAGCCAGTCGGGAGGGGATGCCGTTTTTTCGCCTAGCGGACTGCTAACCGTGCAACTCCGACAGGGGCGACTTGTGGGTGAAACTCGAGGGATGGGCGACGAATTCTCGGCGCGGTTCGACGGACCATTCGTTGTGACCTGTGCTGTTCCCGCGACCGCTCTGACGGTAGAAGCTCCGATACCAACCTCTGGCAATGCGGTTCCGATCTTGGCAGTTGACGAGCGCTTCGAGTCTGCCCTGTGTCAGCCATTGAGAACATTGGCGGGTTGGCGTCAGGGCGCGCCGTGACAGAGCAAGGACCGCGTCTTATGGCTGTGGAATGAGGTCTCGCGGGAAAAAGATCCCACGTAGATCAAGCAAAAACGCCCCATTATGAATACGCCCCAGGATCGGCGGGTCCGAGGAACGGAACCGCGCGGCGATCTTTTCTGTTGAAAGACGAGCATGACGTATCGCAATGGCTCGGCTTGGCAAGTTCTCTTCCGGGAGCGTACCACTGCCGATCTGGGCTTGGGTGCTCTCAACTGTGATCGTAAAACCTTCTCCAAGCTGCGTTTGTAACAGCGGGATGACATGAGCTGCCATCGCATCCATCTCTGCTTGTGAGCGCGTCAGCCAACGTAAGGTGGGCAACGCGGCAAGCAGGTTCGGTGCCTGGCGGTACAGCCGTAACGTCGCGCTCAATGCCGCGAGTGTCAGCTTCCCAGGACGCAAGGCGCGCTTGAAAGGATTTTTCTTGATGCGGGCAATGAACTCCTTGCGTCCAACGATCAATCCGGCTTGTGGTCCGCCTAACAACTTATCTCCACTAAAAGTGACCACATCCGCGCCGCTGGCGACACGCTCGGCGACCACCGGTTCCTTGGGGAGCCCATACGCGGACAGGTCCACTAACGCACCCGCGCCTAAGTCTTCCATCACCGGAATCTTGTGTGTACGGCCCAGTGCCACCAACTCATCAAGCGTGACACTACTAGTGAAACCGATAATCCGATAGTTACTGGGATGTACTTTCAGCAGCACCCCGGTCTGTGGAGTGATCGCCTCGGCATAATCCGCGATGCGCGTACGGTTGGTCGTGCCCACTTCACGGAGTATCACTCCACTCTTACGCATCACATCGGGAATACGAAAGGAGCCACCGATCTCAACGAGTTCTCCGCGTGAGACGATGCATTCCTTGCCTTCCGCCAGCGTATTCAAGGCGAGCAGCACCGCCGCCGCGTTGTTGTTGACAACAGTCGCAGCCTCAGCCCCTGTCAAAGCCAAGATGTCGTCTTCAATAATGTCATCGCGGTCGCCACGTCCGGCTTCGGTTAAATCGTACTCCAACGTGACCGGAGTGCTCGCCACACGCACCACTTCCTCAATGGCGGCTGGTGCCAGCAACGCGCGGCCCAGATTGGTGTGTAGCACCGTCCCTGTCGCATTCACGACCGAACGGAGTGGAGAGCGATCTTCATGGGCGATGACTGTCTCAATCTGACGCGCGATGGTGGCTTCGTCGGGCGTCGCCGTGATTGATCCCGCGAGTATCGCTTGCCGTAAAGTGGCAAGGACTCCGCGCGTCTTTTCCGTGACATACGCGCGATTATAGCGCTGGAGCACCTGCGCAAGCGCGGAAGAGGCGAGGAGCTTCTCGACCGCGGGCAGAGTGCGTACAATGGCGCGCGATCTTTCCTCTGGGGTGTTCATGGTGGCGGCAGATTCGCACAGGGTCTTGCCCCTTGCAACCTCGGAGATGGGAGATTAGCTTTGGGCGGCAAATGGGGGTGTTATGACAACAACCGAAGCACACTATCGAACAGTCCTCGGTCAACACGAGGAAAAAATCCTCGTCTTCCTTCGCGCTTTCGAAGCACTGCAAGAGAAAATCCACTTCGCTAAAATCACCCAACATAAGCAGGATTTATTTCACGCGGTCGGCGATCTGTTCCCGCCGCTCACCGCCGCGCTTGATGATCTCACGCCACCACCTGGCCTGGAAAAATTTCATCAGCAATGGCGCGAGGTCGTGGAGCACCTTGATGATGCCTATACCTCTTTCCTCACCGGGTCGGAGGGGAATTTCCTTGTCGCCTATTTTCAGAGCCGGCGCGCGTTCTCCCTCGGCAAATACTTGCTCTACTCTCTCAGAGCCCAACTTCCTACGTTACAGAAATACTGGGTGCTGTCAGACATGGAATCGCGTCTCGCTGAGCTGGAGACGCCGGTCGCGGGTTCACAAGCCCAGACCGGCGTGAGGCACCGACCAGCCACGGACGCGCATGGAGAATACTCACTCTATGTGCCGGAAAATTATGATCCCAGTCGGCAGTGGCCGCTGATTATCGCGATGCACGGCGGGCATGGACGCGGGGATGACTATCTCTTGACCTGGATACGGTCAGCCAAAAGCCGAGGCTATATCGTGCTGTCGCCGAAGTCGCTGGCCGATACCTGGTCGCTCCAGCAACCTGGAGTGGATATTCGCTCAATCCTGACGATGCTGGAAGAACTCTTGGACGAATACGCCATTGATACCGGGCGACTCTTTGCCACGGGACTCTCCGACGGTGGGACCTTTAGTTTCGCCTTGGGGTTGAGCTGTCCAAAACTCTTCGCGGGTATCGCGCCAATCGCCGCGGCGGGCACGTTTCTCGCGCTCCTGGACCTCCAAGCGAGTAAAGCGCTCCCTATTTACATGGTGCATGGGGCGCTGGATTTCATTTTTCCCGTGGCGATGGCGCGCGCGGCCCACGACCTCCTCAAGCAGAACGACTTTACCGACCTGACCTATAAAGAGCTGCCCGACTGGGGGCACGCCTACACCTACTCGATCAACGAGACTCTTGTCCTCCCCTGGTTTGAGAGCCAATCGTCCCGCCGTTCGACCTGAGGCTTCTCTCTCTCCGTTGTCTGGACGGAGAGATTTCAGAATTTCCAGTGAACTGCCGATACCACGGTGGGAGAGGTAAGAGAACGCCGAGGTTCTCAGGTTCGCCTGTCGAAAGGGTGAGGATACGATATGGAACCACTTGGAGTGATTGTGCTTGCCGCTGGCTTAGGCAAACGAATGCGTTCGGAGCAAGCCAAGGTTTTGCACCTTCTCGCGGGTAAGCCGTTACTGTCTCGGGTGCTGACCGCCATTCAGCCATTGCAGCCCGACCGTCTGGTGGTGGTCGTCGGCCACCAAGCGGACGAGGTGCAACGCATCTGTGGACAACCTGGAATCCAATTTGCCACGCAACGAGAACAACGCGGGACTGGGGACGCGGTGCGCGCCGCGCAGGGCCATTTTGCTGGGTTTCACGGCGACATCCTGATTACCTGTGGCGATACCCCGCTGTTGACGACAGAAACCCTGGAACGGTTTCTTGACAGTCATCGTACCCGGCACGCGACGTTATCCGTATTGACCGTGGCACTTGAGGACGCGGGCCAATATGGTCGTGTGATGCGGACGCGCGACGGACAGATTGTGAAAATCGTCGAGGCGCGGGATGCTTCGGTGGAAGAACGCGCCGTGCGTGAGATCAATACCGGTATTTATTGTGTCAACGCCGCCTTTCTCTTCTCCGCGCTTGAACGGTTACGTCCGGTCAATGCGCAAGGAGAATACTACCTGACGGATATTGTTGCCCAAGCAGTGACGGCTGGGTTGTCAACGCAAGCCGTCCTGACCGCCGAGCCCCATGAAGTGGAAGGGGTGAATTCACGAGAGGAGTTAGCCACCATGGAAACAACCCGACAAGCCCAACTGCGTCGCCATTGGATGTCGATGGGGGTGACGTTAGAAGACCCCGACACGGTGTACATTGGCGAAGAGGTCACCATCGGACAAGACACGGTCATTGGTCCCAATACCCAGCTCAAGGGGAAAACAGCGCTAGGAGCGGGCTGTCGCATTGACGGGAGCGCCTATATCGAGAATTGCACGATTGGGAACGGCGTGCATGTGGAGTTCTCGTGTGTTCTGCAGGACAGTGAGTTGGGCGATCAGACGGTGGTTGGTCCTTTCGCCCACTTACGGGCAGGCGCGGTGCTCGCGCCATACGCCGAGATTGGCAATTTCGTCGAAGTGAAGAAATCGTTCATCGGTGAGCACACCAAAGCCAAGCATCTGGCCTACATTGGCGATACAGAGATCGGGCGTGACGCCAATATCGGGGCTGGAACCATTACCTGCAACTATGACGGATTCACTAAATCGAAAACCAAGATTGGCGATCGGGTGCAGGTTGGATCGGATACGACCCTCATCGCGCCAATTACGATTCATGATGACGTGTACATTGCCACGGCGACGACTGTTCGGCATGACGTGCCCGCGGGAGCCCTTGTCTTCAATTCCCGCGACCAGCAAGTTCGAGAAGGATGGACGGCGGCGAAGCGGGCGAAAGAAGCGGCGAGAAAAAAACAATAGACACCAGTTGTCAGTGAAAGAAAGGGAGAAATACCCTGGCTGTTTTTTCACTGACAACTGACGACGGATAACTCTCCTCCGAGGTGCAATCTATGTGTGGCATTATTGGATACGTTGGTCATCGCGAAGCGGCTCCGATCCTCCTTCAGGGGCTCAAACGACTGGAATATCGTGGCTACGATTCCGCTGGGGTCGCGATCTTTAATGGCGGAGGCATTGAAGTCCGCCGCTCGGTGGGCAAGCTGAGTAATCTCGAGCAGTTGCTGCGCGACGAGCCGCTTCATGGCAGCGTGGGCATGGGACATACGCGCTGGGCGACACATGGGCGTCCGTCGGAAGCCAATGCGCACCCCCATCGCGCGGGTAAAGTGGTGGTGATTCATAACGGAATCATCGAGAACTACCTCGAATTACGTCACGAACTCAGCGCCAAAGGGCGCACGTTCAGTTCGGAGACCGATACCGAGGTGATCTCTCATCTGATCGACGAGTACATCACCGGTGGCATGACCTTCATGCAAGCGACCCGCGCGGCGCTCCAACGCCTGCAAGGGGCTTTCTCTATTGTTGCCGAGTGTGAAAACGAACCGGGCAAGATTCTGGCGGCCAAGAATGCCACACCGATTGTGATTGGATTGGGAGAAGGGGAGAACTTCGTCGCCTCGGATGTTCCTGCCCTGCTGGATTACACGCGCAAAGTCATATTTCTGGACGATGGGGAGATGGCCGAAATTACCCGCGAGGGAGTGTCGCTGTCCACTTTCCAAGGCGAGGCGATTACCCGCGAACCCCGGCAAATCACCTGGGACGCGCTGACCGCGCAGAAGGGTGGCTACAAACATTTTCTCCTCAAAGAGATTCACGAACAGCCGCAGGCGATCATCGACACCATGCGCGGACGCTTACTGGTGAATGAAGGAGAGGTGTCGCTCGGAGAGATTGAACAGCATGCCGAGGTTCTTGATGTCGTCAAACGCATTACGCTGGTGGCGTGTGGGACGGCTTGGCATTCCTGCCTGGTGGGAAAATTTTTCCTCGAAGAACTCGCGCGTATTCCGGTCGAGGTCGATTATGGGAGCGAGTTTCGTTATCGCCGGTCGCCTATTTCCGCGGATACGTTAGTGCTCGCGGTGTCGCAGTCTGGTGAGACCGCCGACACCTTGGCCGCACTCGAAGGTGGGAAAGCGGGTGGAGCGAGGACGATGGCGATCTGTAATGTGATCGATTCCTCGATTCCGCGCAAAGCCGACATGACGATTTATACGCATGCCGGACCGGAGATGAGCGTCGCCTCGACCAAAGCGTTCACGACACAGGTGACGGCGCTGTATCTATTGGCGATACATTTAGGGCGACGACGGGGTGTGCTCGATCAAGTGACGAGTCGAAAACTGATTGAAGATTTGGTCAACCTACCAAATCAAGTCCGTGAGGTCCTGTCCAAGGACAAGCTGATTGAAAAAATCGCCAAGAAGTATGGACATGCACGCGATTTTCTCTATCTGGGCCGGGGCGTGAATTATCCCATTGCCCTCGAAGGCGCGCTCAAGCTGAAGGAAATTTCCTACATCCACGCCGAAGGGTATCCGGCGGGGGAGATGAAACATGGGCCAATCGCGCTCATTGATGACCAGATGCCGGTGGTGGTGTTGCTTCCCAAGGACCCGGTGTACAGTAAGACCTTGAGCAACATGAAGGAAGTGGAAGCACGGGGTGGGCGCATCATTGTGGTGACGGATGCGCCGTCAGCAGAACTGGAAGAAATCGCCTGGGAAGTGATCCCGATACCGACGACGAATTATTTACTGATGCCGATCTTGGTGACCATTCCGTTGCAACTGCTCGCCTACCATATCGCCGTCTACCGGGGCACCGATGTGGACCAGCCGCGGAATCTCGCGAAGAGTGTGACGGTGGAATAGGGCTTTTCACTAGGACTGGGAACCCTTTTGAGCGCAAGCATCTAATGTAGGAGACCGCATTTATGAAGAGGGAGTAGCGAGGCTCCCTTCTTGTCGGGGTTCTCACCACATGACTATATTGGCTACATGAAAACAGCAAAAATAAGCGAATTGAAGAACAATCTCTCCCATTATGTAGAATAGACATTATCGGGAATAGTGTAGACTGAGGGCATGCTGAACTATCAGACGTTACAAGAGCGTCCGCGCGAGTTTTTGGCCGCGACGGGACTGACCGCCCAAGAGTTTGCCCAGCTTTTACCGGCGTTTACCACCGCC
>JANMSE010000299.1:0-3292 GCA_031389045.1 Deltaproteobacteria bacterium | reverse complement strand
CGCTATTGCGTCGCTGGGATTCCCCGAATGTAGGTATGGTTGAAATACCCACCAGCAATGACGGCTGGCTCACGCTTGAAGACGGAGTGGAAATTCACTTTGATGATGACGAGACCAGGTTTTTCCGCACTGGTGATTATTGGCTGATTCCTGCTCGGGTGGCGACGGGTGATGTGGAATGGCCTGGGAAGCCAGGTGAGCCACAGTCACTCCCTCCACACGGCGTTGAGCATCACTACGCGCCGTTGGCTCTTATTTCTCTGGCTGCCAATGGTGATGTGACGACCGTCGAACCCGACGGTGATTATCGACGGACCATCAAGCAAATCTAGTCGTGAAGCCAAGATGCTTTGAGAGTGACGTGCCTGTTTCATTATCCCCAGTGCGGAATCTTCTTACCGGTGACCAGGCTCCACCGCTGAATGTCTTCCTGATTGTCCCGCTGCAACAACTCGATAATGTCGTTGGGGTCTGGTTCTCCAAGGAAGAGACAGGCGCGCCACGCTGGTCCACGGAAGCTGTGAGTGGCTTTACTATGCCACTCGCGCAGCCACACCGTGACCTGGTCCGACTCCGCCGTGAGTGGCGGTTGCAGTGCCGCGACTTCACGGACGCGCCATGCTTCGCTCCAGTTATCCGAGGTCACTTTCTTCTCACGCAGGAGCCGTAGCGTTTTTCGTAACTCCGTGGCGGCTTTTTCGCGTGACTGGAACGTCAACTTTGACATGATCCACGTACATACGAAAGAGAAAAGCACGGTAAAGAGAAAAGCCGAGAGGGGGAGCGGGTCTCCGGCCATTAAGGCGCGAATGCCGGTCCGTCCTCCAACCCACAGTGCCCAGAACCACACCACGGGTAAGAGGACGAGGGCGATCCGCAAACCAACGGTGAGAGCCGTTTGTACAGGAACACGCGACGGCTGGGGAGTGAAGTGTTGTCGTAAACGCACGATACTGAGGATGTTGGCGAACCCGAAGAGTGAGAGCCCCATGCAAAGCAGCGCGAGCCATAGGGTGCTGTATACCGCCAGAGCCATACGTTCTCCGCATGTGCGAGCTGTTGTTACAAAGTCAGCGTTCAGCTCTCAGCTTTCAGTAGTCAGCCAGACCAGGAAGCACGGAAGATGTTGCCCAACTGCTAACCCGAACCAACGTCTCCAGGATACGCATCTTCTTGTTTTTGCTGACAGCTGACCGCTGAACGCTTACGTTACAGATTGCCGACTTCCCCCTCCAGCAACTTGCCATACTTTTCGATTGCCCGTTCTCGCTGTGAGATCAGATGGCCAGTGGGAAACTTACTATCAGCGCCTTTATAGTCCCGCAGCACCTGCCGGGCGACGGTCACTTTATGCACCTCCGTCGGTCCGTCCGCCAAGCTGGTCATAAAGGATTCCACCATCTGCGCTGAGAACGGCATCTCGTTGGAGAGTCCCAGCGCCCCGTGCAACCGCAGGGCGCGATACACGACATCGTGGTACACCTTGGGCATGAGCGCCTTGATGGCGGCGATGTCTTTGCGCACCTTGCGATAGTCCTTGTACTTATCAATACGCCACGCGGTGCGGAGCACGATCAAGCGAAACTGCTCCATCTCCATCCACGAATCGGCGATTTGCTCCTGCACCATTTGTTTGTTGGCCAAGACTTCGCCTTGCGTCTCACGCGACAACACTCGCTCGCACATCATATCGAACGCTTTCTTGACCTGACCGACCGTGCGCATGGCGTGATGGATGCGACCACCACCAAGCCGTGTTTGCGCCACCTCGAACCCTTGTCCGCGTTGCCCGAGTAAATTCTCGCGCGGAATTTTCACGTCTTCATAGCGGATATAGGCATGCTCACCATCCTCGGCATGCTCGGTGCCTAACCCGACGTTGCGAATGATGTTGACGCCGGGTGTGTCGGTGGGCACCAGGAACATCGACATTTTTTGATAGGGAGGGGCGTCGGGATCGGTGACGACCATCGCGATCAGGAACGAGGAATAGCGGGCATTCGAGGAGAACCACTTCTCGCCGTTAATGACCCAGAAGTCCCCGTTGAGGTCCGCGCGACAGGTGAACATTTTGGGGTCCGCGCCCGCATGCGGCTCGGTCATGGAGAAACAGGAGACGATCTCATTGTTGAGGAGCGGAGTGAGATACTTCTGCTTCTGCTCTGGAGTGCCGTAATGCGCGAGGATTTCCGAGTTGCCGGTATCTGGTGCCTGCGTGCCGAAAACGGTTGGGGCAAAGCGTGAGCGTCCGAGAATCTCATTCATCAAGGCGAGCTTCAATTGGCCGTAGCCTGGTCCCCCCAGGTCCGGCCCCAAATGACAGGCCCACAGTTTGTGTTTTCTGACTTCGGCTTGTAGGGGCCGCACCAGCTTTTGGTTGCGGGGATTGTGGATGTCATACGGGCTTCCCAGGATGTGATCGAGCGGTTCGACTTCGTTGCGCACGAACTGGTCAATCCAGTCCAGCTCTTTCTGAAATTCGGCATCGGTCTCAAAATCCCACGACATAACAGGTCCTCCTTTAAGGTGGGCCGGACTGTAACATCTGGAGTGACTGGACGGCAAGCGAGTCCTCACTCGTATATGGGAACAAGGGCTCGAACTTTAACCCTTGTAGATGCACTCATTCTCAGGCATGCTCTGACCTGAAATACCTAAAGGAGGGTGACAGCAATGTCGTATGATGTGTTGATCAAAAACGGAACAGTCGTTGATGGAACCGGGGCTCCGCGCCAACGCGCGGATGTTGCGATCGCCGGAGGAAAGATCGCCGCTATTGGCAAGGTGACGGAAGGCGCGAAGCGCGTCATTGATGCTTCGGACCTGATCGTTACTCCGGGATTTGTCGATCCCCATACTCACTATGATGCCCAGATCTGCTGGGACCCAATGTTTACCTCCTCGTCGTGGCATGGCGTAACCAGCCTTGTCATGGGCAACTGCGGGGTCGGATTGGCCCCTTGCAAACCCGAAGCGCGCGAGATCGCGGCCTGGGATTTGGTCAACGTCGAAGCCATCCCGTTTGACGTGCTTGCCAAAGGGGTCACTTGGGACTGGACGACCTTCCCCGAATACATGAACGCGGCCCAGAAACGTGGGGTCGGTCTGAACGTTGGGTTCATGGCTCCACTCACCCCGTTCCGTCATTTCGTGATGGGGGAAGAGTCGATGGATCGAGCGGCGACTCCCGAAGAGACCGCGAAGATTAAAGCGCTGATCCGTGAAGCGATGCAAGCTGGCGCGATGGGGCTCTCGACCACCAACGGCCCGCAACATATCGGCTATCAAGGCC
>JANMSE010000278.1:0-4635 GCA_031389045.1 Deltaproteobacteria bacterium | reverse complement strand
ATCAGTAGCGGATAGGTTCTCACCCGGTCGATCAGCACGTCGAGCACGTCCAGGCTAGTAGGATCGGCCCAGTGCGCATCCTCGAACACCATCACCGTGGGCTGTTTCGTGGCCGCCGCCGCGGTGAGATCGACCAGTGATCGCAGTGTCTCGTCCTTGTGTTTCTGTGGCGTTATCACGAGCGCCCCGTAGCGGTCCTCGCACGGAAGCGACAGCATCTCAGCGAGGAAACGTACGTCTTCAAGCGGGCGATCGTATCGTTCCACCACCAGCGCTTCGAGCTTGTCGAGTTTGGACTCTGCCATCTCGTCGCGACCGAACTTCAGCGTCCGCTCGAAGTTGTCGATGATCGGGTAGAAGGCACTGTTGACGTAGTAAGGCGAACACTGGAAGCGTAGCGCGCCCACCCCTTCTCCCTCCAGCCGCTCCAGGAGTGCACTCAAAATACGACTCTTGCCAATGCCCGGCTCACCGGACAACAGCACCACTTGTCCCTCGCCGTCCTGTGCTAACTGCCAGCGCTCCAACAGTATGGCGATCTCATGCTCGCGTCCAACTAATGGTGTCAGCCCTGCCTGAGTCGCCGCCTCGAAGCGACTGGCCGCGTGGCTCACGCCAACAATGCGATAGGCACGGGTCGGTTGAGCAATGCCCTTCAAGCTCTGCGCTCCCAGGTCCACATAGTCAAAACCGCCCCCAGCCAACCGTCGGACCCGCTCGCTCACGACAATACTGTCGACCGGAGCGATGTTTTGCAGCCGCGAGGCCAGGTTCATGGTCTCACCTACTGCCCCCTTCTCCGCACCCGCGACGACTACCACACCCGTCGCAATGCCGATGCGCACGTGCAGCCGACCGACTTCCGGCACTGTGAGTGTGGATAAGGACTCAATAATCGCCAGCCCTGCATGGATAGCACGTTCGGCTTCGCCCTCATGGGCCAGCGGGTAGCCAAAGAAGGCGACGATGCCATCGCCCAGGCGTTGGTACACATAGCCCTCGTAGCGCGTGATGCACACCGCGCAGGTATCCTCGTAACTGCGGATGATCCCCTGCAAGATTTCCGGATCGACGCGGTTGGCTAATTCAGTAAAGCCGACCATGTCGCAGAACAACACCGTCAACTGCCGCCGTTCGGCGGATAGGGGCTGGGTGTTCGGTGCGACGTGCTGGGGCGAGGATTGCGGTGCTCCGATTCTCTGGTGCTCCGATTCTCCGGTTCCTTCTCCACCTGTCCAGACAAGCACTTTACCGTCTTCATCTACCGCTAACCGTTTGGCATCGATGAGGTCCGCCTTCAGGTCTTCGATATACTCGTCATCAATGTCGAAGCGTCGCTTCAGCACGCGGTACGCCACCCGGCTTTCCCGCTGGAGAAGCGCCACTACCGCCGTCAGTATTTCATCGAAAGTCATAGACGTGCCATGGTGCTTACGCCGCGTGGTGCAGTTTTTCCACTTGCACGTCCAGCGTCTGTAAAACGGTTTGAATCCCCTCTACCGCAGTCTCCTCAAAGAGCGGTTCTCCACACTGTGGACACACCCAGGCGGGGAGTTCGTGCAGGACAATCACATAGCCTCTGCGGCTATCGGTGAACGTCGCCGTTCCACGTTGCAACTCGGCTTGGCAGTGAAAGCACTTCATGACGGTTCCTTTCCGCGCTGTTGCTTGGTGTCATCCCACTCCGCCACATCCGGAATAGAGGCGGTAATAATAGCGAGAGAATCCTCTTTTGGTGAGCAGACCACGTGGACAATGCGTCCCGGCGAAGTCTCGCCGCTGAGCACGCAACTATGGCCACGTACATCTTCAGGAGAATCCTCAATCACTTCGGCCTGTCGCACCACGGCTCGGACTTCCGCCGTGGTAATCATCCGGTCAGGTTTGTTCATCTGCCGAATGGCATGAGGGAGAAACAGCAGTTGCTTCGCTGCTGCTTCTCGCACCCGGTTGTGGATCATCCTGGCCTCGTCTCCCATGCGCACGTCAGTTCTTCAATCAACGCCTGCGCTTCTTGCAGGTCCTTCGTCTCAAACCCTTCGGTGAACCAGCTATAAATCTCCGTCAGCATCTGTCGCGCTTCGGCGGTCTTGCCTTGACTCTGCCACAGCCGCGCCAGGCTCATCGCTGCGCGTAGTTCGAGGGACTTGGCTTGCTGCTTTTGCGCGATCTCAATGGCTTTGAGAAAACACGCTTCGGCTTCGCTTTGGGGATCAGGGGGCAGGGATCGGGGGTCGGTTTCTATTTTTGACTTTTGCCCTTTGACTTTTGATTTTTGACTTTCCTGCGTTATTAGGAGTTCCCCCTTGATCCGATACAGCTCCGCCTCGCCCGAACGCGCCCCGGTGTTGCCTACTACAGTCAGTGCCTCGGCCAGAACGGCCAGTCCTTCTTCTACCCGCCCTCCTTTCGCATATGCTGCGGCCAGCCAGGGAAGATGATCTAACCGCGCTAGTTCTGCCCCTGCGGCTTGGAAAGAAGCCAGCCCCTGCTGCATCTCCGCAATCCCTTCTTCCATCTGTCCTTGCTCGGCCAGCGTCCGACCCTGCAGCGCCGTCCCATACGCTAACCAGTATGGAAACCCCTGCTCGGTCGACAGTCTTATCACCACCTCTGCTTGTTCTCTGGCTTGCTGCCATTCTCCATGGACAGAATGGAAAAACCCAGCGACGCTCACGGCAAATGCCACACGAGAGGGGCGAGACAGTCTTTCGGCCAAGGCGAGACACTCCTGAAGCCTCTGCTGAGCCTGGTCTGGATAACCCAGCAACCACAAAGTCAACGCGATACGAGCGAGCAGCCATACCCCAGGGTCTGCCGAGCCCTGTATATCGTTGCGGTTGTGTTCCTGTGCAGTATAGAGCCCCCAAGCCTGTTCAAGACGCTCGCGTGCCGCAGTTAGCTCCCCCAGGTACACCAACGACTGCCCACTCCCCACAAGAACGTCAATAAGAAGGATCGGATTTTCGACACGCTGGGCTAACTGTAATTGCTGCTCCGTTAACTCTCGGGCTTTGTATACTTCCCCTCGTACGAGGTAGAAGGACGCAAGGCCCGATAGGACCTCAAGAAGCAGCTGGGGGCTGCCGCCCTGCTGGCAGAGGTCATAGGCGCGGGCATAGGTCTGCTCGACTTCCGGGGCTGTAAACCCCTTCACGGAGATCAAAGTTGAACCAAGAGTGACTTGTAGCGCGAGTTCCTGCTGCACGCACTCAGGTGTGTCCGGGAGAGTCTTGAGCAACTCAAGGGCAGTGGTCAAATGACTAATGGCCTCTGCATAGGCCGAGCGCTGCCCAGCCTGTTGCCCAGCCTTGTGCAGATACTCAATTGCCTTCTCGGTATTTCCACTCCGTTGATAGTGGTGCGCCAGCTCGTCGTAATGCTCCTCTAATCGATCGTGATAGAGCTGTTCGATGGCTTGCGTGGTGCGCCCATGTAACGCCTTCCGGTGCTCCTGCAGCACCGTGCCGTACGCCACGTCCTGCGTGAGCGCGTGCTTGAAAATGTACTCCACTTCGGGAAACGCGGGCTGCTCGTAGAGAAATTCTTTGCGTTGGAGGGAGGCAAGGAGGCGGTACAATTCGTCTTCTGGCTGGGTAATAACCTGGCGGAGCAGACTCAGCGGGAACTCGCGCCCGATCACCGCGAGCTGTTGCAGCAAGGCTTTCTCGTCTGGCACAAGGCGATCAATGCGGGCGGCTAACACGCCTTGTACAGAGGTCGGGAGCTGCAGCGCAGTCGTAGGGTGGGTCACGACCCACCCTACAGAAGAGTCTTGTCTCAGCACTCCCTGTTCAAATAAATCTTGGACAATCTCTTCCATGAAGAACGGCGTGCCTTGGGTCTTGTCGAGGATGAGACGTTTCAGTGCGTGTAGGGGCGTGTAATTATACGCCCCTACCGTCGTACCCAGCAGTATGTCAAGAAATTCTTCCGCTTCAGCTTTTCCTAACGGCGCTAACCGCAGTTGCGTGTAATACGTCTTCTGTCCCCACTCGTGCCGATACTCCGGGCGGTAATTGGTGAGGAGGAGTACCTTCGCGCTGGCCACACTCTCACTCAGGACATCTAGAAAACCCTGCGTCTCCCCATCAATCCAGTGTAGGTCCTCGAAGATCAGGATCAACGGTTGATTCAGACTCTCACGCAGGAACAGCTTCTTGAGCGCCTCGAACGTGCGACGCCGTCGAATCTGTGGGTCTATCTGTTGCAACGGCGAGGGTTGTTCTTCAATGCCGAGCAAAGCAAAGAGATAGGGCAAGGTGTCTTCCAAGCTGCGATCAAGTAGGGGCGAATAATTATTCGCCCCTACTTTGCCAATCACGCGCTCCCGGCGCTTACGTTCATCATCCTGAGCCTGAATGTCGAAGTAACTCTTCAGCAACTCAATCACCGGCAAATACGCCGTGGCTTTGCCGTGCGACACCGAATAGGCTTCCAGCACCAGACAACCCTGTATCTGGAGGGGCGTATGATTATCCGCCCCTACGAATTCATAGAACAACCGCGACTTGCCTAACCCCGGCTCGCTCATGGTTCCCACGATCTGTCCCTGTCCAGCTTTGGCGTGTTCCAGCGCTTTGGTGAGCTGCGCCATCTCGCTCTGCCGCCCGACAAACCGTGTCAGTCCTCGCC
>JANMSE010000277.1:0-6769 GCA_031389045.1 Deltaproteobacteria bacterium | reverse complement strand
GCAGAGCACACTGCCGCGGGTGAGCGGCATCTTTCGCACGGGCATACAAGAGATCGATGCTCACATCATCCAGTTGCCCTTGCCCGCGGTGCAAGCACTCCTCGGAGTGCCAGACCGGGTCACGCAGGTCGCTATCCTCCTCGCCTGGGAGGGGGACTCGCTGCTGGTGGCCACGGGTTTGCGGCAGCAGTTGGCGGGAGTGCCGGTTGAAGTGCTCCCGTGGCGGGAATCCATGCCAAGGCTGGCGCAGCTCTTTTTGTTAGACCAAGCCTTTAATTACGTCATGAACGGTGTGGTCCTGACCATGGTAGGGTTGGGGATCCTCAATACGATTCTCATGCGCGTACTCGAGCGCCGCGCTGAATTCGGTCTCTGTGCGGCGCTCGGTCTTCGGCCTGGGCAGCTTGCCGTCATGATCCTGAGCGAGTCTCTGGCGCTTACGGCGATCAGCCTTGCTCTGGGGCTGGTGCTGGGCTTGGGGATCCACCACTACTTCGCCACCTCCGGGTTGGATCTGCGCTGGTTCTTCAGAAGCAGTCTTCCTTTCGCTCTTGTTTTTGACCCGATCATCTACTCGCGCCTGAGTCTGAGCCGCATCGCGTGGTCCGTCAGCATTGTGTTGGCGATGGCGGCGGTCATCTCCCTGTATCCGGCGTTCAAGGCCGCGCGCACAGAGCTGCCCGGCGCATTGAAGGTGTTTTAATGGTGGAGGAAAAACGATGAAGACCCATGCCCCTGCTCCGCGTCCAGATGACCGTACCTCCCCCCCGTCTCCTCAGCCCCGAACGGTTGAAGACGTGGTGCAGCAGAACATCGAGACGATTGGGCAATTGGACGAGGTCGTACGCGCCCGACGTACAGTCATGGATCATACGGTGGATAGCATTACCGCCTTTTGCGGCTCTCTCACCTTTATCTGGGTGCATCTGTTATGGTTTAGTCTATGGGTCGCCTATAACCTTCACTTTGGCGCCGCGAGTTTTGACCCGTATCCGTTTCCGTTCTTGATATTCATCGTCTCGTTGGAAGCGATCTTTCTTTCTACCTTCATTTTGATTAGTCAAAATCGGGAACTCAAACTGATCGAGCGGCGGAGTCAGTTAGACCTCCACATCAATCTGCTCACCGAGCAGGAGAACACAAAAATGTTGATGATGCTCCAACGGATCGCGGACAAAATTGGCGCGGATGTCAACCATGATCCCGATATCAAGGTGCTCCAACAGGCCACCCAGCACGAGAAGTTAGTCGAACAAATTGAGCGGGCCAGTGAAACGAAGCACAAAGAAGGCGCGTAGCTCTCGCTTCAAGCCCACCCATCAGGATTCGCGCGGGAAGGCGAATGGGCATCGCTCTTGTTATGATATGAGCTTGCCTATCCCTCGTGGTTATTGAGAACATCTTCTCTCTTCCTCGGCGCGATTCGCGCAAGATTCCAATATGGAGAGTCGGATTTTGATAGACGGTGGGAGCCCTCTAGGGGTACCTTCTTTCTTCCAGAGCAGCATCGGGTAGGAATTGTCACGCTGCGGGGTTGCACCTGAGGCGATCCCCGGGTGTCCGAAGTTGACAAGTCTATATTTTCTCTCACAACACGAGCTGACCAAAGAGAAAGGTGGAGCCGCGATGAGACAAGGGATGGCAAAGTTCACAGGCGCATGGTGGATAATGGTGGCGACTGGCCTCCTATTCGTAGGTGGCGTGTCTGCTCAGGAGGCAGACAAAAAACCTGCCCAGAAGGCAGCGCAGAAAAAGTCCAGCTACATGCCCGTTGATATCAAGGAGGACTTCGCAGAGACCATGACGCGCATGAAAAGCGCGAAGCCCGAGGTGATGCAGCGCCAGATGGACCTGCTCAAGGCGCGCTATGACCTCAGCAACCGCCCGGCTAAGGGAGTCACCATGTCTCGCGGGAAGCCGATTCAAGAAGGCGTACGCGTCACCCTCCCCAAAGAGATGACGTGGGAGAAGCTGGCAGCACTGAGCCCTGAGGAAATTCAGGGAACAGATGTGTTCCCGGCGGGTTTCCTACCCCTCCCGCACCCCAACCATGCCGAAGGGGGGATGGTGTTTCCCCAATTCCACATCGACGAGATCAAGAAGCAGGAAGGGCGCGATCTCACCCGCTTCGACCTGGACTTTGACTTGCCCGATCACCTCCTGCCGGAGTTTCCCGCGCCCATCTATTTGACGACGCGGCCCGACCTCGGCGATGTCTCGCAGGGGCGGGTGGTGACGATTGACAACTTCTACGCATTGTTTAACGGGATCCTGAATCCCAAACAGATCGAAGGCTTGCGACTGTTGGTTACGCCGTTCCCCCAGCAACAGTTCAATCAAACCGAAGACCGCCGCACCGAACGACCGAGTCGTGGGGTGACCTGTTTTGAATGTCACGCGAATGGGCACACCAATGCCTCCACGCACCTCGCCGGCGACACCCGGCCTCAGGAGTTTCGTCACCGCATCGACACGCCCACGCTGCGTGGCGTCAATGTCCAGCGGCTGTTCGGCTCGCAACGGGCCTTGAAGAGTGTGGAAGACTTCACTGAGTTTGAGCAGCGCGCCGCCTACTTCGACGGCGATCCGGCGATTGCCACCAAGAAGGGAGTCAACATTCTTGAACGTGGGAGTCAGGTACACTTCATGGCGGAGTTTCAGGAGATCCTCGACTTCCCGCCCGCGCCCAAGCTCAATGTGTTTGGCAAGCTGGATGCGCAAAAAGCCACCGAGGCGGAAGTGCGCGGGCAAGAGCTGTTCTTTGGCAAAGCGCAGTGCGCCACCTGCCACGTCCCTCCGTACTACACCGATAACCTCATGCACAATCTCAGGACAGAACGGTTCTACAAGCCGCACATGATTAATGGGCGCATGGCCAGTGCCGATGGACCCATCAAGACCTTCCCTCTGCGTGGGATCAAGGACTCACCGCCCTACTTGCATGATGACCGGCTCCTGACATTGGACGATACGGTGGAGTTCTTCAACCTCGTCCTGACGCTCAAACTCAACGAGCAAGAGAAAACTGATCTGGTGGCTTTTATGCGAGCGCTGTAGCGGGGGACCAGGACTCACGGCGTTTTGAACCAGCGTGAGGAAGAATTCCTCTATCGCGGGCAGCTTGATTTTCTCCCGCCTGCCCTGTTGACGGCCGAAGAACGCAACACCCTCCAAGGGCAATGGCAGTAAGTTAAGAAAGTTTTTGTCGCAGGAGAAATCACCCCCGCGCCTCCCCTCGCCGGGGACTGAACTCCCCGGCTACCCTCGTCGCCTCGCTCCGCGAGGCTAGATATGCCGCAGAGCGGCGTATGAGGGTAGCCGGGGGTTTCAACCCCCGGTTTGTTGCGAGCAGCGCCTTTCGGCTTAACTTAATGCCATTGTCCGTAGGGGGAGGGGACTTTTTCCTTCTTTCTTGTCCGTTTGTAGCAGGAATCTCACAAACTTGTCCGTTTATAGCAAGAATCTCACAGACGGCAGGGAAAGTCGGCGTTACTTTCTTCAGGTAACGAGTCGAACCGGTTCCATCCTCAACGCGTCCCTTTTCCCTCACGCAGGGGTAACTCACTATCACGGAGGTGACCTATTATGGGCCTATTATTGTTGATCGTCTTAATTCTGCTTCTGGTGGGCGGGCTGCCCAACTTTGGCTATCACTCGTATGGCTATGCGCCTTCGGGAATATCCGGGGTGTTGGTCCTTGTCCTGGTCGTGCTGCTCCTCACTGGCCGACTCTAGGACGTCCCAGACTGGTCCTGGCCGACCACCAGCAGGTCATAACAACTTCATAAGGCATAGAGGAAAACAGCAAGCAGGCAATGACATTGGAGAGACAGGTCCGTGCGCATGCCCAGGTGTTGGGCGTAGTCGGCATGGAGTGAATGAACGCATTTAACCAAACAATGGAGGACAATCAAATGAACCAAGATATTTTCGCGGGGCAATGGAAGCAAATGCGGGGCACCCTCAAGTCGTGGTGGGGCAAACTCGCGGATGACGACGTCGAGCGGATCGGGGGACAGACGGAGAAGCTGATCGGCTGGGTACAGGAGAAATATGGCCAGACTCGTGATCAGGCCCAGCGCGAGGTAGAGCGGCGGATGAAAGAGTATAACGACACCATAAGTAGCCGGGACGGGAATGGGATGCCGGACGCAACCGGAGGCGTGGCCGGGATGACCGCCAAGGCGCAGGAACTTGGCGCGGCGGCCGTGAGCACGGCGCGTGAAGCAGTCACCGCGGTCGGGGAGCAGATCGGCTCGCTGGCGGGAGCGATTCGCGACCAGGTGCCGCGGGACGGGGCGATGGCTACCGCGGCCACCGCTGTAGCCGAGGGAGTGGAATCGGCGCGCATATACCTGAAAGAGAAAGACTACGAGAATCTGGCCACCGACCTCACCGCTTTAGTGCGCAACTACCCCATACCCGCACTAATGGTGGGGGTAGGCGTGGGGTATTTGCTGGCCCGCGGCACGAGGGGATAAGCCATGGGGAACTCACCGCACCACACCGCGGAGCCGAGCGTAGCGGAGTTGCTGGGCGGCATCGTGACCGATGCCAAGGATTTACTGGCACAGGAAGTGTCGCTGCTCAAGCTGGAAGTGCGCGATGAGCTGCGCAAAGCCAAGACCACCGCAATCACACTGGGCGTCGCGATAGGCCTCGTCGCCGCCGGGGGGATGTTACTCAGTGTGATGCTGGTCCAGGTGTTGGCCGTATTCCTGGAGTTTCCGCTTTGGAGGTGTTACGGCATCGTCGGGAGCATCCTCGTCGTGCTGGGCGGAGTGTGGCTCGCCGTGGGCAACTCCACCGCGGCGGACCCCACCGTGACGCCTCGGCTGACCGTGAAGACACAAAAGGAGAATGGGCAATGGCGGACAGAGCCGACGACATCCAACAAGATATAGCAGACACCCAGCGGGATATTGATGACACCCGGTCGGCCATGACCGAGAAGCTGGAACTGCTGGGTGAGCGCGTCCAGGAGACCGTCGAAGGGGCGCAAGCCTCGGTGGCGGGAATGATGGAGACGGTCCGAGACACCGTGGACACGACAGTCGCCGCCGTGAAGCAGACGGTGGCAGGGGCGCAAGCCTCCGTGGGAGGGATGGTGGAGAATGTCAGAGGAACTGTTGGGGAGACCGTAGACGCGGTGCAGCGCACCTTTGATCTGCACCATCAGATGGAGCAGCATCCGTGGCTGCTGTTGGGCGGCGCTACAGTGGTAGGCTACCTGCTCGGCAGCAGGGGGAATGGCCGCACGGTTGCGGGTGGCTCTGCCCCTGAGCCAAGGTTCGCTCCGGCAACGAGACCAGCGGCTCTGTCTTACGAGTCGTCCGCCCCTCTCCAGTCGCTGCGGGGGCTAGGAAGTAGTCTACAGGAGCAGTTCAAGGACGAAATTGCCATTCTCAAAAGCGCCGCTGTGGGGGCGGTGGTGAGCACCTTGTTAGCTGTGGTCAAGCAGGCCCTGCCGGCCGTGGCCTCCCACAGCAAGAGCGAGACGACCAAGCTGAATGGTCATCTCAGCGAGCGGCCCGCGCTGACTCAGACAACCATTGCTGGAACCCGGATCAACGGCACGACCATCTTCTAGCGCTGGGTCCGGCGTCATCCGTGTACGAATTCCGTCAACCTGACAACGAACTTTAACGGACCCTGAAGAGCGCACCGCTCGAAGAGCGCACCGCTCTCTGAGGTCAAGGAGAAAGACTATGAACAAACCCACGCTTTTATTATCCATCTCGCTGCTCGTCCTCGGAGGATACGCCTGTGATTCTCAACCGGCGGCGAAAGCCCCAGCACCGGCGGTACAAGCTCCATCACCAAAAGCAAAAGCCCCAGCACCGGTCGCACAAGCTCCATCACCGACGGCACCGACAGCCGCCGACAATACGGAGAAAAACGTTCGGGACCGGAGCGGCGCCACGCTCACGCCAGGCGACCAATCCACGACTGAAGCGGATCTCGCCCTCACTCAACAGATTCGCCAGGCCGTAGTGGCGGACGCTTCACTATCCACGAATGCCCACAACGTGAAGATCATCACCATGAATGGCGTCGTCACGCTGCGGGGCCCGGTCAGCAGTGTTCAGGAGAAAGCCAATATTGACGCCAAAGCCCAGCAAATTGCGGGGGCGACCAAAGTGAAAAATGAATTAGAGATCGCTGCTCAATAACTCTTAACCTTTCAGGAGGACCGTATGGCAAAATCAGTGTTTTGTATCACCACCACCGAACTGCAGGCGACCACGATCACGAATCAGCTCAAGGCGGAGGGCTTTTCTCATAATGATATTTCGGTCTTGTTTCCGGATAAATCCGGCACCCGGGACTTTGCCCACGAACAGCACACCAAAGCCCCCGAAGGCGCGGCCACGGGCGCGGGGACCGGCGGCGTGCTGGGGGGCGCGCTCGGCTGGTTAGTGGGGATTGGCGCCTTAGCGATTCCCGGCTTAGGCCCTTTCATCGCCGCGGGCCCGATCCTGGCGGCGCTGAGTGGTGCCGCGGCGGGTGCCGCGCTGGGCGGGCTCACCGGGGCGCTCATTGGCATGGGGATTCCGGAATATGAGGCCAAGCGCTACGAGGGGAAAGTCAAGGCTGGCAATATTCTCATTTCCGTCCATGCGCACGATAGTGCCGAACGGGACCGCGCCAAGGCCATCTTTGAGCGTGCGGGCGCCGAGGACATCTCGTACACGGAAGAGGCGGGAGTCGAGAAAGAGGCACGGGCATAGAGCCCGCTCGCGCACTTCGGGGAGCAGGGGACCGACTC
>JANMSE010000244.1:0-3605 GCA_031389045.1 Deltaproteobacteria bacterium | reverse complement strand
GTCGGCGAAAAAGATGTGCCCGCTCATTTCTCCACCCAGTTTCGCGCCCGTCTCTCGCATCTTGGCTTTGAGCAACGAATGCCCGACTTTCCACATGATGGGGTTGCCACCGTGCTTGGCCACATCATCAAAAAGCCGTTGCGAACATTTGACTTCGGAGACGATGGTCGCCCCTGGATGGTGTCGCAAAATGTCACGCGCGAACAGGACCATCATCTCATCGCCCCAGACAATGCGCCCGTGGCGATCTACTAAGCCCACCCGGTCGGCGTCGCCGTCATACGCCACGCCGATCTCGGCTCCGGTCTCTTTGACCGCGGCGATCAGGTGCGTCAAATTCTCTGGAATCGTCGGATCAGGATGATGATTGGGAAACCGTCCGTCGAGATCGCAAAAAAGCGCCGTCAGTTGGCAACCCATCGCCTGAAAGATGCGCGGAGCCACTGGACCCGCCGTCGAATTACCGGCGTCAATCACCACGTTGATTTTGCGCGAGAGCTGGCCGAACTGCTTGATGAGAAACTCTTGATATGGAGGGATAATCGGAAGCTGTTCCTCCGTGCCCTGGCCGGTCGCGAAACGGCCAGACTCAATCAGCTTGCGCAACTCTTGAATCTCTTCCCCATGAATGGTGAATTTGCCGATACACATCTTGAAGCCATTGTGGTCAGCGGGATTGTGACTACCAGTGACTTGTAATCCACCGTCCAGATCATAATGGAACAGGGAAAAATACATCAACGGTGTGGGACAGGTGCCAATATCGACCACGTCAATGCCAGTGGACCGTAATCCTTGCCGCAACGCCTCGGCATACTTGTCCGAGGTCAGACGGCAGTCGCGCCCCACCGCGATGCGCTGCTTTCCTTGGGTACGAACGTAGGTGCCGTAGGCTTGGCCCAGAACGTGCGCGAAAGAGGTGTCGAAATCGTGGTCGGCGATACCGCGAATGTCATATTCACGAAAGATGGCTGGATTCATTTATGTACTCCGATGTTGTGTCATATCCGTCGCCAGGGCAATCGCCGCTTGCATACTGCGAGGATCAGCTTTGCCCTGACCGGCGATGTCAAAAGCGGTCCCGTGGTCGGGTGAGGTACGGACAATCGGTAAACCAATAGTGACGTTCACTCCGTCTTCCCAGGACAGCAGTTTCAGGGGAATGAGCCCTTGGTCGTGATAGAGGCAAATCACCCCGTCAAACGCGCCTTGCACGGCGCGGACAAAAACGGTGTCCGCTGGAAATGGGCCGTCCACCATGAACGCTGGCTGTCGTGCTTGGAGATGCTGTATAGCTGGGGCGATAATCCGTGCTTCCTCATCACCAAACGCACCGGCTTCGCCCGCATGGGGATTCAGCCCCGCCACGGCCAAGCGTGGGCGAGTGAGCCCATGAAACCGCGTCAGATGGGCGGCGGTCATCAGGATGGTCTTCTCAATACGTTCGGTCGAGAGCGCCACGGGCACACGGGCGAGCGCGATATGGGTCGTCACGAGAATCACTCGCAATTGGCGACCAACGAGCATCATCCGCACTTCTGGCGTATGGGTCAGCGCGGCGAGCAGCTCGGTGTGACCCGGATAATCTCGTCCAGCGGCATGCCACATCGCTTTACTAATAGGCGCGGTGACCAGCCCTTGAAAGGTATTGTTCATCGCAAGGTGGACGGCGGTTTCCACATAGCGGTACGACGCCTCGCCGCCGGTTGGTGTGGGCTGTCCTGGGGTACGGTGCTCTGGGTCGAGGGTTGAGAGCGCCAACACCGGTAGGCAGCGCGGATCATCAGGATATGGATCGGTCAGTGTCCACGTGGTGGGAACGAGTGGCGAGCCCAGACGTAACGCGGTGTCCGTAAGGGTTCGCGGATCGCCCAACACGACAACCCGGCATGTCGCACGTGCCTGAGCAGCGGCTTTGAGGGTGACTTCCGGGCCAATCCCGGAGGGGTCACCCATTGTGATGCCAATGAGAGGAAGCATGGGGAAATGGGATGGCGGGGGACCGAGGACGGGAGACGGGAGCTTGAACGAAGATCGCGGATATGTCCCGTCTTCGGTCTCCCGTCGCTAGAAGGGTAATAATTTCCGAAAAAACCCTTGTTCCTCTTCTTTCGGCGCTTCGGTTGTGGGTGCGCCCGCCTTGGGGCGGGCGGATTTCGGGGTGAACGACGAGCTATTGGAATCGGCGACGAGGAAATTTTCGACCTGATGGCGGAAGCGTAAATCTTCCTGGAACCAGCGGCTGTAGCGCTGCTGGAGGGCCTCGTTATACAGCTTCTGTTTGATCTGTTCGGCGACGGCGGGGTCGATGGCGGGTTTCTTCTCAGGTGTCGGAGCAGCGGCGACGACGGCGGCAGGTTTCTCTGTCGCGCCAGTTCGTTCTTCTACCTTGAGAAGATGCACGCCCGCATTATTACGGAAGGGTTGACTGACTTCCCCCGGTTGGAGGGAGAAGGCGACCTCGTCAATTTCCTTGGACATTTGCCCTTTCTTGAAGAAGCCCAAGTCGCCACCTTGCTCCGCGCCGGGGCCACGGGAGTGCGCGGTGGCTAAGGCGGCGAAATCCTCACCCTTCTGGGCGCGCTCGCGGATGTCGGTGATCTGTTGCAGCGCCTCTTTTTCTTCTTCGGCGGAAGCCGCTGGTGAGAGCGGCAGGAAAATGTGGCGCACGCGCACCTGCTCGTCCGATGAGACCGGCTCGCTCTCTTCGATCTTGGTCTCGCTGCTGCTCGCGCTGTCGCCGCTACTTTCCCCGACGCTGCCGCCATGTTCCTTGTAGTAGCGTTCAATATCTTGCGGCGTCACGTTGACGCGCGAGCCGATCTCGCGGTTAATCAACATCGCGCGTTCGATTTCATCGGCCACTTGCTTGCGATAGATTTCCAAGGTGAGCCCCTGCTTGGCGAGGGCCTCTTTCATCTGTTCGTCGGTCAAATTGCTCTGCGCCTTGATGCGCTCGACGTAACTATTGATCTCTTCTTCCCTGGCCTTGATGCCCTGGGTTTGCACCTCTTTGCTGACCAGTTTGTTCATAATGATGGCATCCAAGATGTCTTTCTCCGTCATCTTGGCCAGGGCGTCGGGCGGAATCATCGCGTTCTGCTGCCCCCCGGCTCCCTTGGTGAAATTGCGCAGTTCGTGCAACGTGATGGGTTCATCATCGACGGTGGCCACGATGCGGTTGAGGACTTCGGCGTGGCTTTGCGCGCCGCAGGTTAGCATTCCGATGGAGAAGAGCAATAACATTTTTTTCATAGTGTCTCCGGCTAACATGAGTTGGTGAGGGTCTGCAAGAGCACCTTGAACCGGAGGCATGGAATCATTGATTTTTTTGGAGTGCAATACACGGATGCCTCATCATGCACGGCTAGGTTCACAACCTCAATCGGTAGGGTCGAGAGCTGGCGCGGTGCTCCGCAGGGTGGACCTATCTGTTGCTCCCCGTTTCCTCTGGGAGTGCCTCACGAGTCCGACCGTAAGCCCGTGTCCCGCCCCCGCCCGTTCAAACGCAGCATGCGGATTTCCCGCACTGCGCTTTCCTGTGCGTTTCGCACCAAGGGTTATGGAGCCTATCGACCTGGGCGCGCTTTCTGCGGCAGAGGTGG
>JANMSE010000180.1:0-11777 GCA_031389045.1 Deltaproteobacteria bacterium | reverse complement strand
GTCGGCGACCTCGACGGCGGCGCAATCAAGCACATGCTATCGGGTGAGGAAGGTTCTCGAGTCGTGGTACGAGTACAGACGGGTGAAAACGCACCCCGCGAGGTTAGCTTCACCCGCGCGCGCTATTGAAATCCCAGTGATATCCGGAAATCCATCGCGGCAATTCTCGACCTCGCCCGCTACAAGGAGTCCGCCGCCACCAAGCAGCTTATTGTCACTGGTTGTTTGTCACAACGCTATGGACAAGAATTGCGCGAATCCCTACCAGAAGTGGATGTCTTTGTCGGCACCGGCGAATTTCTGCGGATCACCGACATTCTCAAGCAAAAACGCACCCTGCTTGATGGTCCCACGACGTACATCGGCGCGTCGCACATTCTGCCAGACCACGAGACCCCGCGGATCGCGTCCACGCCGTTTTACACCGCCTATCTCAAGATCGCCGAAGGCTGTAACCACAAGTGCGCCTTTTGCATCATTCCCAAGATCAGAGGACTGCAAGAGAGTCGCCCGATTGATTCTCTCGTCGCCGAAGCCGCGATGCTCGCGGCCCAAGGCGTCAAGGAACTGAACCTGATTGCCCAAGATCTGACCGCGTATGGCCGCGAACGACGTGACGGCACTACGCTCCTGGCGCTCCTGCGCGCGCTGAGCACAGTCGATGGGATTGCCTGGCTACGCTTGCTGTATTGCTATCCCAATTATTTGGATGAACCGTTGCTGCGCTGTATCGCGGAAACAGCCAACGTATGTCCCTACATCGACATGCCGCTGCAACACATTAGTGACCGGATGCTGCGCACCATGCGCCGCGAGAAAAGTGGCGATGGCGTGCGCCGTCTTCTCGAACGCATCCGCACTCATATTCCTGGCGTTGTCTTACGCACCTCGTTCATTGTCGGTTTTCCGGGTGAACAAGAAGAGGATTTCCAGCAACTGCTCGACTTCGTGGATGAAGCGCAAATCGACCACGTGGGCGTGTTTCGTTATTCCCAAGAAGAGGGCACGACGGCGGGCACGCTACCGAACCAAGTACCGGACGAAGTGAAGCACGAACGATGGAAACGGTTGATGGAACGGCAAGCCGTGGTGGTCCGCCGCAAGAACCTCGCGTTGATTGGAAGCGAACAGCAAGTGCTCGTGTGTGGGCACGATGACCGTGGTCGTTTATGGGGCCGCACCGCCGGGCAAGCGCCGGATATTGACGGCATTGTGTACTTGAACCGCGCGGCGGCTGAGATCGGAGACATCATTCCGGTACGCATCCAGGCCGCATCCGGGTACGACCTGCGCGCGACGCGCCCTCGCCCACAAGAAATAAAGTGGGAAAAACCGATTGACTTCACGGACAGCCCCCTCTAATGTCCTCTATCACTTTTTTGGAAAAAGGAGCGCGGCATGCGGAAAGCATTCCTGAAGAAGGCGCAAGGCACCCTCACTACCTGGAAAGACCAGGTCCTCAAACAGCTCAACGCCGAGGTGAAAGAGGGAAGAGAAGCCGCTCTCGACGAGGGAATGGACACCTACGACTTGGCGAGCGAAGAGCGGTCACGCGAAATCAACCTTATCCTGAGCGACCGCGATCGCGAGAAATTACTGGCGATTGAAGAAGCCCTGGATCGTATTCGCAGCGGGGCCTACGGCATTTGCGATATATGCGAGGAGGAAATCGCGACGGAACGCCTTGAGGCGTTGCCGTTTACTCGACTGTGTGTCTCTTGCCAAAGCGATCTCGAAAAAGAGGCCAAACAACATCGCCGTGGAGATGAAGACCGAGGTCAGCGCCGGACAAGTTTGGTCGATCTCGATGATGATAATCTGTAGTCAGCGTTCAGCTACCGGCGTTCAAAGGAAAGGTCACTTGATCCCCCTCACCCTAGCCCTCTCCCAGCCGGGAGAGGGAATTCGGAACTCGGAACCCAAAACTCGCTAACTTAATGCCGTTGCCCGGCTGAGAGAGGGTCAGGGTGAGGGAGATCTCAATGTCGAGTACCGATTGTGATCGTCCTGTGTCGAATCATCGGGCCCTGACCGAAACCATCCGCACTCACCTCCGGACGCTGTTCACCGCAGCCGTCGCCGCCGTTGATCCCCGCACCTTAATCGCGCGGGCCATCTCAGTAGACCACAACCATCTTCTGGTCCACGCTCACGAGTCGGAGGCCCGGACCTCCTCAATCCCCTTGCCGGACCGCGTCTTCATTATCGGCGCTGGAAAAGGGGCCGGACTGCTCGCGCAAGGGCTTGAAGCTGTGTTGGGTGCGCGCGTCCGTGGCGCACGCGTGCGTGGCGCACGCGTGCGTGGCGGAGTCGTGGTGATTCCCACCGGTGTTTCCGTGGATACACAACGAGTGACGCTCGTGCATGGGGACCATCCGCTCCCAGGGCCAGGGAGCGTGAGTGGCGCGGAACAGATCCAGGCTCTTCTTGCACGCACCCGGCCGTCAGACCTTTTATGCTTCTGTCTCACAGGCGGAGCCTCAAGCCTGCTGGTCAGTCCAGCCGTGGGTCTCTCCCTCGCCGACAAACTCGCCGTCAATCGCTTGCTGCTGGCTTGTGGAGCTGACATTCACGAACTCAACACGGTCCGCAAACATCTCTCTCAGATCAAAGGTGGGCATCTTGCTCGCCTCGCCTTTCCGACCCCGCTGGTCAGTTTTATCTTGTCCGATGTCATTGATGATGACTTGAGCACCATCGGCTCTGGCCCGACCGTGCCGGATGCCAGCACCTTTCAAGATGCCTGGAACATTCTTGACCGATACCAGTTGCTTGAGCAGGTGCCAGCCTCCGTGTTCGCGTATCTTGCCGCTGGGTGTCGTGGGACGCAGCCGGAAACCCCAAAGCCGGGAGATCCGGTGTTCGCGCATGTTCACAACTTTCTGCTCGGTTCCAATCGTATCGCGCTCGCGGCGGCGGCGACCACAGCGAAAGCTGCGGGATTTCTCCCGGTCGTGTTACCGAGCCCGCTGGTTGGTGATACGACCGACGTTGCGCGACAATTCGCCGCCGAGCTGCGACGGCAGCTTGTCACCATTCGTGATCCCGTCTGTGTCCTGGCTGGAGGAGAAACGACGGTCCGACTGACTGGACAAGGCCAAGGGGGGCGCAATCAAGAGTTCGCGCTAGTGGTGGCGCGGGAACTGGCTGGCGAAGATCGTTGGACTTTGCTCAGCGCTGGCACTGATGGCATTGATGGGCCAACTGACGCGGCCGGAGCCTTCGTTGATGGATATACCGTTCATCGTGCGCGGGCGTATGATCTCGACCCCGCGCAGGTATTGGCCGAGAACGATTCTTACCGGTTCTTTAAGGTGCTGGGCGACCTATTCTCTCCTGGCCCGACTGGCACCAATGTGATGGACCTCAAAATCGCGCTGCTCTTTCCTTCTCAGTAGAGGCGAATCATTATTCGCCCCTACCACTCCACAAAATCCGCAATCCCAAATCCGCAATCCGCAATTCCCCTAACCCTTGCGAAAACGGAGAGAAATTACTAAGACAGGGAACCATGAACAAAAACCAGACTCCCTCCGAGCGGGTTCCACCAGGACAATATCTCGTCGAAAAATGGCCGGTCCTCAGCTATGGCCCCACCCCACGTTTCAATCCCGCGACCTGGGATTTTCGTCTCTTCGGTGCGGTCGAGCAGTCAGTCCGGCTTAGTTACCAACAATTCCGCGCCCTGCCGCAGACCCAACTCACCACCGATTTTCACTGCGTCACCACGTGGTCGCGTTTGGACAATCGCTGGGAAGGAGTGATGGTCAAGGATGTGCTCGCCTTAGTACGGCTCAAGCCCGAAGCCCGGCACGTCATGCTCCACTGCGATGGTGGCTACACCACCAATCTGTCGGTGGAACACTTCCTGGCGAGTGATGTGATTTTCGCTCATCGACATGATGGGCAGGACCTGGAACCCGACCACGGCTGGCCATTGCGACTCGTGGTTCCTCAATTCTACGCCTGGAAAAGCGCCAAATGGCTACGCGGTGTGGAATTCCTCACCGACCATAAACGCGGCTTCTGGGAAGTGCGTGGCTATCACACGCGCGGCAATCCGTGGACCGAAGAACGGTACAGCGATCAGGAAGACGACGAGACCTGAGTGTTTGGAAAAGTCGCCTCTTCAAATTTCAGCTAGTCATTGTCCTCAAATTCGAGAAATTTCGCTCGCTTACGTTGAGCCGCTGATTTTTTTCTTATCCTGAATGGACGTTCAGTCAGAATTTACTTGACAGCGTCCACCAAAGGACGATAAGTAGTGGGAAAATTTTTCCTCCGCACCCTTTCCCTTGTCACAACGGCCTCCAGGTGCGAACCGGGGTACCGAGCAAATCATGGCGGTGTACACAATTCTGGATCGGCGCACAGCCACAAGCGTCGCCGAGAGCTACGGCCTGGGCAAATTGACCAAAGTCACCGGCATCCCCGCCGGCTCGGTCAACACGCTCTATCTTCTGGAAACCACGCGCGGCAAGTTCTTCCTCAAGATTGACGAAGCGAAAAGCATGATGGCCGTGCAACAGGAGCTGGGACTTCTTCAGTTTCTCCGTGCCCGTGGACTCCGCTGTCCCCAGCCGCTCGTGGATCGGCATGGACAGGTGCTGCGGCTCTATCATGGCAAACCGCTCTCTCTCTCCCTGCCGTTACCTGGCAAGGCCGTGAGCGAAACCCGGTTGACACCCGCTCATCTCACCCACGTCGGCGAGGCATTGGCCTCCCTGCACCTCTTGAGCGAGCATGCCCCGCAAAGCGAAGAGAACCGCTTCAGCTTTCCTCGCATTGTCGGACTCTATCAAGAAGTGCGAGAACATCTGCCTGGGCATTTCAGGCAGATCGTCCACGCGCTGGATGACGAGATCGGCTACCAACAGGAATACCAGGATGACCGACTTCCCAAGGGGCTCATCCACGGCGACCTGTTCGCCGATAACCTGCTCTTTCGTGGCGACAAGGTCGTGGGTCTGCTGGACTTCGAGGCGGCCTGTTACGGAAAATTTCTCTTCGACCTCGCGACCGCGGTGAACGCGTTGTGCTATGGCGAGGGACACTTCGTCATCGAACGATTCGAGGCGCTGCTCGCTGGGTATCAAAGTCGGCGTCCGCTGACCCTCATCGAATGGGATGCCTTTCCCAATGAACTCCGGTTCTCCGCCCTGCGGTTCACGGTCACCCGCCTCAAGGACTTTTTCCTGCATCCGATGGATGCCCGCAAGCGCGTGAACAAAGACTTCCGGGAATTCTTCGAGCGCTTGCAAGTGTTGCGCAGAGAGCGTAGCGGCGGCATGGACCGCCTTCTCCTCGCCATGGCAATCGGCTACGATTACCGCCAGCACCAAAAACCCCCCATCCATCAAGGGAAATCGGAAAGCCCCAAACGGACTGTGGGACAACGCGCAGGTGGAAGGCAACGGCAAAGTGACCTCGGCCAGAGAAAGACGCACCGTTCGCTTCAGACTGCCCGGTAACGTGCTGGAGGAAATCCCGTTCCATGTTCCAGAAAATTCTGATCGCCAATCGTGGCGAGATCGCCATTCGTGTGGCCCGCACCTGTCGTGAACTCGGCATCGCCACTGTTGCCGTCTACTCCGAAGCCGACGTCTCGTCCCCGCATCTCTTTGCCGCCGATGAAGCCGTCTGTATCGGTCCGGCGCAAGCAAGCCAAAGTTATCTCAATCCACAAGCGCTGATCGCGGCGGCCCACCAAACCGGGGCCCAAGCGATTCATCCCGGCTATGGGTTTCTGTCGGAAAATGCCGCGTTCGCCCAGCTTGTCCGCGAGGCGGGACTGACCTTTATCGGCCCATCCTCGGACTCGCTCGCGGCGGTGGGCAACAAAATTTTCGCGCGGCAGACAGTCACCAAGTTAGGAGTTCCCGTTGTTCCGGCACTGGAGCAGCCCTCGCGTGACCCTGCCGTCCTGCGAGAACAGGTGCGGGCACTGGGCTATCCGGTGCTCATCAAAGCGGCCTCCGGCGGTGGTGGCAAAGGCATGCGCATCGTGCGGGATGAGAAGGATTTGCTTGAAGCGACGTCGGCGGCGGAACGGGAAGCGATCTCCGCGTTCGCCGAAGGCACGGTCTATATCGAACGGTATATCGAACGTCCGCGCCATGTCGAAGTGCAGATTCTTGGCGACCAACATGGCACGCTGGTCCATCTCGGCGAACGTGAATGTTCGATCCAACGGCGCTATCAGAAAATTCTCGAAGAGACGCCCTCCCCCGCCGTGTCTCCCCAATTGCGCGACGCGATGACTACGGCGGCGCTGGCCGTGGCCAAAGCCGCGGGCTATTACAACGCCGGCACGGTGGAATTTATTCTCGATGATCAGGGGCGGTTCTACTTCCTCGAAGTCAACGCCCGGCTGCAAGTCGAGCATCCGATCACCGAGTTGATCACCGGGCTTGATCTTGTGCGCGAACAGATTCGCATCGCGGAGGGCGAGCGGTTGGGGTTCACGCAAGGTGATATTCAGCGCCGTGGCCATGCGTTTGAGTGTCGAGTGTACGCGGAAGACCCGGCACGCGGTTTTCTTCCTTCGCCAGGGACAGTGCTGGCATGGAACCCGCCTACTGGTCCGGGTATTCGTGTCGATGCGGGGATCACGGCACAGACCGCCGTGTCCGTCTACTACGATCCCTTGATCGCCAAACTCTCCACCTGGGGGCAGGATCGCGAGCAGGCACGCCGTCGTATGGAATCGGCGCTACGACAGTGCGTCGTTCTTGGCCCGACCACGAATCTGCCGTTTCTGCTTGACCTCATCACGCACCCCGCGTTTGTCGTTGGCGATACGCATACGGGATTTCTCACTGAACACTTGTCACAGTGGCACCCCGCAGCATCAGCCGGACACGACCTTGAGGCGGCTCTCGCCATTGCCCTTACGCACTCCCGCGGAAGCCGGGCCACGTCCGCGACTTCGTCCGGAGGGAGGCCGATGGCCACTTCTCCTTGGCAACAACTTGGCAACTGGCGAATCGGCGGCTAACACGGGAAATCCAGGAGTTATGAAAACCACCCTTCTTTCTGTCAGTGGCTCCACCTTCGCCGTCGCCTACACGCAACGCGGGAATGAGTACGACACCCACGTCAACGGGCAGGCGACACGCGTTCAGATCCTGACCGAAGAGCACGGCGCGGTCACCTTACTTGTGAACGGGCAGCCGCTCCGCGTCCATATCGTGCACGATGGACAGCGCTCACTCGCCGCCATCAATGGTCATGTCTATGAGTTCTCACGGGCGGGAGAGAAAAAAGGCGCGAGTCGGCAACGCGAAGCCGGGCGACTCAGTCCAGAAATTCGCTCACCGATGCCGGGGAAAATTCTCGACGTACGAGTCACTACAGGTGACACGGTCGCGGCGGGACAAGTGCTGGTCCTCCTGGAAGCCATGAAAATGGAGAATGCGCTCATGGCGGAGGGCGCCGGCCAAGTCAAGAAAATTCACGTAGCGACGGGAGATTTAGTTGAGCTTGGTCAATTACTAGTTGAGTTGGAATTCGCCACGACTCAAGAAGGAAACGGAGAAGCGGAGAAACGGGGAAGCGGAGAGTAGAAAAGGCATCAGCAAACGCTTACCGCGGTCTCTCTCTTATCGTCGAGGTGCACCATCGGCACCTGAACACCCCCGCCCGCAAACCAAACTACCATTACGTGCGCAGCTTGCGTACCGGATGATCGGACGGCAGCATGCAGAGGCTGCCGCTCCCGATTTTGAACGCACAGTTAAACCGTGCGCGAAAATTTTCCAAGGAGATTGCCGTTGAGGTCATACGTCGCACTCCGCGGCCCCAACCTTCAGGATCAACATAATTGAGCGGATCATTCGTGACGTATGCGTAGAGGTTCTGGTCGTCGCCCTCAAACCCAATCGGGTTCTCGCTGATGAACCGCTGCAAGGCGGGATCGTAATACCGCGCCCGGCAGTAGTACAACCCAGTCCCGTCGTCTTCCTGGCCTGTGTACGTAGAGGCCTTGGTCGATGCCACGCCGGTCGCGGTCGTCTTGCCGAAGAGCTCGTAGGTGTATTGGCTTTGCACCAGCCCCGCACTGTCAGTGAGCGCGAGCGTGGAGCCGAGGCCATCAATGAGAAACGACCGTGGCCCGGCAGCGTCAGTGCGGAGGCGCGTTTCGTCAATGCCGAGACTCGTGAGCAGATTGGCAACCGCCCAGAACCCGAATTTCCCTCCAACGTCCCCTATTCTGTCCCTATTCCCCGCCGCTTAATAACAGCGGACCTCGGGAGACGGTACGGAAAGCTATGTTGGCATGTTAGCAAGGGAAGTAAATTTCGCGTAAGGTATGCAGCGAGGTGAGCGCTATGGACATTGTTGAAACCCTCATTGCACGAGCCCGTCAATTACCCCGGGCGGATCGGCAGCGCGTAGTTGAAGCCGTTGAGGACTCCTTAAGCGAGGAAACCATGATGACGTCAGGCACGGCTGAGGGTCCCTACAAGCGCTCGTTGGCGCTGGCAGGCACGATGCACACAGACTTCACCGATGTCTCGGCCGACAAGTACAAGCACTTGGCTGCGGTCTACGCAAGCCAGACCGACGAGACATGAAGCAGGTCTTTGTGGATAGTGGTGGGTTCTTTGCCCTCTTGGTCCAGGAAGATGCCCTGCATACCCGGGCAGTGGCGCTCTTTCAGCACGCCAACCGTGAACGCTGGCAGCTCGTGACGACAAACGCGGTGATGTTTGAGACCTACGCGCTCCTGTTGGCACGTTCTCACACCGGACGGCAGAACGCGCTGCGCTTTCTCGACATGTTGATGGAAGATACCTATCGAATCGAACGGGTTCGGCAGACCGACGAGGCTGCGGCGGTAGCCCTCGTCCGTACATACGAAGACAAGACCTATTCCCTCTGTGATGCGCTCAGTTTTGTCGTAATGGAACGGTTGGGGATCACAGAAGCTATCGCCTTTGATCGACACTTCCGCGCGTATGGACGCTTCACGATTCTCTAACCCTCGGTGACAATCCTTGCGCAGGTCCCAAGTGAGCAAGCTGGCAGTCGGCGTGGTACCGTTGAGTTCTTGGACAACATTGAGGCCGTCGTACAGGAAGTGCGTCGTCGTGCCGTTGACCGTTTTGCTCGTGCGCCGTCCAACTGCATCGTACTGGAAACTGGCGGTGACACTGGGGCCACTGAGGCTCACGAGCTGATCTTTGGCATTCCACGTGTACGTCGTCGTGCCACTGGAGTCCGTCAAGGTCTGGAGATTGCCGTTGTTGTCATACGTCGCACTCTTCGGTCCCAGCGTCAGTTGCTGGTCGGCGGCGTTGTAATTGGCGGTGGTGATGACGATAGTGGGAACGTCCATACTTCAAAGTAAAGACGTGTCCTCAATTCCTCCAGCTCCGCCACAACCTGAATAATCATGCAACGTCCCCTATTTCTATTTGGCGGTGACACCGGAGTAAACAGATGCGTGGGGCGCCTCCTAGTGAACTGAGGAGTGGCCGTGAATTCACAAGGTGGGCTTCTCAAATACCTCGCATTGTTGAAAGCGCCTTGTGGGGCATGGTTATTGTAGATACATTAACTACATGCGAATCACGTTCGATCTAGCCAAACGCGACAAAACACTGGCCGAGCGTGGACTGGACTTCGCAGATGCCAAATGGGTCTTCGCGGGGGTCACCCTGGAAGTGGAAGACACCCGAAAGAACTATGGCGAACCGCGCATCATCTGCTACGGCCTCTTGGCGAAGCGAATGGTTGTCGTGGGTACACGCCGCGTGGCGCGGCTCGCCACGTCTTCAGTATGAGGAAAGCCAATGAACGCGAACAAGCCCGCATCGCGCCGCTCCTTGAAGTCTGACCTGGTGCGCATTGATGCTCACCAAGTGCAGCCCGACGAGTACGAAGAACTCCCCGAACTCACCGACGATATGCTTGCCCGCGCACAGGTGCATAAAGGGGGAAGACCGTTGTCGCCGAATCCTCGCAAGCTGATATCCCTGAGGTTGCCAACCGATGTGATCGAACGCTGGAAGGCCACAGGCCCGGGTTGGCAAACGCGCATGGCCGACCGTTTGCGCAAGGTACGGTAAAGAAATCTCACCCATCGGTCGAGGGGATGGCCACCGGCAAACCGGGGCCTGCTGCTCACCTCAAACGCTGAACGCGGACATTTCGTGAGACGTGGGGTCAAGAAATGGATGCCCCCTTTCCGCCCCCGTCCAACCGCATCATATTGGAAACTGGCGGTGACACTCGGCCCACTCAGACTCACCAGTTGAGCCCGCGCATTCCACGTGTACGTTGTCGTGCCACTGGAATCCGTCAAGGTCTGGAGGTTACCGTTAAGGAGGGAGAATACTATCACCTCGTGACCCTCTGGAAAGCGACGAAGGAGGAACGCATCCTATATGCAGACAACTCGTAAATTGACCAAGCCGGTCTCGGCTGAAACCATTGCTAAGCTCGCCGAACGGGGCAAGGATGTATCAAAGTATTTCACCAACACCGGCCGCATGATGCCACCGGTGCAGCGAGTGAACATTGACTTTAGCCAGGAGATGCTGAACGAACTCGATACGGCAGCTCGAGAACTTAACATCAGTCGGCAAGCGGTCGTAAAAACCTTTGTCCGCCAGGCCCTTGACCAGCACTATCTGGCACGCAAGGCCCGGCAGGCTATGTAACGCGGAAAAAAACTGATGGCGGCCTGAGTACGTTGAGACAGCATGGGAGGCCGCAGCAAGGAGAAGATCTGCAATACTTGCTAAAGGAAAGCCCTGGCCCCTTTTAGAGGAGGATTGAACCACGGTAAGCATGCCAAGGAAAGTCACGAAGAGGACGGAATCTCGCACGGCGAGCAAGTCGCCCGTGGCACCCGGCAAGCGGTGTGCCGCGAGGCGAGCGGAGATCGGTTTCTCTATCGACGAGTATCTAGGGACCGGACGGTTGTTCGTTCCGTAACCCGAATTTCCCTGCAATGTCCCCTATTCCCCGTGCCGTTGAAAGTCTTACTCTTACGTCTCTCTAGAGCGTCGTATTAGAAGCTCGCAATCACACCGCAGTGAACTGGTGCGTGGAGCGAACCCTACGGCACTCATAGTCAATAAATTCAACAACGTCCCTTATTTCCCCAGACTCGTGAGCAGGTTGGCCGTCGGCGTGGTGCCGTTTAGCTCTTGCACGACATTGAGGCCGTCGTACAGGAAGTGCGTCGTCGTGCCGTTGACGGTTTTGCTTTTGCGTCTACCTACTGCATCGTACTGGAAGCTCGCCGTGACACCTGGCCCACTCAGACTCACCAGTTGATCCCGTGCATTCCACGTGTAGGTCGTCGTGCCACTGGAATCCGTCAACGTCTGGAGGTTACCGTTATTCTCATACGTCGCACTCTTTGGACCCAGTGTCAGTTGGTGGTTGGCGGTGGTGAGTACGCGCGGTGTTCGTGAGTCTCGGTCAAGACCTCACCCCATTTCCGTGGCCTCCATCCCACAATGACCTCACCTTGGCAATGCCGTAACGTCCTCTCTTCCCCCCGGCTCTCTCCTATTCCCTCCTCTTACCTGAGGTTGATACTCCTCACTTGTGTCTAGAAATCTTCGGGAAATCTCCTCACTGTGTGCTTCCGGTGAGCATGCGTTTGCGACGTGTAAAGCTGTTTGTGTGGCTGTTTCACTCGCCATGAAAGCGGGGATGAAACCTACTGTGCCACCAGTAGTCCCCTACCGAGCCAGGCGATCGTGGTAACGCGATGGTCTGAAGCGCTCGGGACAATGATGCCGTCACCGCAAGGTGAG
>JANMSE010000112.1:0-5431 GCA_031389045.1 Deltaproteobacteria bacterium | reverse complement strand
GATCACCTCGGCCCACAGCCTGGGGATCCCGACCACCTCCACGATTATGTATGGCCACATCGAAACCCCGGTCCACTGGGTCAAGCACATGAATCTGCTGCGCGACATCCAAAAAGAGACCGGTGGGTTCACCGAGTTCGTGCCGTTGTCCCTCATTCATCAAGAAGCGCCGATGTACACGCGAAAACTGGTCGATAACGTGCGGGAGGGAGCGACCGGCACGGAAGTCGTCAAGATGCACGCGGTCGCGCGGCTGATGCTGGGTCCCACCTTCCGCAACATTCAATCGTCATGGGTCAAGGAAGGACCCAAGATGGCGCAGTACCTGCTGACAGCGGGAGCCAATGACTTGGGCGGCACGTTGATTAACGAAAGCATCTCCACTTCGGCTGGTGCGCAGTATGGACAGTTGGTCCCACCGAAAGAATTGCGGCGCTTGATTCGCGATGCTGGTCGCACGCCGGCGGAACGCAGCACGACCTACAAGTTACGCAAAGTCTTCACTGGCGTGGACGAGGAAGTCAGCCCACTTGATCTCGTGAAGAATGCTGATGAGCGGTTTGGTTCCTATCGTAAGCTCGCCGCATCAGAGCAATTTCGCTACATCCATCCCTTTGAGCGTGAGAAGCAACAAGCGACACACTAACCGCCGCGCGCGGAGAGGCTGAGAGGCTGTGCCGATTCCTCGTGATTTCAGAGTGACCGCCCTCGCCGGAGGGGTCGGCGCTGCCCGGTTCCTGCGCGGCTTGGTCCGTGTCATTGATCCCGCTTCGTTGACTGTCATCGTCAATACCGGCGACGATGACGAGTTCTTTGGACTCTCTGTCTCCCCGGACCTTGATACGGTCACCTACACGCTGGCTGGAGCGGTCGATAGCGGCAAAGGCTGGGGACTGCCAGAAGAAACGTTTCGTTGTCTCACCGCATTAGGCCGCTACTACCCAGAGACCTGGTTTGGATTAGGAGATGCGGACCTTGCCACGCATCTCTTTCGTACCCAACAACTGCGACAAGGCAAATCCCTCAGCGACGTCACCACCGCTATCGCCCAGGCATGGGGAGTGCGGTCCACCGTGCTCCCCATGAGTAACGACCCCGTGCGCACGATTGTGCACACCGAGGCGGGGGCCCTCCCCTTTCAACAGTATTTCGTCAAAGGGCGGAGCGAAGGGCAGGTAAAGAACGTTGAGCTGCATGGCATCGACAAGGCCCACGCCGCTCCTGGGGTCCGCGCCGCGATTCAATCGGCACACTTGGTGATTCTCCCACCGAGCAATCCCATCGTGAGTATTGGCCCGATCCTAGCACTACCGGGAGTCCGCGCAGCCATGCAGGCAACGACCGCGCCCGTTGTGGCGATTAGTCCATTAGTCGCCGGCAAACCGATTAAAGGGCCCGCCGACCGGTTGCTTGGCGGCCTCGGCATTGAGGTTTCCGGACATGGCGTCGCTGGTCTCTACCGCGACTTTCTTGACACCTTCGTCATTGATACCCAAGATGCGGCGCAACAGCACCAACTAGAACAACTCGGCCTCTCGGTCCTTGTCACGGATACGATTATGAGTGACGTAGAGAAATCAACAGCACTCGCACAGACCGTACTAGAACACCCACATAGGAGAACGATAGGGCGTAGGGAGTGAAAAACTCCGAACTCCGAACTTTGCCCCGCAGGTATATTATGCACTCCATCTCAATCATCCCCGTTCCCGGCATCCCAGAAATTCACCCTGGCGATTCGCTTCCGACACTGTTGCTTGAGGCCATTGACCGCGCGGAGATCGGCCTGCGGAATAGTGACATCCTCATTGTCTGCCAGAAGATCATCTCGAAAGCCGAAGGCGCGATCGTCGATCTCAAGACCGTCACGCCGTCACCGTTCGCCCAGCAAATCGCCACGTTATGGGAAAAAGACCCACGTACGGTCGAAGTGGTACTGCAAGAGAGCAGTCGCATCGTTCGCATGAAAAATGGCGTTGTCATTACCGAAACCAAGCATGGCTGGGTCTGCGCCAACTCCGGTGTCGATGAATCCAACAGCATCGCCGATGACATCGTGATTGTATTGCCCAAGGATATTGACGCGTCGGCACGCTCCCTCCGCCTCGCGTTACAGGAGCAACGAGGGGTCACACTTGGGGTCATTATCACTGATACTTTTGGTCGGCCGTGGCGCGATGGGCTGGTGGAATTCGCCCTCGGTGTTTCAGGCTTCGAGCCGCTGCTCGACTTGCGCGGTTCGACCGACATGCGCGGACGCGAACTCCATCACACCGTGGTCGCCGTTGCCGACGAACTCGCCGCCGCGGCGGGTTTAGTCATGGAAAAAGGAGCGGGCGTTCCGGCGGTCATTATTCGTGGGTATCAATTCACTCCGGCTGAAGGCGGCAGCAAAACCCTCATTCGTCCCGCGGAGGCGGACCTTTTTCGATAACAGCGGAAATCCCGGATTCCACGCCGTTCGATGCGGACGATATGACGAGAACACAGAGAACCCAACACCCGCCGAAGACCTGAGGTCTTTGGAAAGGGTATAAGGTGTTGTTTTTCCCTCTTTTTTAGTTTTTTTCTCCCCAGCACTAAAGTTTTCACCTGGATTACCGAGATATATACTTGGACGCGGACAGGAAAGAGACACCTCCCCCTCCCCCACCTCCCCCACTGTCTCTTTCCTGTCGATCCATCCCCCAGTCGATTCACCCCCCGGTCGTCATCATTCCCCCTCATACCTTCTTTTTTTCCTTTGCCGCTGTGCTAAATAAGCCAGTGCCTACTCGTTTTGCCCGAACACCTTACTTTTTGTCACAGGAGCACGTTATGAGCACGACAGGAACGACGCTCACCCGTTTCCTTCTCATGCAGCAACAAGCCTCCCCTGGCGCCACCGGAGAGTTTTCTGTGTTGCTTTCGCAAATTGCCCTGGCGGCGAAGAAAATCGCCTACGAATTGGGACGTGCTGGGCTCGTCGGTATCTTGGGCGACACTGGCGAAAGCAATATCCAAGGGGAAATCGTCCAAAAGCTCGACACCTTCGCGAATGACGCCTTCCTTGAGGCGTTTGCGTATGGACAAATGGTATCGGAAATGGTGTCGGAAGAGCTGGAACATCCCGCCAAAATTCAAGGAAACTCAACGGAACACGGCAGGTACGTGATTTTCGTCGATCCACTCGATGGCTCCTCGAATATCGACGTCAATGTCACGGTCGGGTCGATTTTCTCGGTCCATCGACGACCGTCAGGCAGCGGAGCCGCACTCAAGCAAGCATTGCACTTACCCGGTCAGCAACAAGTCGCCGCGGGTTATGCGTTGTACGGATCAAGCACGATGTTGGTGTTCACCACTGGCCACGGCGTGCACGGCTTCACACTGGACCCAGGACTTGGTGAGTTTTTCCTGTCGCACGAAAACATCCGCATTCCACAACGCGGGGCGATCTATAGCATTAACGAAGGACGCCGATTGGAGTGGTTCCCACCGACCAAAGGATACATCGATTATCTTCAGCAGCCGGACAAAGCCACCAGCCGCCCCTACTCCGCTCGGTACGTTGGCTCTCTGGTCGCTGATTATCACCGAACGTTACTCAAGGGCGGAATTTTCCTCTATCCGGCCGATCCCAAAAACAAAGAGGGTAAACTGCGACTGATGTATGAAGCCAACCCAATGGCGATGATCACCGAACAGGCGGGTGGGAAAGCCAGTAACGGCACCCAGCGCATTATGGACATCCTCCCGTCTCACCTGCACCAACGGGTACCGCTGTTAATTGGCAGCACGGATGATGTCACGGCGGCGGAATCCTTTTACAAATAAGGAGAAGTCCGCTAGTCATGGAGAGCGGGTCGAGACACCTAGAGAAGGAGAACAAGATATGACGGAACGTGTACGAAAAATCCTGAGTTGGTACGAGAGTGACAATCCTGGTACCCGGATGAATTTGGCCCGGCTGCTCAACCACGGTCGTCTCGGCGGTACCGGAAAATTCGTGATTCTGCCCGTTGACCAAGGCTTCGAGCACGGCCCCGCGCGCAGTTTTGCTCCCAACCCGGCTGGATATGATCCTGATTACCATTTCCAACTGGCACTTGACGCCGGCTGCAACGCGTACGCGGCCCCGCTCGGTTTTATCGAAGCGGGTGTGACCAATTTTCTGGGCGAGATCCCTCTCATTCTCAAACTGAACAATCACGATACGCTGCATGATGAAAAAGACCCACTCTCGGCTGTCACTGCGAGTGTGGATGACGCGCTACGGCTTGGGTGCTCCGCCGTCGGGTTTACCATCTATCCCGGGTCCTCTCAGGCACAGATCATGTACTCGCAAGCGCGAGAGTTCGCCAAGGAAGCCAAGTCAAAAGGGCTGGCAATGGTCTTATGGTCCTACCCACGTGGAACGGACCTCAGCAAGGAAGGGGAAACGGCGATCGACGTGGTCACCTACGCCGCGCAGATTGCCTGCCAGCTCGGGGCGCATATTGTTAAAGTGAAACTGCCCAGTGCGCATATCGAGTTGAAAGATGCCAAGAAGGTGTACGAGAAACACCACATTCCCATCGAAACCCTGACCGACCGGGTGCGCCACGTCGTTGAGAGCTCCTTCAATGGCAAACGCATCGTGATTTTCTCTGGCGGCCCTAAGAGCGAGGATGACCAAGCGTTCTTCAACGAAGTACGCGCGATTCGTGATGGTGGCGGATTCGGCTCGATTATCGGTCGCAACTCGTTCCAACGACAGAAGGACGAAGGGTTGGACTTCTTGCGGACCTGCATAAAAATCTACGCGGGAGAAGTGAAGTAGGACAAGCTCAGGCTATAGGCTTCAGGAATTTCCTCTTAAATTCTCCCTATAGCCTCAAGCCTGCGGCTGGATCTAACGCGTATCGCCATAATGCGTTCGCAACCGTGAGGTGGAAACTCCAAAGAAATGACACAACCGTAACACCCACATCTTCACAATCGTGCGCGCGATGCCGTCCCGTTGCCACCGACGAGCCGAGGTCGTCACGCGGGCTCGCAAGCAGGCGATGCGCCCTTCCCGTTTGAGCCTCCGACTGAATTCGATATCTTCCATCAATTCCAGCTCAGGATAGCCGCCCATCTTTTGGAATACCTCGCGGCGCACAAAGATCGCCTGATCGCCGGTCGAAATTTTTGTCAGCCGCGAACGGACGTTCATCAGCGTTTCCACCATGCGGAACGGCCATCCTTCCGCGTCCAGCCGCGCATCGAAGCGTCCGCCAACAACTCCCGGATCATTCAGCGCGTCGGTCAGTGATTGAAGAAACCCACGCGGCAGATCGGTATCCGCATGGAGAAACAGGAGCACCTCGCCTTCCGCCACTTGGCCTCCAGTGTTCATTTGCCGTGCACGACCACGTGGGGAGGACAGCACCACATCCGCGTGCACGCGAGCGAGCGACACCGTGTC
>JANMSE010000049.1:0-14840 GCA_031389045.1 Deltaproteobacteria bacterium | reverse complement strand
CGAACCAACCCGCTGCCACCCTTCGACAGGCTCAGGGTGAACGGATCGGATGTTGAAATCGTTGAGTTTTTTCCGTTCGTGCTGAGCTCGTCGAAGCATGGACGGCATTTACTAGGAACATTTCATTTAGGAAACCTATAGCCTCCGTCGCAAAATCGACCAAGGGTTGGCACTATGCCGCTACGGCATCGTGATTCTTAGCCCAGCCTTTTTCGCGAAAGAATGGCCACAGAGCGAACTAGATGCCCTATTTGCCCGTGATAAGCACACGGGGAAGGAAACGATTCTTCCTATTTGGCACGAAATCAATGCGGATTTTCTATCTAAGCGCGCGCCCCTGCTGTTCGACAAACTAGCGGCAAATACAGATGAAGGCATTCCAGCAATAGTGGAAAAGATCCTTCGTGTTTTGGACAAATGATGAGATAGCCGGGAGGAAATCCAAGAATACCACCCTCGCTGTAATTATAGATTCAGCGTGGATTCGGAGTCGGGCATTTCTTTGAGATGAAGGGAGTCGCAGGCATTGTGCAGACAACCTTCCCGCCCGCGTCCGCCTTAGAGCCCAAGGATACTCCTCCGCTTTCCACTATTCGTCTTGTGTCCAGTCCTCAACTCGCAGACCCGCAACTCGCTGAAAATCCGACATGTTACGAGACAGCAATGTGGCTTGTTGGGTCAGTGCAATGGCGGCGATCTTCAGATCCATCGTCCCTAAACGGAGACGCTTGCGACGCAGGTACATAAACTGCTCAGCCGCGGCCTCGTCAAAATCAAGGACGACGACACTTCCGAAGAAGCTAAAGAGCGCGTGCAGTCGCCGATATGCGGCGACCTCTTGCGCGGCGCTAGTGGCGCGATTGATGACTGCGAGCCATCCGCGCATCTGCTCTTCCACGCTCACAATCGTAGTGGCGACACTCTCCGCCGTGCGGCGCAACCGATCCCGCAAGATGGAGTACGCAGGCTCGCTCTGTCGTTGAATCACGGTGAGGTGGTCAGTATCCAAGACGATCATTTCCGCGCCCGTGGGGTTTTGCTTCGTCGGTACGCCTGACCCGCTGTGACAATCTCGTCAAACAACGGGTCATCCTTGAACTGACCCGCCTGCTGTTCCCACCATGGCGTTTGTGAGGCTTTGGTCGCCACTTTTAAGGAGGTTTGTACTTTCCGCAGCTCCCGCTCTAAAACTGTCACTCGTCCCGCCAAGTCTGTAATCGCCGGTTGCATAACGGTTCTCCTTTAGAGCGGAAGCATACACCCGAAGTAAAAAAGAAAAACGCGGTCCATGAATTTTCAGTTCACCCCGCGATGACAATCTTGCCAAAATGCGCGGCGCTTTCCATGAGCGAGAGTGCTTCGCGCGCCTGGGTAAACGGAAACACGCGGTCGATCACCGGCTTCACCTGTGACACTTCCATCGCTCGATTCATCGCCTCGAACATCTCCCGCGAGCCGACGTAGATACCTTGAAACCGCAGCCCTTTCATCAGGATTGAGTACGGACTGATTTGTCCACCAAGGCCGGAGAGAATACCAATCAGACTGATGGTCCCCCCCACGCGCGTGGCCTGGAACGACTGCTCCAGCGTGCCCGCGCCGCCGACCTCAATGACATGATCGACGCCCGCCCCGTTGGTGAGTTTCAGCGTCTCTTTTCCCCACATCGGTGTGGTTTTGTAATTGATCGTCGCCCAGGCCCCCAGCTTTTTCGCCCGTGCCAGCTTTTCATCGCTGCTCGACGTGACAATCACCCGCGCGCCACTCATCACGGCGAACTGCAAGGCGAAGATCGAGACGCCACCAGTCCCCTGCACGAGGATCGTATCTCCGGCTTTCATGCCACCTTTCGGCACCATCGCTTGCCACGAGGTGACCGCGGCGCACGGCAACGTCGAGGCCTCTTCGTAGGACATGTACGGCGGAATCGCCACGACACCATCCTCATGTAACACAACCTGTTCCGCCAACATGCCATCAATGGAGCCGCCAAGCGCGGACGAGAAATACTGAGCGAGAATGTCCCCGCTCAACCAATTCTGAAAGAAGATGCCAGCCACGCGGTCGCCAGCTTTGACCCGTGTGACGCCAGGTCCAACTTTGAGCACTTCGCCCGCGCCGTCGGAGCAAGGAATGAGCGGGGTTTTTACCCCACGCGCCTCACCATGTTTCACCGTCATAAAGTCGCGATAATTGAGCGACACGGCTTTCACTCGAATGAGAATCTGTCCCGGCCCAGGGGTGGGGTCGGGCTGCTCGGAGAGGGTGAGCTTGTCGATGCCAAAGGCGTCCTTGATTTGCCATACTTTCATTGAGGTCCTCCTGTGGGGCTAGTTAAGCTGCGACTTCGACCGTCGCGAAAAAATCAACGTGATGTGGGGTGCGTTTCGGCGTGACCGCTCGCTGTCTGGGGTGTGGGGGGGTGATCCCGTCTTCCCGCATTCCACGCAGATGAAGCGCCACTGCTTTCTCAATGCGTCGCAACGCCGAGTCAATTGTCTTGCCGGTCGCCACGCATCCTGGAAGGTCCGGCACCGAGGCGCCCCAGTCGCTGTCGGGGTCTTTGTTGATCCGTACTAAATAGTGATGCGTCCTCATCGCCTCCCTCCTTTGAGACCCGCTTGTCGCCTGACCGAGGCCAGTGTGCCCTTGGGCATATCGTCACCGGGGTGTCCGCTGACGGTCACACGCCCCAGCTTGTGTGGGTGTTTGAACTGTCGATGATCGCCTTCCGTTCCTATCAGACGCCAGCCTGCCATTTCAAGAATTCGGATGATCTCGCGAACTTTCACGCCCGCCACCATAGCAGGTCGCTCAAGCCGGTCACGAGCGGGCACCTGACAAAGACTGTCTATGTGTAGGAGGACGGGGGGCGTCGTGCGTCGTCAATGATTTTCCCACACCATCTATCGTCAGGCAGGCGAGGACCCTTCGTACCCGGTATCCGCGGGCAATTCCGCCGACTTCGCCGCGAGGACGGCTAACCGATCACACCGTTCATTCTCCGGGTGGCCAGTGTGTCCGCGGATCCACTCAAAGCGAACCTGATGGTGGTCACAGAGCTTGAGTATCTCTTCCCACAGATCACGATTCTCGGCCGGTTTCTTATCCTGACGTCGCCAGCCGTTTTTTTGCCAACGCCGCGCCCACCCTTTTTCGATCGCGTTGACCAAATAGGCTGAATCACTGACAAGCTGGACTTGGCAGGGCTCTTTCAACGCCGCCAAGCCGCGGATCGCGGCCATCAGTTCCATGCGATTGTTTGTGGTACGCCGGTATCCGCCAGAGAGTTCCTTGCGCGACTCCCCGTACACGAGGACAACGCCATAGCCGCCCGGTCCCGGATTTCCAAGGCATGAGCCATCGGTGTAGAGGGTGATGCTTTTCATGGGTGCCATAAGTGGGGGGCTGAAAGCGGGGCGTTTATCCAACTTCGCACTGGCGGTGGCAAAAATTCCCCACCTGTTACCACTTTTGCGCTTGCCCCTGCAAGTGAGAGACCTTGCTCCTCTCCGCTCTCTGTTCTCAAACCCGAAACCCGAAACTCGCAACCTGAAACTCCACGCCAAACCCGCCCTCTTTGGCATTCCTCCCACGGTGTGCTAGGTAGTCCGCCACAGCGACAAGGAGGACATGATTATGGCATTACCGCTCGCGGGGATTCGGGTGCTGGATATCGCTAGTATGTTGGCTGGCCCGTATGGCGCGACTATGCTCGGTGACATGGGCGCCGACGTGATTAAAATCGAGCCTCCTTATGGCGATGAGTCGCGGGCCATTGGTCCCAAGGTCGAGAATGATAGTGGCTTTTTTGTCGGCATTAACCGCAACAAACGTGGCATCGTGCTCGACCTGACTAAACCGGAAGGCAAGGAGCTCTACTTCCGCCTCGTGCGTACCGCCGACATCATTGTCGATAATCTCCGCCCCCAAGCGAAAGCGAAACTCGGTATCTCTTACGAAGAGACCTGCAAATACAATGCGAAGATCGTCTGTATTTCCGTCAGTGCCTTCGGCCAAGATGGGCCCTATGGCGGACGACCGGGCATTGATCCGCTTGCGCAAGCACTGAGCGGGTTTATGAGCGTCACCGGAGACAAAGACCAGAAACCACTCAAAGCCGGACCCGCTATCGCCGATGCCACCTGCGCCAATCTGGTCGCCTACGCCGCGATGCTGGGGATGTGGACTCGCGAGCAGCAAGGAATCGGTCAACAGATTGAAGTCTGTCTGGTGGACGGCTTAATCCATGTCCAACCGTCACAGGTCGGCCAATTCTTTCTCAAGAATTACGTGCAACCGCGCGTGGGCAACGCGAGCCCGTTCTATGCGCCGTATGGGACCTTCACGTGTCGTGATGGCCGCGACATCCAGATCGCCTCGTTCAATAACAAGTTTTTCCATAACATCTGCCGCGCAATTGAGCGTGAGGATTTGACCACCGATCCGCGCTTTACGACCGCTGAAGACCGTCTTGCGCGTGAGGCGGAGTTGAACGCGGAGATTCAGGCGGCGTTCGCGAAGAAAGACTCTGACGAACTGATGCGACGCTTGATCGCCGAGGATGTCATGGCCGCGCCGGTCAATTCCTACGAGCAGACGTTCGCGGACCCGCAAGTGCAACACAATCAGATGGCGGTCGAGGTCACTCATGCGCGTGTGGGCAAGGTGAAGGTGGGCGGGATTCCGATCAAACTCAAGAAGACCCCAGGCGCGGTGCGGCTCGCACCGCCTGTTCTGGGGCAACATACCCGTGAGGTGCTGCAAGAACTCGGCATCAGCGATGCGGAAATGGAGAAGCTGCGACAGCAAGAAGTGGTGAAGTAAGAAAATGGGGGAAACGGGGAAGAGGGGAAACGGGGAAGAGGAAAAAAACAATGGCAGTGAATTTTTTTGTTCTACCCTTTTCCCCATTTTCCCATTTCCCCGTTTCCCCAGCGTTACGGATAGGAGCGGGACATGCCACGTGCATCAGAAGCGATCGTACAAGCATTGAAGGAAGCCGGAATCTCGACCATCTTCGGTATTCCGAGCATTCATAATATCGGGCTCTATGACGCCATCCGTCGCGATGGTTCGTTCCGGCACATTGTCTGTCGGCACGAAGCGGCGGCGACGCACATGGCTGATGGCTATGCGCGAGCCAGCGGTGGCACCAGCGTCATTATTTCCTCCACCGGACCCGGAGCTGGGTTTACTCTCTCGGCCTTGCAAGAAGCCTGGGGTAGTTGCTCGCCGGTGTTGATGATGACGTCGAACATTGATGCCGCCAAAATTGGCCAAGGGCTCGGCGTGCTGCATGAACTGGAGGAGCAAACCTCGCTCTTCCGCACCGTGACCAAAGCCACATATTCTCTACGCGCTGGCGATGATCCCTACTCCACCATGAAGCAGGCGCTCGCCCTGACGCGGAGCAATAGACCCGGTCCGGTTTATATGGAGGTGCCACACGATTTATGGAGCACGGAAGTCACGGTTCCCGCGTCCTCTCCGCGCAATGAACAATCGTCGCCGTTGCCTTCTCGCCTTGACGAAGCAGTGGCATTACTGCGCCGCGCGAAACAACCGGTGATTGTGATTGGCACGGATTCCGCCCGCGCGCACTTGACGGCGGATATTACCGCCTTAGCCGAAGCGTTATCGGCTCCGGTGGTGGGCAGTACCGCCGCCAAAGGCGTGGTCGCGGAAGACCACCCGCTATCTTTTGGTAATGTCGCCCGGCGCATGGTGGTGAAGGATATTATCCCCAATTGTGATGTGGCCTTGGTGATCGGCACACGCTTACGTGAGGTGGATGCCAAACGTCGGGGACTCGTCCTGCCCGACCAGGTCATTCACGTCGATTGGGACGAGCGGTGGATCGGCAAGAATTTTCCAACCTCGGTGCCGCTGGTTGGTGACATTCGGGCAATCACCAAGGAGCTACGCCGTCAACTCGAAGGCGAACCCTACACCGGCCCACGTCAAACCCGTGTGGCGGAGTGGCGACAACGGACGGATGCCGAACTGGCCCAGGTGCGCAAGGACTTGGTCGAGGTCCGCTATCTCGACACGATCCGCCAGATTTTGCCGCGCGATAGTATGGTCGTGGGCGACAACACGCAGCTTGCCTACTGGGCGGAGTATTTCTATCCATCCTATCGATCTAACGGCCTGATCGCCGCGAAAGGGTCGGGGCTGCTCGGCTTCAGCTTTCCTGGCGCGATTGGCGCGCGGGTGGCGCAGCCTCACAAGCCGGTCGTCGGGATCATCGGTGACGGCGGCTTCCTTTATACCGCGCAAGAACTAGCGACCTGCGTGCGTCACAAGATTGGCTTTCCCATGATTGTCGTGAATGACAATGCCTATGGTGTGATTGGCTATTTACAGCGGACGGCGTTTCAAGAGGAGTACGAGGCGAAGTTGACCAACCCGGATTTCGTGCGGTTCGCTAACTCGTTTGGCGTGGCCGCGACCCGTGTGAACACGCCGGAGGGATTGGGCCAAGCGCTAGAGAACGCGCTGAGTTCCGGTGAGATGCACCTGATTGAGCTGCAACTGACGATCGCGGCTCCCCCGTTTGGCAAGTATTAGACGACTTTCACACAAGGAGGGTTCTCGAATGGCGATCAGACGGACCACTGGCTTGTATTGTCTGGCACTCCTCATGGCCGCCGGGTGCGACAGCGCGCCACAAACGGCGCAAGAGCCATCGAAAACAATGCCCGCGTCGGAACAGAAAATCGCCGAACAAAAAGCGCCACCACCAGCCGTGCCGTCACCAGCGGCCAGTGCCACGGCGACGAGACGCAAGCCCGCGACCGTCACACCAGAAGAAGCGCGCAAGAAGCTCGATGAACTGGGAGTGAAATACGAAGAGAAAGCCTTGCTCTCCAGCGTCAGCGAGGGCAAGGCGGATGTGGTCGAACTCTTCTTGGCGGCGGGCATGAATCCGAATGTGAAAGACGCCGCCACCTGGACCGGCCTCATGCTGGCCGCGGAAAAGGACCACAGCGCGGCGATTCAGGCGCTTGTCGATGCTGGGGCCGACCTTGAAGCCAAGGACCGCGAGGGTAATACCGCGCTCACCTGGGGGGCGGGCGAAGGAAAACTCGCGGCGGTGAAGGCGCTCATTGCCGCGGGCGCGAATGTGAACACCGAGAATGTCAGTGGCACGTCACCCTTGGCGCGGGCGCTACTGTTCAACCGCCCGGAGGTCGCGGAGGAACTCCGCAAGGCTGGAGCCAAGGACCCGCGTCGTCAGTAAACTTACGGGAGCGGTCAGCTCTCAGCTTTCAGCAGTCAGCCAGACAAGAACACGGAAGGCATAGCTCCTTGTTTTTTCCGAAAGCTGATCACTGAAAGCTGACCGCTGGCCCCTGCACGAGAGAGGAACATCATGTCACAACGTCGCATCGTTGCCTGGGGCTGGGGCTATGAAGACCAGCAACCAACACCTGAACAACAGCAAGCAATCGCCAAAGCGGTGGCGACCAATCTCAAAGCGAGCAATGTCGAAGTCGCCAAGACTCCGACGCTCGACGACATCACGCTCCGTCCGCCGCGCGTGACGCCACCCGCATCGCTGGCGGCGATCTGTTCCAGCGCGCCTTACGACCGCATTGTCCACACCTACGGCAAAGCCTTTCCCGATTTGGTGCGGGCCTATCGTCGCGAGTTTCCTAATCCGCCAGATGTCGTGGCCTATCCCAATACCGAGGCCGAGGTGGTCGCGGTGCTCGATTGGTGCTCACACGTGAACGCGGCGGCGATTCCGTTTGGTGGTGGGTCAAGTGTGGTGGGTGGCACGGAAGCGCCGGCGAGTGACGCCTACCGTGGCGCGGTCACCATTGACCTCCGCAATCTCAACAAGGTGCTCGAAGTGGACAAGACTTCGCGCGCGGCGCGGATTCAAGCTGGCGTTTACGGTCCGGCGCTCGAAGATCAGTTGCGACCTCATGGCTACACGCTTCGCCATTATCCGCAATCGTTCGAGTTCTCCAGCTTAGGTGGATGGATCGCCACGCGGTCAGGTGGCCATTTCGCGACGATGTACACGCACATCGACGACATGGTCGAATCCCTGCGTGTCGTCACTCCACGTGGGACGCTCGAATCACGCCGCCTGCCGGGATCGGGCGCTGGCCCCAGCCCGGACCGTATGTTTATTGGGTCGGAAGGCATCTTGGGCATTATCACCGAAGCCTGGATGCGGTTGCAGGATCGTCCGGTCTATCGCGCATCGGCGGCGATCCAGTTCCCTTCGTTCGAGCAAGGAGTCACCGCCGTGCGCAAGCTCAGTCAGGCGGGCCTCTTCCCCACGAACTGTCGCTTACTCGACCCCACGGAAGTGGCGCGCAACAAAGTGAGCGACCAGGCGATGACCTTCTTGATGCTCGGGTTCGAGTCGGCGGATCATCCGCTGGAGGCGTGGATCACCCGCGCGTTGGAGTGTTGCGCTGATTTTGGCGGCACCACTCCCAATGGTGTGATGATGAAGGGGGGCGGAGAAGCAACGGGACGCGGGGGGTCGGTCGGCGAGTGGCGCGATGCCTTCATCCGCATGCCGTATCAAATGGGGACGATGGCCGCGATTGGCGCGATTTCCGATACGACCGAGAGCGCGATCACTTGGGAGCGGTTCCCGGAGTTCCATGCGGGTGTGATGGAATCGACGCAGAAGGCGCTGAACGAAGTCTGCGGTGGTGGCATTCTCTCGTGCCGCTTCACGCACGTGTATCCCGATGGCCCAGCGCCGTACTACACCTTTCTTGGCATGGGCCGCCGCGGCGCGGAACTGGAGCAGTGGCAAGCGGTCAAAGGCGCGGCGTGTGACGCGGTCATTCGGCATGGGGGAACGATCACGCATCATCATGCGGTTGGGCGGGTGCATCGGCCTTGGTATGATCGCCAGCGGCCAGACTTGTTCGCCACGGCGCTACGCGCGGCGAAAGCGGCGCTTGATCCGCAAGGGCTGCTGAATCCCGGCGTGTTGATCGACCCACAGCGGTCTTGAAGAAGACACGGGGAAACGGGGACACGGGGAAACGAAATTTTCGTAGGGTGCGCTGCGCGTACCACTCAGTGAAGGAAAGAGAGGAGCTTTATGTCAGGTTCGATGAAAGAAGTGCGCGATGCGATTGTGTCTGGGCGGGCGAAGTCGGAAGACTACGCGAACATGTCGCTCCCGGAATCCATGATGGCGATGACCACGCATAAAGATGAAATTAGCATGTTTGACGGTATGGCGTCGGAAGCGAAAGACCCGCGCAAAAGTTTGCATCTCGACGAAGTGGCGCTTCCCGAAGTCGGCCCCAATGAGGCGCTGGTCGCGGTCATGGCGACCAGCATCAACTTCAACACCGTGTGGAGCGCGATTTTCGAGCCCATTCCCACGTTCCAATTCCTCGAACGCGCCGCCAAGAAGAGTCCGTGGGATCGACGCCATAACTTGCCCTACCACATTCTAGGGAGCGACGGCTCCGGGGTGATTCTGAAAGTCGGGCCAGGGGTCACGTTGTTCAAGCCGGGGGATGAGGTCACCATCCATTGCAATTACGTCGATATGCAAGCGCCGGATGGGCATGATGATTCGATGATGGATCCCGACCAGCGCATCTGGGGGTTCGAGACCAACTTTGGTGGGATGGCTGAGATCGCGCTCGTACGCGCGAACCAGTTGATGCCCAAGCCGCCACATCTGACCTGGGAAGAGGCGGCGTCGATGCCGCTGGTGAACTCGACGGCGTACCGGATGCTGGTGAGTCATAACGGGATGCAGATCAAGCAAGGGGATAGCGTCCTGATTTGGGGCGCGGTCGGCGGCCTCGGGGGCTTCGCGCTGCAATACGTGTTGAATGCCGGGGCGTATCCGATATGCGTGGTGTCCTCACCGGAGCGGGTGAAGCTGTGCGAGACCATCGGCGCGCGCTGGGTGATCGACCGCAAGACGGAAGGCTTCAACTTCTGGAATGCCGACGGCACGCAGAACACGCGCGAGATGCGCCGCTTCGGTCAGAGGATTCGTGACCTCACCGGTGGTGAAGACCCGGATGTCATCTATGAACATCCCGGACACGACACCTTCGCGACGAGTGTCTATGTGGTCCGACCGGGAGGCGTGGTGGTGACGTGCGCTTCGACAACGGGCTACATGCACGAGTACGACAACCGTTATTTATGGATGAACAAGAAGAAGATCATTGGCTCCCACTTCGCCAACTATCGTGAAGCATGGGAGGCGAATCGGCTGGCCTGCAAACGGGCGATTCATCCGTTGTTGTCGGAGACGTATCCGCTAGCGCAGGCGGGTGAAGCGGCGTATCGGGTGCACCACAATATGCAGATCGGGAAGATCGGGGTGCTATGTCTGTCGCCGCAAGGCGGGTTAGGGGTGAGCGAGCAGCAAGGCCGGGCGCGTCATATCGGGCAGATCAATCTCTATCGCAACGCGGCGCAAGGCAGCTTTCGGCTAGTGAAGACCGAGCCGTAGGAAAGGGGCTAGGTGCTGGGTGTTAGGGGCTGGGGGAGGACGCGAACTTCAATGTTAATCTCTTCCAATTACCAATCCCTACCACTCATTACCCAACACCCAGCCCCTAACACCCAACACCCAACACCCACCTTATGCCAACCACGACTGTTCGCTCCGCCACCGCCGCTGATGTCGGTACCATTCTCCGCTTCATCAAAGGACTTGCGGCTTTCGAGCATGAACCGGATGCGGTCAGAGCAACGGAAGCCGATTTGTTGCGTGATGGGTTCGGCCCCGCGCCCAAGTTTGAGGTGCTCATCGCCGAGGTCGAACAAGAACCTGTCGGCTTTGCGTTGTTTTTCCCCACCTACTCAACCTGGGAAGGGCGACCGGGTCTCCATCTTGAAGACATCTTTGTGGTGGAGCACCTGCGTGGGCAAGGGGTTGGGTTAGCACTGATGGTGAGACTCGCCGAGATCGCCGTCGAACGTGACTATGGACGCCTCGAATTGTCCGTGCTGCATTGGAACCCCGCGCGCAAGTTCTACCACGCTCTGGGAATGCAACACCTGGAGGAATGGCTACCGTACCGGATTAGTGGTGAGGCGCTGAAGGCGTTGGCGTCGCGAACAGCGCGGTAGTCAAAGTTCCAGCTTGCGGCTGAGCAATGGCACGAAGTTCGTGAGTTCCAAAGTTCCCTCTCCCGGCTGGGAGAGGGCTAGGGTGAGGGGGATGAAAGGTGATAACCGATTTTGTGTGTCAAAGTTCATAAGGAGCCTCTTCACGAAGAAATCCGCCGTCGGGCCGCTCGCTATCCCACTTTGTTTCCCCACACGCTTCCGTTATTGACGAGAGAACCGAACAGCAGTGGTCACCGCAGAGGAACGTGAGGGAACGATATGCAAAGCGACATCCGCTGGAAGCAACGGTTCGACAACTTTGACCGGGCTTTCGTCTTGTTACGCGAGGTCCACGAGCGTGGGGTAGATTCTCTCTCCCAATTGGAGAAGGAAGGTGCCATCCAACGGTTCGAGGTCACCTTTGAACTGGCATGGAAGACACTCAAGGATTATCTGGAAGAAAGCGGCGTGCTCGTGAATCCGGTCACGCCTCGCAATGTCATCAAGGAAGCCTTTGCCGTCAAGCTGCTCCCCGATGAGCATGATGCGCAGGTGTGGATTGACATGATGTTGCATCGTAACCTGCTGTCCCACACCTACGACATCAAAGTGTTCGAGACGGTTCTGCGGTCGGTGACAGAACAGTATTTCCCAGTCTTTGATCGTCTGCATGAGTTTTTCCTAGTCAGGAGAATGGAACCATGAAAGACATCGGTCTCACGCCTCACGAGATTGATTTGCTACGGGAAGTGTTTCGCCGCTTCCCGGCGATCAGTGAAGTCGCGCTGTACGGCTCGCGCGCGAAGGGCACCTACCGGCCAGAGTCGGACATTGATCTCGCCCTTATCGGCGTTGATGACGATCTCCAGGCCGAAGCCGTTGCCAGCGAGTTGGACGAACTGCCGCTGCCCTATCGGTTTGATGTGAAGGCGTACCACGGCATCCTGTATGGCCCCTTGCGGGAGCATATCGTGCGCGTGGGTGTTTCGCTCTACCGGCGCGATCTGTCCGATCAGGATGGAGCTGCAAACCTGAAGGAGTTGGAGTATGCGGGGTAAGTGGAGTTTTCATACCTTGCGTAACCGCCTTGCTAGCGGTACCAAGCCAATTACGGCGAAGATCGCGTCAAATGAGCGCGAATCCCGCGCCCTCGCCGCCCTGCGCGACACGCTGCTGCCGAAGCTGCTTCCCGGAGAACTCAGGGTAACCACTGCATACAAAGGACCCAGCCATGTCAGAATCTAAATACCCGCGAGGCTCAGAGTGGAGAAAGTGGGATCTCCAAGTCCACACCCCTTTCTCTGCCCTCAACAATAGCTTTGGTAGCAACTTCGAGGAATACGCGAAGACGCTGTTCCTGCGAGCGCTAGAGAAGAACATTGCCGCAATTGGGGTTACGGATTACTTTTCAATTGAGGGATACAAGAAACTCAAAGAACTGCAGGGTGATTATGCAAAACTTCAATCAATTATCGGAGAGGAAGTGGCAACCCAAGCCCAACACATTCTCTTGATCCCAAATATCGAACTACGCACGTCAGTGATCATTAAGCGCCCGGATGGCACAGACAGTCGGGTAAATTTCCATGTGATCTTTTCCGACGAGGTAGATGTAGACGCAATCGAAGAGCATTTCCTTCGGGAGCTTAAATTCACTGCACAGACCAGCCCCGACCACCCTGATGAACGTTGGTCGCTGACTCTCAAGAATCTTGAAGATCTTGGCAAAAAGCTTAAGGCGGAGCACGAGAAGTTCCAAGGCCAAAGCGATCTGCAAATTGGAATGATGAATGCCGTCGTGGCGCACGAAGAGGTCACCAGCGCGTTGGAGCGGCAAGCATCGCGTTTCAAGGATCGTTTCCTAATAGTGGTACCCTCAGATGAGGATCTCTCTAAATGTAGTTGGGACGGTCAGGGCCATCTGACGCGAAAGCTTCTCATCCAGAAATCCCACATGTTGTTTTCAGGGAACCCCGGCACGCGAGAGTTCGGTCTTGGGAAGAAACATCCAACGGGGCAAGACTTTGTAAACGAGTTCAAAGGTCTAAAACCGTGCGTTCATGGTTCTGACTCACATGCCTATGAATCACTGTTTGAACCGGCAGAGAATCGGCACACATGGATTAAGGCTGATCCTACGTTTCAGGGACTACGGCACCTCCTCTACGAGCCTGAGTCGCGTGTTTTCATAGGCGATTTCCCATCCTCAATGACCCAAATCGAGCAGAACGCGACAAAGTACATAAGCTCTGTAGGCTTTACAAAAGAGGAACAAGCGCCCCAGGAAGAAAACTGGTTTAGCGGACAAATCCCTCTCAACCACGGACTTGTTGCTGTTATCGGCAACAAAGGAAGTGGTAAGAGCGCACTCGCCGATATATTGGCCCTGGTGGGAGACACCCATGCAGGCGAGCACTTCTCCTTCTTAACAAGAGAGCGATTTTTGGATCCCAAGGCGAGGCTGGGAACTATGTTCCAAGCCACAGTCACGTGGAAGTCAGGGCGAGAAATAAATATCCTCCGGCAAAGCCGGAGGTCTTAGGGACGTGAACCGCTCAAAGCGGTTATTGGTACGCTTTCATGGGCCACCCAAGGTGGCTCACACGGTCAAACCCAGAGCCCGCCAAGCGGGCGCTTATTTCTTCTTGAACAACTCTAACTGCTCCAGTCGTTGCTCCTCGGTCTCTTGCGCCCGGATATAGCGGCGCACGGCCTCCTCGTCGTGCCCGACCGTCGAGACAAAGTAGCCTCGCGCCCAGAAGTGTTCCCCCGCAAAATTCTGCCGCCGCCCCCCATACGTCCGCGCGATATGAATCGCACTCTTCCCTTTCAGATCCCCCACCACCTGCGCCACCGCATACTTGGGCGGGATCACCAGCAGCATGTGGACATGGTCGGCTTGCAGATGGCCTTCTTCAATCCGACTCTCCTGCTGTCGGGCCAATTCCCGAAACACCTCTCCCAAGTGCTGCCGTAATTGACCATACAACACTTTACGCCGGTACTTCGGAATAAACACCACGTGATAGTGGCATTCCCATTTCGTATGACTTAGAGTCTGATACTCGTTCATTAACGGCCTCCTTTCCGTTTGCCTTTGAGCGGTTCACGGATCGGAGGTTGTTCTTCACTCCCGCAACTGTCAAACTTTGCGAGTCCCCCAGCAAAGCTGGGGGCTTACCCTTCTAGTTACACGGCGACTGAATGGCCAGCCGGACCACACGATACCAGAACTCGTCAAGTATATCCCCCAGAACTACCTAGAAACCATCTGCACAGAGCTGAAGGAATCTCAAGACACGCAGTTCAATCGCGAGCTAATGGAGGTTATCTACTCCCATGTGGGCGACGCCGACCGTCTAGGTAAAGGGTCACTGCAAGAGCTCGTCGCCTACTTGACCAACGAAACCGAGGAACGCATTAAACAACTCACCGGCGAACTAACGGAACTCAACGCGAAGATCGTTTCACTCGAAGAGCAAACAGCTCCTGAGTACCGTAGCGGACTCCAGGCCCAGCTCGAACAACGCCGAGCTGAGCTGAACGCTCACGATAAGGCGAAGCCAGTCGAGGTTCTCCAACCTGAGCAAGATCCCACGGCTCAAGCAGATGCAACCGCCATAAACGTGTGCTTCCGGCAAGCAAGCTTGACTTTTTCTAGAGATACGCAAGGGCAGCGCAGGCTGCGGTCTTCACTTCCCCCCTCATCTTCTGCTATAAGCGCGGCGGCCTCAGCGGGGTGAGCCGCTGAGAGGAAACGAGCAAAC
>JANMSE010000010.1:0-9837 GCA_031389045.1 Deltaproteobacteria bacterium | reverse complement strand
CCCCTCCAGCAGTTCGCTGAGCCCCGTCGCCGTGGTGGCCCCAAATGAAGCCAGTAAGTAATCGGAATACAAATCGGCTATCGCTTGTGCTTTCATACCGGCGATTCTACACCTTTTTTGCCCCTGGCGCGTAAGGTGAGGTGGATAACTTTCTTGCCATGCCTGTCGGCGGCGCAGTCCCGGTCGGGGTTTTTGATCGAAAGCAAGGGACGTGGATGCCGCAGCCCAATGGGACGGTCATTAAGATTCTCGCGGTCAGTGGTGGGGTCGCGCAACTTGATAGTAACAACGATAACGTGGCTGACGATTCTGCCACTTTAGCGGCGTGGGGAATCACGCTCTCCGAAGCGGCAGTGCTAGCGGATACTTACGTTGCGGGGGCGAGTGTCTGGCGGACGACCACGACCCTCTTTCAAGGCATGGATTTTAACTGGGGGATACGACCACCGGCGGACGCCATTGTCCCGAACGGCGCTGACCTCACCGCGCAGAGAGAGCAAGCGGCGATCCTCGACAACCCCGACGGAGCCACAGGCAATGGCATTGTGCATCAGCCGCAAGCGCTGGCACAACAAGTCGACCTCACGGGAGCCCCGTTTACGTTGCATTATCGCAGTGATCGCTCGCGTGCACGGGCAGAGGCCTACACCCTCAACATTCCCGTGAGCGGGGCCAGTATTCCGGCCTCACTCAAACGGATCGAGGTGGATATCCACATCGCTGGGCGGCGGATCAGTCAGAGCTTTGCGCCTCGGCCCAACCTTGTTCTCCCCTTTACGTGGGATGGGAAGGATGTCTATGGGCGCGCGCTCAACGGACGCCAGCAGACGGCGATCACGATCAAGTTTTTTTATCCGTTAGCGTACCAGCAACCCGTGGCCCAGGGCCCGGCCTTTGGGCAGACCTCTGGGATGCCGCTGTCACCGCCGGTGAACGCCCGTGGGGAGGTTGCGGCGACTCGCCAATGGGCGGGGCCGATTGGCACCTGGGAGGCCAAGGGGCAAGGACTGGGCGGGTGGAGTCTTGATGCTCATCATGTGTATGACCCGCAGGGGCGAACTCTTCACGTGGGGGATGGAACCCAGCGTAGTGGACAGGACGCCAGCAGTGAGAACCTCGGGACACTCATTGAGACGGTTGCTGGGAGTAATCGCCCGAGTGGTGCGGTCGGCATTGGCGAACCGGCCACGAATGCAGCCTTGTTTTCCCCCTATGAGGTGGTAGCAGACGCCACCGGGACGGTGTATCTGACCGATGAAGCCTCTGTGTTCAAAGTTGGGAGTGATGGAATTCTCCGGCTCGTCGCGGGCGGGGAGAGTGGTGGCTATAGTGGCGATGGCGGCCCGGCGACGAGTGCTCGGTTGAACATCCCTATGGGGATTGCGGTGGCGGAGGACGGGACAGTCTATGTCGCGGATAGCAATAACCAGCGGATCCGGAAGGTAGCTCCGACCGGCATCATTTCGACTGTGGCTGGGACTGGGGTTCGTGGGTTCAATGGGGACGGAGGTCCTGCGACCGCCGCGGCTCTCCAAGATCCCCGTGGCATTGCCCTTGATGCCGCAGGCTATCTATACATTGCCGACACTTCGAACCGGCGCGTCCGTAAGGTGAGTCCGACGGGAGTGATGAGTACCGTGGCGGGCAGTGGCCTCACGGGCGCTCCCAGTGAGGGGCAATCCGCCATTACCGCCGCCCTGTCGTCTCCCCGGGACGTGGTGGTGGCCCGCGATGGCACCCTCTTTATCTCTGATGCTGGCTATCGAGTGGTTTGGCGGGTGAGCCCAGACGGGCGAATCTTCCGCTATGCCGGTACTCTTTTTCAGAATGGATTCTCGGGCGATGGTGGCCCAGCCACGAGCGCCACGCTGGGGTTTACCTCGGGCAATATGGGGATCACCCTGGATGGGGAAGGCAATTTGTACATTGCCGATTCTACGAACAATCGCGTCCGACGAGTGAATACGGAGGGGCGGATCAGCACGGTAGCCGGCAACGGAACCACCACCTACAGTGGGGATGGCGGGCCGCCGCGCAACGCGGGGCTGTGGACGGCGCAGGGCGTGGCCGTGGGTCCCGATCGCGCCTTGTATATCGCCACGGCAGGATCCAAAACCACAGCCATCCGGGCTGATCGTCTTCGCCGCGTCCGTTCGATGCTTCCTGGGTTTGCGGCCGTAGGCGATATTGTAATTGCCGCCGCGGATGGCGGCGAGCTGTATATCTTCAACGACTCGGGGCGGCATTTACGCACGGTCAACGCGCACACAAACACCGTGATCTATTCGTTTGGTTACGACAGTGCGCGGCGATTGGTCACCGTCACCGATGCCAACAACAACGTCACGACGATCATCCGTGACGCCAGTGGCAATGTGACTGGCATCACCGGGCCATACAACCAGAGCAACAGCATCACGCTGGACGCCAATGGCTATCTGGCGAGTCTCACCAATCCCAATGGCGAGAGCACGAGCTTCAGCTACACAGCGGATGGCTTGCTGACGAGCACCACACCGCCTGGAAAACCGGCCTCCAGCTTTCAGTACGATAGTGGCGGACGGTTGATCCAGACCAGTGACCCGGCAGGTGGTGGCGATACGCTCACCCGCAGTGTGATTACCAATGGCTATCAAGTGCAGCACAGCACGGCGGCGGGTGAGCAGAGCACCTACAAAGTGGAGTATCTGCCCGATGGTCAACAACGGCGCACCAACGTACTGCCCGATGGCACCCAGCAGGTCACGCTGATTGGCACCGATGGGAAACAGACCATCACCCAACCCGATGGTATCACCCAGACGGTGAGTGTCGCGGGTGATCCCCGCTTTGGCTTGCAATCCCCAATACCAACCAATCTCAACGTCAGCACGCCGGGGGGCAAGACCGGCACCTTAACCAACTCCCGCACGGCGACGCTGAGTGATCCCAACAATCCGCTCAGTCTGACCAGTCAGACCGACACCGTCAACTTCAATGGCCGCACCGCCACGCGCACCTATAACGCCACCACCCGCACCGCGACGGATACGTCACCCGCGGGCCGGAAGCGCACGACGGTGACCGACCCCCAAGGGCGGGTGACGCAGCAGCAACAAGGCACGCTGGCGCCCACGGCGTTCAGTTATGATGCGCGAGGCCGGTTAGCGTCACGCAGTCAAGGCGGACGCAGTGCGGCCATGACGTATGACAGTCTGGGCCGCTTGGGTACGATCACCGACAGTGCCAATCGCACCGTGCAGTTCGAGTACGACAGTGCGGGCCGAGTCACGCAGCAGACCCTGCCCGATAACCGGATCATCACGTACAGCTACGACGCCACTGGCAATGTCACGTCGATCACTCCGCCCGGCAAACCCCCACATGAATTCACCTACACGGCGGTCAATCTGGAGAAAGATTATCTGGCCCCCTTTGTCAGTGGCGGCGGCACCAACACCACGCAGTATGCGTATGATGTGGATCGCAAGCTGACCCGCATCACCCGACCCGATGGGCAACAGGTGCAGTTGAATTACGACGGAGCGGGACGCCTGAGTTCCCAAGTCTTCCCAAGTCCCCAGTCTCCAGCCTCTAGTCTCATCTCGTACAGCTACAACGCCCAGGGTAATCTGAGTGCGGCCAGTGCCTCGTTTGGCGGTAGTGTGGGGTACACGTATGACGGCAGTCTGCTGCTGAGCAGCACCTGGAGTGGGCCGGTGAGTGGCAGTGTGAACTGGACGTATGACAACAACTACCGCAAGACCAGTCAGAGCGTGAATGGGGGCAACACCGTCAACTTCATTTACGACACTGACGACCTCTTGACCGGCGCGGGGGCGATGACGCTCACGCGGGACAATGTGAATGGCCTACTCAGCGGCACCACGGTGGGTACGGTCACCGACGCGCTGACGTATAACAGCCTCGGCGAAGTGGCCACGGCGCGCGGGATTATGATCCGGAGACGGGGCGGTGGACCGCCAAAGACCCCATCGGGTTCGTACACGACCCATCAATCGGCTGTCCGCTCGGTGACACGAATCTCTACGGCTATGTGTTGAATGATCCAATCAACCGGATCGATCCCTCCGGATTGTATGGGGATACACTGCAGGGCTTCTCTGTAGGGGCCGCAATTCAAGCAGGGATACGTACCATTAAGGCCGTGTCAGTTGCGGCTATCCTCGCCGGTATAGCGCTAGTGTTCACCAAACTCATAGAGACCGTTGGTGAACCAGATCAACCTGAGAAGTACGATACCGATCCTGGAGGAGATCCAGGGAACTTTATCAGGCTGTGTATTGGGAGTTGCCGCTCTGCCTTTGCCAACAATTTCTTGAAACGCCAAGCCTGCATTCTGGGGTGCATTGTTTCCGCGTTCTAAAGGACACGAAATGGCTCTTTTCGCAGGAGTGAGGGCTGCATGCCTGTACGGTAGAGCGCTCGTACGGTTTCATCAGCGGAGATACCAGGAGGCCGTGCGCCTTTTAGAGAAAGTCTGTCAACTCGACCCGCACCATGAACGGAACGACCTCTACCACGCATATCTAGGCCGCAGTTATTTAGCTCTCGGTCAGCATGCCGACGCGCTGAAGCATCTATCCCATGCCTATGATTCCTTTTGCAAGAGAAGTCATTTACTCAGAGAAGACGGTGAGAAGCGCGAATTCGCTGAATTCTTGACTGCGTTTAGCTCTGTGCTGGGACAAGTCGGGCAAAGGGATCGTGCCCAGGAGGTCAAACATAAGGTTGAGGAGTTTTTAGCGAGGTAGTCTGGAACCGCAAATAGGGGACGTTGCAATTGTATTCATCTTCTGAGACAGCCCATCGGCAAGCAGGTCAACGGCAGTCTGGTGCAAGGCTTCTTGTACGAGAATCAGGTAGAGCCGGTGGCGGAGCTGGATGGCGCAGGCAATCTGGTCAGCCGGTTTGTCTACTGTGGCTGTGGGGCGGGCAACATCCCGCAGTACATGCTCAAAGGCGGGGTGACGTATCGGATCATCGCCGATCATCTCGGCAGTCCACGGTTGGTGGTGGACAGCACCACCGGGGCGATTGTCCAGCGGATGGACTACGATGAGTTCGGCACGGTGATTCTCGACACCAACCCCGGTTTCCAGCCCTTCGGCTTCGCCGGCGGGATTTATGATCGCGATACCGGCTTGGTGCGGCATGGGGCGCGGGATTATGCTCCGGAGACGGGCAGGTGGACCGCGAAGGACCCGATTCGCTTCCGGGGTGGCGATCTCAATTTGTACGGGTATAGCTTTACTGACCCAGTCAATCGAATTGACTCAAATGGGTTAGGGCCTCAAAGATGTCAAACATTTCAAGAAAAGTGGAAAGAGACTTTCAATCTTGTCAATGCAACGCTTCCTGGGTTTTTTCACCCATCCCTTGTTCCTGGGGTTGGTCTAGGCATTTTGACCTCGGGGAAAATAGCCAAAATTCTCAACACAATCACCCCCTTCCGGTACGCAGCAAGTGGGTTTACTGGTGCTACCTTAGGGGGAGTGGCGTTTACCGGCCTTGAAACAGGTGTCTTGGTCGGCGCAACAAGCCTCATCAATTTTACGGTCGTGGCGATTACATTTGAGGATAGTTCGTATTTAAAATCTTCCGGCCAGCTCTGGAAGCTTTCTCTTTTTTTGTTCTGTTACTTCTTGGCTTTGTCCTTGTAATGATTGCAATTAGTGTCGGGCACAATCAAAGTGCCGAGCAGCTAGCGCTCTTACTTTTAACTGGCCTCACCCTTGGGCTTGGTAGTTTTGCCTGGGCTTGTTTCGCCGTGAAATGTCCCAAGTGTAATACGCGCCTCCTTTGGAAAGCGGTTAGTGGTCAGTCTTCTCAGAATTGGCTCATTGGACTATTTGCTCTCAATCACTGTCCAGTGTGTCAGCAAAAGTCGAAATAGCGCAGTTGCGGAGCCCGGCTGAAGCGAAGCGGAATCCGGGAGTCTTCTCGTCCTCACTCTTTGTTTTTAACCATCCATAGCTCTGATTCAGCTATTGGACGGGCCAGCATGCGCCGCGCGCGCAGTGGCCAGCGTCCCATCAATCAGGGGTGACTTCTCCACCGCCCTGCTCTGAGCTCGGCGCGAAAAGCGTATACCGAGTATCTCTCTTAACCTTTCGGTAGCCCCAGCACCCGCTCGCCCATGATATTGCGCTGAATCTCACTGGTACCGCCAGCGATGGTGTATTGCCGCGCACTAAGCAGACGGTTGAACCACCGTGGCGCGTCCGGCACGGTATCCGTCGCTAAGTTCACGACCGCATGTGACCCCAGCATCTCACTGGCGAATTGCGCGATCCGCACACCGAGTTCGGAGCCGCATAACTTGAGCATCGACCCCTCTGGTCCTGGGGGCAGACCCTTCAGTTGTTTGGTGAGGCCACGAAGTCGGGTGTATTTCAGACTTTCGCTTTCGATCCACAATTGCGAGAGCTTCTGCCGCACCCAACTCTGGTCCCAGGCGGGTTGCCCGTCGAGGTGAAACTGCTTCGCCAGCGCGGCCAGGCGCAGGATTTGATCGGCATAATTCCCACCACCGGCGAATGTGCGCTCGAACATCAGGGTCGTAATCGTGACCTTCCAGCCTTCATTCTTGGGGCCTACGAGATTGGCTTTTGGGACTCGGACATCCTCGAAGAACACTTCATTGAAATGCGCATGGCCATTGGCGAGCACGAGTGGACGGACGGTCACGCCAGGGGTTTTCATGTCCACTAACAAGTAGCTAATGCCGTTATGCTTCGGCGCGTTGGGATCGGTGCGCACGAGCATGAAGATCCAATCGGCATACTGCGCGCCTGAGGTCCACACCTTCTGGCCGTTGACGACGAAGACATCACCATCCTCGACCGCGCGGGTTTGCAGGCCCGCGAGGTCGGACCCCGCGCCAGGCTCGGAATAGCCTTGGCACCAGATGTCATCCCCATTCAGGATGCGAGGCAGGAACCGTTTCTTCTGTTCCTCCGTTCCCCATTGCGCCAAGGTTGGACCGCAGAGCGCGAGGCCGGAGGTGCCGGGAAGCACGGGAGCCTTTGCTTGGGTGTATTCGTCATCGAAAATGACTTGCTCAATAAGACCCGCGCCCTGACCCCCAAGCTGCTTGGGCCAGGCGAGCCCGACCCAACCCGCCTTGTACATGGTGCGTTGCCATTCCCGGCGGCGTTCAAACGTTGCACGGTCTGGCGCGATCCGTTCATCGCGTGGGTCTTCGACACATAAATCCGGCGACAAATTCTTCTCTAGCCAATCGCGCACTTCCGCCCGAAACGCTTCTTGTTGGGGGGTATATTGGAAATCCATCGAACCGCGCTCCTTCTCAGTAAAGACGTAAAACGTAAAGCGTCAAACGTAAGGGAAACTTAAGAGGTTTTGTTTGTACGGGTCACGTTTTCCGTTTTAATCTTGGTAACACTTCCTCGCCTAACCGTTGGATACAGTCCAGTGTTTGTTCAGGGCCAGGGCCGAGTGGGAGGCGGCAGCGGAAGATGAACCACTCCACCCCAAACTCCCGTTGCCAATAGTCCAGTTGTTCGAGCCAATCGTCAGCCGTGCCCAATACCATGTGTCGTCGGACTTTTGCAACCGTGAAATCCGATTCCGCGCGAAAGTCCGCGGTCGGAGCGAGCATGCCCCAGCGAAAATAGAACTTGCACTCTTCCACCCAGAGGCGACCAAACGTCTGTTCCGCTTCTTCCATGCTTGGGGCTAACCAGCCGTCGCGAAGGAGGGCAATGCGAGGCGTTTTACCAGCTTTGATGGCAGCCTCACGGTAGATATCGAGTTGGGCTTTCAGCGCGTCGGGTCGGTCCAGAAAGGGCGCCATGGCCCACACGTCACCAAGCCGACCCGCACGTGCGATCGACTTAGGGCCAAAAGCCCCGATCCAGAGGGGAGGATGGGGTTTCTGATACGGCTTTGGCGTGAGATGAATCGCCTCGTAGTTGTAATACTTCCCATGATACGTGGTCGGACCGGGAGTTCGCCAGGCGGTGCGCATGATGTCCAGGCATTCCTCGAAGCGACCCTCACGTTGTGTAATGGGCACCCCAAAATGCTCGAAGTAGCGCGGGTGATACCCCACTCCGACTCCCAGCACGAGTCGTCCGCGTGAGAGGAGGTCGATCATGGCGGCTTCTTCGGCGAGATGCACGGGATTGTAGAGTGGGGGCATCATCACATACGAGCCGATCTTCACTCGGTGTGTCCGTGCCGCGATCGCCGCCATGAGCGTGAGGGGAGCTGGAAACATACACTCAGGACGCGCGTGTCGTTCTGGCACGAAGACGCCATCGAAGCCCGACCGTTCGGCCTGTTCTGCTTCCCGCAACAACTGTTCGGCGAACTGAGCCGAGCGTTCCGCGTCCGGTTCCGGTTGTTCGTAGGGTCCGCCGTGCGTGTCGGGCATGTAGCCGATGGAAAGCATACTTCCTCCAAGTCAGTTGCGAGTATAAAGAAGGACTGGGCACTTCAGGACTGAAGATTGAGGAGAAAATTCTCCTTACGCTGTACGCTTCACGTTTCACGTCCCACGTCTTATACGCCTTTGCTCAAAAACTCTCAATTCTCTTGACCACAGGCGCTGATCCAGAGTAGAGACAAGCATCCCTCTGAGCAAAGGAGTTCCTATCATGGTCAAGAATATCGTGTTCTTCAAGCGGAAGCCTGGTCTCTCCGTGGAGGCGTTCCAGCACTACTGGCGGACAACGCACGCTGATATCGTGTGTCAGTTGCCTGGTATTCGGAAATACGTGCAATCCCATACGTTGCTATCCGGCTATCGCAAAGGGGAACCGGTGTACGATGGTGCCGCTGAATTGTGGTTCGACGATACCGATGCGATGCGCGCGTTAGCGGGCACGAAGGAAGCGGCCGCAGTGCTGGCGGATGAGAAGAATTTCCTCGATCCTTCTACGGTGGGCTCAATCATCACCGACGAACATGTGATTAAGCCGGGGGCGATTCCGCCGGATGCGGTCAAAAACCTGGAATTCGTGACCCACAAACCAGGCATGTCGATAGAAGCTTTTCAGAAACATTGGCGCGAGATTCACGGCCCGCTTGGGGCATCGATTCCCGTGGTCCGGCGCTACGTGCAGAGTCACACGCGGCGTTCGGTGTACGCCAGCGGAAAAACTCCGGTCTACGATGGCGTCGCGATCACCTGGTTCGAGAGTACACAGTCGATGCGCACATCAGCGACCACGCCAGAATACGCGCGCACGCGCGCTGACGAGCCCAATTTTATCGAGCTTGGTCGCTTGCCGGTCATCATTACTAAGGAGCATCTGATTGTGTAAGGAAGAAGGACTGTTGGGTTGAGGTGGTTCTGATCCAAGAAGCCTTGCTCCAGCATGCCGCGGAGCTTCTTGCCCAAAGCTGCCAATAGGTGGAGCGATGCTTGTCAGGAGGAAATTTAGAGAGTACCTAATCAGGTATGTTACGTGTCATAAGAGGGCTGCGGTTGTCAAGTCACACCGCCCGCCCCGACGGCGCATCCGCCCAGGGTTCGCACACCCTCGTGCCAGGATAGCGCCCAACTTGAGAGCGAACGAAGGAGGGCTTCCCTGTGGCGTTTGGTCGGAACTTGGCAACGGTGCGCAAAGAGAAAGGCTTAACCCAAGAGGCGTTGGTGCACAAAAGCGGCGTGGCAATCTCCCAGATTCGCCGCTACGAAGCCGACAAGTCCTCGCCCACGCTGGACGTGCTCATGCGCTTGGCCACCGCGTTAGGCGTGTCGATTGATGCGCTCGCCTTTGACGCCACGACCGGCGTGGCGAGCAGGACGCTGTTGGATCGGGAGTTATTAGAGCAGTTCGAGGCGGTGTCACGCTTGGAGCACGA